>NZ_CP081844.1:635584-948668 GCF_019803445.1 Caenibius sp. WL
GTTGCGGAACCACGCCAGCGGGCGTTCCTTGGCCAGCGTGTTGACCACGGTCGGCGAAGCGCGGGTGTCGATCGGGCCGCCCATCATCGTCAAGCTGGCGGGGCGGCAGGGGTTACCGTCCGCACCCATGATCGCTGTGGCGGCCAGAGCGGGAACGGAAGGCTGGCACACCGCCATCATGTGGGTGCCGGGCCCGAGGAATTCGAGGAATTCGATCACATAGTCGATGTAGTCGTCGAGATCGAACCGGCCTTCGGACAGCGGCACCGTGCGGGCATCGGCCCAGTCGGTGATATAGACTTCCGCTCGTTCGAGCATCCGTTCGACAGTGCCGCGCAGGAGCGTGGCGTAATGCCCGCTCATCGGGGCGACGATCAGCAGCTTCTGGGCGTTGGCCGGCAGGCCCGGATGGCGGAAGCGGAGCAACGATCCGAACGGCTTGGTATGCACCACCTGTTCGCTGACCGGATATTCCTGGCCATCCACGGTGACATGGTGAATGCCGAACGCCGGTTTGCCGCGCGGCGCGGCCGCGTGGGCGAACACATCCAGCGCCGCCGCCGCCACGCGCCCTACCCCGACATAGCCCAGCGGATTGGAAGGATTGGTGAGCAGTTCGGCCCCGATCGAGGCGATCGCACTGGCGCCGTTGAAATACGCGCGCTGCAGTTCGTAGAGGTTATAGAGCAAAAGCTGATTCCCCTGCATGATCCGGTCGTTGCCAGATTCGTGACATTCTGCATTGAATTTGCCGGTGTTGCAATGCAGCAGAATGCGATTTCTGTCCCCAGGTCCGATTTTTCTGTGCCTGAAACGGTCCCGGCCACGCTTAGGGCGTTGCCTATCGGGGCGCGCGGCCTTACTGGCGCCTACGATGGATTCAGCGCGAAATCTGCCTAAAACGCCACGTCGCGGGCTTTTCGCCCGGACCCGGCGCGATCCTGCGGTGGAAAACCCCGCGGCAGAAGGGGACGCGGTGGCCGCACCCCCGCCATCGCGCGATCTCGGGCCCCTGAAAATGGTGTGGCAGGCGGCGCTGGCCTATCCGGGGAAACTGGCGCTGGCGGGCGTGGCCTTGTGCATCACCGCCGCCGCGACGCTGGCCATTCCTTCCGGCTTTCGCCTGATCATTGACCGGGGCTTCGGTGCCGGGGGCGATCCGGCGGATATCTGGCGCTGGTTCCAGTACCTGCTGATCATCGTGGCGGTCCTGGCCATCGGCACGGCCTGCCGGTTCTATTTCGTATCGTGGCTGGGCGAACGGGTGGTGGCCGATATCCGGCTCAAGGTGCAGGCCAATCTGCTCCGCCTTGCCCCCGCCTTCTTCGAGGAAAACAGCCCCAGCGAAATCGCCTCGCGGATGACGGCGGACACCACGCTGATCGAACAGGTGGTGGGCACCACCGTTTCGGTGGCGTTGCGCAATCTGATCATCGCCATCGGGGGCACGGCCTATCTGTTCGTGCTTCTGCCGCAACTGGCCGCCGGGCTGCTGATTCTGATCCCGCTGGTGGTGGTGCCGCTGCGCCTGTTCGGCAGCCGATTGCGATCCGTCGCCCGCACCAGCCAGGACCGGGTGGCCGATATCGGCGCGATCGTGTCGGAATTGCTGGGGGCGATGAAGATCGTCCAGGCCTTCAACCAGGAAGCGCGCGAGAGCGAACGGTTCGCGGGTGCGGTGGAGCGAACTTTCGCCACCGCCCGGCGGCGCATCCTGATTCGTGCGGTGATGACCGCGATCATCATTTTCATGGTCTTCGGGGCAATCACCCTGCTGATGTGGCGCGGCGCCGTGGGGGTTGCCGAAGGAACGATCACCGGCGGCACGATTGCCGCGTTCGTGATTACCGGCGGCCTCGTGGCGGGCGCGTTTGGCGCGCTGACCGAAGTGTGGGGCGATCTGCTGCGCGGGGCAGGGGCGGCCAGCCGGTTGAGCGAACTGCTGCACATGAAGCCCGATATCGCGCCGCCCGCCCGGCCGCAGGATCTGCCGGTGCCGCCGCGCGGCAGCCTGGCGTTCCAGAATGTCACGTTCCGCTATCCCACGCGGCTGGAAACCGCCGCGCTCAAGGATTTCTCGCTGGTGATCGAACCGGGGGAAACGGTGGCCATCGTCGGCCCATCGGGCGCGGGCAAATCCACGCTGTTCCAGCTTGCCGAACGGTTCTACGATCCGCAGGGTGGCACGGTGCGGCTGGACGGGGTGCCCCTGACCAGCGCCGATCCGGCCGAAATCCGCCGCCGCATCGCCTATGTTCCGCAGGAAGGGGTGCTGTTCGCCGCCAGCGCACGCGACAATCTGCGCTACGGAAACTGGGATGCGAGCGACGATGCGATCTGGGACGCGGCGCACGCGGCCAATGCCGAAAGCTTCCTCAGGGCTCTGCCGCAAGGGCTCGACACATTCCTTGGTGAAGGTGGCGCGCGCCTTTCGGGCGGCCAGCGCCAGCGTATCGCCATTGCCCGCGCGCTGCTGCGCGATGCCCCGGTGCTGCTGCTGGACGAGGCGACCAGCGCGCTCGACGCGGAAAGCGAGCGGCTGGTGCAGCAGGCGCTCGACCGCCTGATGCGCGATCGCACCACGCTGGTCATCGCGCACCGCCTGGCCACCGTGCGCGCCGCCGACCGGATCGTGGTGATGGAAGGCGGCCAGATCGTCGAGCAAGGGCGTCACGGCGAACTGATCGCCGCAAATGGGCTTTACGCGCGGCTGGCCAATCTGCAGTTTCAGGGAATACCGGCGTGAAAGCCGGGCCGCGCATCCGGCTTCATGCGCGGTTCAGCGTTTCCTTTGGATGAGGGGCCCGTCATGATCCAGAATGCCTTGCTCAGGGCTTGTTGCACCGCGCTTGTCCTCGTTTCGCTTGTCCCCGCCGCCGCCTCTGCCGCCCAGGAAGGGGCCGCTGCGAAAACTTCGGGAAGCGGCAAATCCGATCCGAACAAGGCGGAAGCGAACAAGGACGCCGTTCCGCGGATGACATTCGGCACCTGGGGCATCGATCTGACCCAGATCGATCCGGCGATCCGCCCGGGGGACGATTTCTTCGGCCACGTCAACGCGAAATGGATCGCGAACAATCCGATTCCGGCGGAATTCAGCCGTTACGGCGCCTTCACCATGCTGGGCGAGAAATCGCAGCACGATGTCCGCGCCCTGGTGGATGAACTGGTCGCCAAAAAGCACAAGCCGGGCTCGCTCGACCGGAAAATCGTCGACGCCTATAACGCGTATCTCAATCAGGATGCGATCGATGCGGCGGGGCTTGCCCCGGCGCGGCCCTATCTTGCACAAATCGCCGCCGCGGACAGTCTGGCCAAGCTGGCCGAACTGTTCGGCAAGCCGGGTTTCCCGTCCCCCCTGGGGGCATGGATCGAAGTCGACGAGAAAAAGCCCGACAGCTATGCGGTGGGGCTCGGTGCCGGCGGGCTCGGGCTGCCTGATCGGGATTACTATCTCAAGACCGATCCCAAATCGCGCGAGATTCAGGACAAATACCGCACGTTCCTCGCCTTTCTGCTCGGCAAGGCGGGCTATCAGAAGCCCGAGGAAGCGGCCGCGGCGGTCTACGCGCTGGAATACCGGTTCGCCGAACTGGCTTGGGACCGGGCGGTTTCGCGCAATCGCGATCTGACTTATCACAAGCTGGCCCGGGCCGAAGTCGATGCGATGACCGGCGGTTTCCCGTTGCAGACGATGCTGGATGCGGCGGGCCTCGGCAAAGTGCAGGAATTTCTTGTCCCGCAACTGCCGCCGACGGCGGAAGAAGCGAAACGGCTGGGTCTCGACGCCGCGACGCTGGGCAAGATCGGCGGCGGATTGCCCGCGATGCTCAAGCTGCTGCCGGAAACGCCGGTAGCGACGCTACAGGCGTGGAGCGCGGCCCGTTTCCTGTCCGGCAGCGCGGATGTGCTGCCGCGCGATATCGATCAGGCTTCGTTCGAATTCTACGGCAAGACCCTGCGCGGGCAGGAAGAACAGCGCCCGCGTTGGAAACGGGCCATCAGCGCGACCGAGGGCCAGTTGGGCGAAGCCTTGGGCCGCGAATATGTCGCGCGCTATTTCCCGCCGGAGAACAAGGCGGAAATGGATGCGCTGGTCGGCAATCTGCGCAAGGCGCTGGCGCAGAGCCTGGCCGACAACGACTGGATGAGCGCGGAAACCAAGAAGGAAGCGCAGGCGAAGCTCGATCTGTTCACCACCAAGATCGGATATCCCGACAAGTTCAAGACTTATGACGGGCTCACGATCAGCCCGGTCAATCCGCTGGAAAACGGCGTCGCGGCGTCGGCGTGGAGCTGGCAATACGATCTTTCGCGGCTGGGCGGCCCGGTGGATCGCAGCGAATGGTTCATGCTGCCGCAGACGGTCAACGCCTACTACAACCCCTCGGTCAACGAGATCGTGTTCCCGGCGGCGATCCTCCAACCGCCGTTCTTCAACGCATCGGCCGATCCGGCGGTCAACTATGGCGCGATCGGGGCGGTCATCGGCCACGAAATCGGCCATGGTTTCGACGATCAGGGTGCCAAGTCCGATGGCACGGGGATGCTGCGTGACTGGTGGACGCCCAAGGATATGGCTGCGTTCAAGGAACTGGGGCAGAAGCTTGTCAAGCAATATGCGGGCTATTGCCCGATCGATGATGGCAAGATGTGCGTCAACGGCGAACTGACATTGGGCGAGAACATTGGCGATCTCGGCGGGCTCAGCCTTGCCTATCGCGCCTATCGTATGTCGCTGAACGGCAAGGAGGCCCCGGTGATTGACGGGTTGACCGGCGATCAGCGCTTCTTCCTCGCCTGGGCACAGGTCTGGCGTTCGACCAGCCGGCCCGATGCGCTGCGTCAGCAGTTGATGACCGATCCCCATTCGCCGGAGCAATATCGCGTCAACGGCGTCGTGCGGAACATGGATGCCTGGTACAAGGCATTCAACGTCCAGCCGGGCGATGCGCTCTATCTCCCGCCCGAACAGCGCGTGCATATCTGGTAACGGGCCTGTCCCTCTTTCCGGGCCCGTTCCCCGCATGCCTTACCCGCACCTATTCCCCTCCAATATTGGCTGATTCATGGACACCACGCTTACCGCTATCCTGCTTGGCATCGTCGAAGGGCTGACGGAATTCGTTCCGGTGTCTTCCACCGGGCACCTGATTCTAGCCACCGAACTGTTCGGTTACGACGCCAAGCAATGGGCGATGTTCAACGTGGTGATCCAGCTCGGCGCAATCCTGGCGGTCGTGGTGCAGTATTGGGGCACATTCTGGCGGGCCGGGATGGGGGTGCTCCGGCTCGAAGCGCAGGGCCTGGCTTTCCTGCGCAATATCCTGCTGGCGTTCCTGCCCTCGGCGGTATTGGGGCTGGCGCTGAAGGACTATATCGACATCATGCTGGGCAGCCCGTCGGTGGTGGCCTGGGCGCTGATCGCGGGTGGGATCGCGATCCTCGCCATCGAAAAGGTCGCCAAGACGGGCGATTATGTCGAAGTGGCCGACTTGCCGATGCGGCAGGCGCTGGGCGTGGGTCTGGCGCAGTGTTGTGCGATGATCCCTGGGGTCAGCCGTTCGGGCGCGACGATCATGGGCGCGCTGGCCATGGGCATCAACCGCAAGACGGCGGCGGAATTTTCTTTCTTTCTCGCCGTGCCGACGATGATCGGCGCCTCCACGCTCGAACTGCTCGACAAGGGGCACCAGCTTACCAGCGGCGAAGGTGTGGGCTGGAGCGAACTGGGCATCGGCTTCACCGTGTCGTTCTTCGTCGCGCTGGCGGTGATCCGTGCGTTCGTCGCCTATGTCAGCCGCTCGGGCTTCGCGCCTTTCGCCTGGTATCGCATCGTGCTGGGTATTTTTGCGGTGGGTTGGCTGACCCTGCGGTAAAAACGCAACATATCCTATGTTATGCGCCCTTGGCGCGGAACTTTTGACGCCACCGTGTTTTTCCGAAGCAAGGAGAATGCGAATGGCGATGGCCGTGATACTGCTGGTGGTGACGGGGGCGGCCCTCGGGTGGCTGGTATCCGTCGTCCGGCAGGTCGACGACTCTTATGAAATCGCCACCAACCTTGCCGTGGGCATGGTTGGGGCCGTGGTGGGCGGCATGATCCTGTGCCCGATGATCGGCGGTGCCAATCCCCTGCTCGGCATGTACGGCATGGCCACGCTAGTGCTTTCGTTCGGCACGGCCTGCGGTGCGCTGGCAGTGTTCCATATCGCGAGCACCCGGGCGATCCGGTAAAAGGCGCCGGGCACTGTTCCTGTCTTCAATCTCGAAGCGCTTCCGGTAATCCTCCGGAATATCGTGTGATCGCAGCTATTGCGGTGTCGCGGGTTTTTCCGTGTCATCCCGCTTTTGATCCGCAGTGGTGGCGGGTTTGGCGGGCGGATAGCGGCTTTCGATCATTTTCGCCGCTTCATCCAGCGCCCGCGCTTCCCCGATGCTTACTCCGCCCGGACCGGGCTCGTTGTCGGCATCGCCGCAGGCTGCGGTCAGCGCGGTGGTGAGAATGGCAAAAGCGATAAGGGCGGTAGGGTGGCGGTGTTGCATCGGCCCATCATAGTCTACGTGGCGCACAAGAAAAGCGGGCGAACCCGAAGGTTGCACCCGCTTCCTGTTTCCGTGCCCGGCCGAGGGCCAAACCGGAAAAACGCCTTATTCGGCAGCAGCGCCAGCAGCGGCGGCGTCGGCGGCCGCAGCTGCGGCTGCGGCGCCGGCGGCTTCCGTCGGATCGGTGGCTTCGGCGGTTTCGTCCGTCTTTTCGGCGGTTGCATCTGCCGGTGCCTGTGCGGCGTCGGTGGTCGCATTCGGGTCAGCCGCCGGTTCCTGGACGTTTTCGGTCATCGCTTCGTCCGCCGGCATTTCGACCGTGTCGGCCTGTGCATCTTCCGAGGCC
Source organism: Caenibius sp. WL (assembly GCF_019803445.1). NCBI lineage: Bacteria > Pseudomonadati > Pseudomonadota > Alphaproteobacteria > Sphingomonadales > Erythrobacteraceae > Caenibius > Caenibius sp. WL. The sequence goes on from NZ_CP081844.1 coordinate 642,477, forward strand.
TTGTCCGAGCTGCCGCACGCGGACAGCGCCAGAACGGTGACGGAAGCGAGCGCGGCATAAACGATCTTTTTCATCAGTATCCCTCTTCAATGGCATCATGGCCGCCTCTCGGACGGCAAGGCGCGCGATGCTAACGCAGGGATTCGCATCGCGCAAACTCAATTCGACTTGCAGATATAAAGTTATCTTTATATATAATCGCCAATGCAGATTGAATCGCTCCTCCGCGCTCTTTCCGATCCCAGCCGCCTGCGGATCATGCGTCTGCTTGCCAGTATGGAACTGGCGGTGGGGGAGATCGTGCAGGTCTTGGGGCAAAGCCAGCCGCGCATTTCCCGCCATGTGAAGATTCTCTGCGATGCCGGGCTGGCCGAACGGCACCGCGAAGGAAGCTGGGTCTATGTGCGCAGCCGGTTGAATGGGCACGGCTCCGCGCCGGGCAGCGCATTGGCCGCCACCACTGCCGCGCTGCTGTCCGCCGCCGAACAGGATGACAGCGCGTTTGCCGCCCAGTGCGCGGCGGACCGGGCGCGGCTGGCAGCCATCCGCGCGGCGCGTGCGGCGCGTGCGGCAGACTATTTCGCGGCGCGTGCGGTGGAATGGGACCAGTTGCGCGATCTGCTGTGCGATCCGGTGCGGGTGGAACAGGAACTGTGCCTGGCGCTGGGCGGCGATCTCGGCGTACTGCTCGATATCGGCACGGGCACGGGCCGGATTGCCGAACTGCTGTTCGCCCGCGCGGCCCATGTCACCGCGCTCGACCGCAGCCATGACATGCTGGCTCTGGCCCGGGCGCGCCTGCAGGATTTCCCGCCCGAACGGGTGGAACTGGTGCAGGGCGATTTCACCGCTCTGCCGTTTGCCGATGCCGTGTTCGACACGGTGACGCTGCATCAGGTGCTGCATTATGCGCAGATGCCCGAACGCGCGCTGGACGAGGCCGCCCGGGTGACGCGCCCCGGTGGGCGCATCGCGATCGTCGATCTTGCCCCCCACGGGCGGGAGGAACTGCGCGATGTCCATGCCCATGCCCGGCTTGGTTTCGCGGACGAAGCGATGGCCCACATGCTGGCCGAAGCGGGCTTCGCGCCGCATGTGCCGCGCACGCTGGATGGCGGCGACCTGACAATCAAGGTCTGGACTGCTACGCGCGGCGCGCTATCGGCGCGCAAGCAACCCATGCCATCCGGCTCTGCCCAAATTCCCTCGCTGTCCTTATAATCGATCCACCCGTGAAAGACGCTGTTTCCATGTCCTCAAGCCACCCGCTGCCCGAAGCGCCACTGTTTGCCGATCTGCCGGGCGATATCGCTGTGTCTTTCGAATTCTTCCCGCCCAAGAGCGAGAAGATGGAAGCGCAGCTGTGGGATGCGATCACCCAACTGGCCCCATTGGACCCGAGCTTCGTTTCGGTGACGTATGGCGCGGGCGGATCGACGCGCGAACGCACGCATGCCACGGTCAGCCGGATCGTGCAGGAAACCGCTCTCGTGCCCGCCGCGCATCTCACCTGCGTCGCCGCCAGCAAGGACGAGATCGCCGAAATCGCCGATCAATACTGGGATGCGGGCGTGCGCCATATCGTCGCCTTGCGGGGCGATCCACCGCCGGGCGATGGCGGGCGTTTCGTGCCCCACCCGCAGGGCTATACCGGCGCGGCGGATCTCGTTGCCGGTCTGCGCGCGCGCCACGATTTCGAGATTTCGGTTGCCGCCTATCCCGAAATGCACCCCGAAGCGGTGAGCGCCGAAGCCGATCTCGACAATCTCAGGCGCAAGCTCGATGCCGGGGCGACCCGCGCGATCACGCAGTTCTTTTTTGAGAACGACGCCTATTTCCGCTTCCTCGACAAAGCGCTGGCGGCGGGGATCACTGCGCCGATCCTGCCCGGGATCATGCCGGTGACCAATTTCGACGCGATCCGCCGGATGTCGGCCAACACCGAAATCCCCGCGTGGATGGAAGCGATGTTCGCCGGGCTCGACGATCGCCCCGGCCCGCGCGCGTTGGTCTCGGCGGTGGTGGCCGCCGAACAGTGCCGCCGCCTCTATGCGGGCGGGGTGCGCGATTTTCATTTCTACACGCTCAACCGGGCGGAACAGGCTTATGCCATCTGCCAGCTTCTGGGCCTTAGACCTGGCCCCGTTCCGGCTGTACAGGAGAATGCCGCATGACCATTGCCGGACCGACCAGCGACGCCGAACAGGCGTTTCGCGCTGCCGCTGCCGAACGGATTCTCGTGTTCGATGGCGGTTATGGCACCGCGATTCAGAAATATGGGCTGACCGAGGCGGATTATCGCGGCGGGCTCGATCTGGCGAAGGACCAGAAGGGCAACAACGATCTGCTGTGTCTCACCCGGCCCGATGTAATCGCCGCGATCCATACCGCCTATTGCGATGCGGGCGCGGACATGATCGAGACCAACACGTTCAGTTCCACCCGGATCGCCATGGCCGATTACGGCTGCGAACATCTGGTGCGCGAGATCAATCTGGCCGCCGCGAAGCTGGCGCGTGAGGCGTGCGATGCGGCGACTGCGAGGGATGGCAAGCGCCGTTTCGTCACCGGTTCGATCGGGCCGACGAACAAGACGCTTTCGCTCTCGCCCGATGTGAACGACCCCGGCTTCCGAGAAGTGACGTTCGATGAATTGAAAGCGACCTACCGCGAACAGTGCGATGCGCTGATCGAAGGCGGGGTGGATTTCCTGCTGGTCGAAACCTGCTTCGACACGTTGAACGCCAAGGTCGCCGGGCTGGCCGCGCGCGAAGCGGCGGAAGCCGCCGGGCGCGAGGTGCCGCTGATGATGAGCTTCACCATCACCGATATGAGCGGGCGCAATCTGTCCGGCCATACCGTCACCGCATTCTGGTATGCCCTGCGCCATCTGAAGCCGCTGACGATCGGCATCAACTGCGCTTTCGGGGCGGACAAGATGCGGCCTTATCTTACCGAATTGGCCAAGGATTGCGATGCGCTGATCCTCGCCTATCCCAACGCGGGCCTGCCCAATGAACTGGGCCAGTATGACGAACTGCCCGAACGCACGGCGGAACTGATCCGCGAATGGGTGGGTGAAGGGCTGGTCAACATGGTGGGGGGGTGCTGCGGCACCACGCCGGCGCATATCGGCGCCATCGCGAAAATGGTGGCGGGCGAAGCGGGCCGCGCAGTGCCGCAAACCACGGTCAAGACGCGCCTGGCCGGGCTGGAGCCCTTCATCATGGCGGCCTGAGCCGCCGCGCTTTCCTGCTGCCTGCGGCGTATGGCCGCTGATCCAACGAGAAAATCCATGTCCTCGACTCTTTCCTCCTCCCGCTTCGTCAATATCGGCGAACGCACCAACGTCACCGGATCGGCCAGGTTCAAGAAGCTGATCATGGCGGGCGACTATACCGCTGCGGTCGAAGTCGCCCGGCAGCAGGTCGAGAACGGCGCGCAGATTATCGACGTCAACATGGACGAAGGGCTGCTCGATGCGGTCGAGGCGATGACCACGTTCCTCAAGCTGATCGCGGCGGAGCCCGATATCGCCCGGGTGCCGGTGATGATCGACAGTTCTAAGTGGGAAGTGATCGAAGCCGGGCTCAAATGCGTTTCGGGCAAGCCGATCGTGAACTCGATCAGCATGAAGGAAGGCGAAGGTCCGTTCCTCGAACAGGCGCGCAAGTGCATGGCCTATGGCGCGGCGGTGGTGGTCATGGCGTTCGACGAGACCGGCCAGGCCGACACCAAGGAGCGCAAGGTCGAAATCTGCAACCGCGCCTACAAGTTGCTGACGGGTATCGGCTTCCCGCCCGAGGATATTATTTTCGATCCCAACGTCTTCGCCGTGGCAACGGGGATCGAGGAGCACGATCGGTACGCGCTCGATTTCATCGAAGCGGTCAAGGAAATCCGCGAAGCCTGCCCGCATGTGCACTTTTCGGGCGGCCTGTCGAATCTGTCCTTCAGCTTCCGGGGGAACGAGCCGGTGCGCCGGGCGATGCACTCGGTGTTCCTCTACTACGCCATTCCCGCCGGGCTCGACATGGCGATTGTCAATGCCGGGCAGCTCGACGTTTACGACACCATCGATCCCGCGCTGCGCGATGCGTGCGAGGACGTGATCCTGATGCGCCGCCCCGATGCGACCGAGCGGCTGATCGAACTCGCCGAAAGCTTCAAGGGGCAGGACAAGGCGGCCGAGAAAGCCGCCGAGGAATGGCGCGGCTGGGATGTTGTGCGGCGGCTGGAGCATGCGCTGGTCAAGGGCATCGACCTCCATATCGTCGACGATACCGAAGAAGCGCGGCAGGATATCGCGGCCAGGGGCGGCCGCCCCATCGAAGTGATCGAAGGCCCGTTGATGGGCGGGATGAACACGGTGGGCGATCTGTTCGGCAGCGGCAAGATGTTCCTGCCGCAAGTCGTCAAATCCGCGCGCGTGATGAAGAAGGCGGTGGCCCACCTGATCCCCTTCATCGAAGCGGAAAAGGAAGAAGGCGCCAAGGCCAAGGGCCGGATCGTGATGGCGACCGTGAAAGGCGACGTGCACGATATCGGCAAGAACATCGTCGGCGTGGTGTTGCAGTGCAACGGCTACGAAGTGATCGATCTGGGCGTCATGGTGCCGTGGTCGACGATTCTCGATGCCGCGAACGAGAACGATGCCGACATCATCGGCCTGTCCGGCCTCATCACCCCTTCGCTCGATGAGATGGTGACTGTGGGCGAGGAAATGCAGCGCGCCGGGATGGATATCCCGCTGCTGATCGGCGGGGCGACCACCAGCAAGGTCCACACCGCGCTGCGGATCGATCCGGCCTATACCGGGCCGGTGATCCATGTGCTCGACGCCAGCCGCGCGGTGGGCGTGGCCTCGCAGCTTCTCTCGGATACGCAGCGCGACGGCATCGTTGAAAACACGGCGGCGGAATATGCGAAGATCCGCGAAGCGCGCGAAGGCAAGGGGCAGACCAAGCTGCTCACGCTGGCCGAAGCGCGGGCCAACGCTTTCACGCCAGATTTTGCCGACAAGCCCGCCGCGCCCGCGCAGCCGGGGCTGCACCGGTTCGACGACTGGGACCTTACCGATCTGGTCGAATGCTTCGACTGGACGCCGTTCTTCCGCGCATGGGAACTGGCGGGCACGTACCCCGCGATCCTTCAGGACGAGGTGGTGGGCGAAAGCGCGCGCAGCCTCTATGCCGATGCGCAGGCGATGCTGGCCCGCATCGTCGAGGAAAAGTGGCTGACCGCGCGCGGTGTCGCCGCGTTCTGGCCGTGCCGCCGGGACGGGGATGACGTGATTCTCACCGATGGCGATGTCCGCCTGCCGTTCCTCCGCCAGCAGTTCCCCAAAAGCCGGGGCCGGGCCAATTTCTGTCTGGCCGATTTCATCGATCCGGCGGGCGACTGGCTGGGCGGGTTCGCTGTCGGCATCCACGGGATCGAGCCGCATCTCGCCCGGTTCAAGGAAAACCACGACGACTATTCGGATATCCTACTGAAAGCGCTGGCCGACCGGTTCGCCGAAGCGTTCGCCGAACGGCTGCATCAGCATGTCCGCATGGTGCTGTGGGGCTATGCGCCGGACGAGCAGTTCACCAACGAGGCGCTGATCCGCGAAGAATATCGCGGCATCCGCCCCGCGCCGGGCTATCCCGCCTGCCCCGATCACAGCTTGAAGCCGATCCTGTTCGATCTGCTGGACGCGGGGACCAATGCGGGGATCACGCTGACCGAAAGCCAGGCGATGTTGCCGACCTCGGCCGTCTCGGGCTTCTATTTCGGCCATCCCGAAAGCCAGTATTTCGGTGTGGCGCGGATCGGGCACGATCAGTTGGAAGATTATGCCGGGCGGCGCGGTATCGATCTGGCGGCGGCGGAACGCTGGCTGAGGCCGAATCTCGACTGAGGCGGTCCGCGCGCCGCTATGCCGCGCCGTGCGGGATGAGGCGTTCCGGCCTAGAGTCTCAGGCTGAGCGTCTGCCGGGTGCGGTATTTGCGCGCCAGTTCGCCATAGGCGCTGACCAGCTTCTCGTGCATCGCACGCTGTTCCGTGCTGGCGGCGCCCTGCGCCAGATCGCGGTGTTCGCGGGCCCGGCGGCGATAGTAATCGTAGCGGGTGGGAATCATTCGCCTCTCCTCCAAGCGGAGAGATAAAGCCAGGACGGGGCCAGAAAAATTGATTGCGGTCAAAATGGTCCGCCGCATGGTGAAATATCCGCCCGAACGGGCGGCCGGAGGATGTGCCACTGTGGGATTCCGGCCCGGAATTGGGCCATGCGTGCCGCAATTTGCGTGATACTATCGCGCCATGATGACGCCCGATCCCGTTTCTCCGCCCCGCCGTTCGGTCTGGCCCCATCGTCCGGCGCGCCTCGCTCTGCTGGCCCCTTGCCTGGCGGCCGTGGCCGTGGCGGCGATTCCCGCGCAGGAACTGATCGCGCAGACGCGCGGCGATCCCTACACCGTCAAGGAAACGGGGCGCGGCTTTGCCCGGTTGCAGGATGCGGTGAACGCCATCGGCGGCGGCACCGGAACGATCACGATTGCGCCGGGCCGCTATGCCGATTGCGCGGTGCAGACAGCGGGCGATGTCACCTATTCCGCCGCGCAGCCGGGGCAGGTGATTTTCGATGGCACGGTGTGCGAAGACAAGGCGGCGCTGGTGCTGCGCGGCTATAATGCCGCCGTATCGGGCATCACGTTCCAGAATATGAAATCGTCCGATGGCAACGGCGCGGGCATCCGGCTGGAAAAGGGTCATCTCACTGTCGCGCAAAGCTGGTTCAAGGACAGCCAGGAAGGCATTCTCACCGCGGCGGACCCTAGGGGCCGGATCGTGATCGACAAATCGACGTTCACCAATCTCGGCACCTGCGCCTATTCGGGCGGCTGTTCGCACGCGATCTATGTCGGCGAATACGGTTCGCTGCGGGTAACCCGCAGCCGGTTCGAGCGCGGGGCGGGGGGCCACTACCTCAAGAGCCGTGCGGCGCGGGTGGAAATCGCCAGCAACAGCTTCGACGATTCGCAGGGGCGGTGGAGCAATTACCTGATCGATCTGCCGATGGGTTCCACCGGGCAGATCACCAACAACTGGTTCGTGCAGGGCCCCGATCACGAGAACCATTCGGCGCTCATCGCTGTGGCCGCAGAGGAGCGCAAGAACAGCTCCGACGGGTTGGTGATCGCGGGCAACGATGCCCGTCTCGCGCCCAAAGTGCCGTGGAGCACGGTTTTCGTCGCCGACTGGTCGGGCAACCGGCTGGAGATCGGCCAGAACACGCTGGGGCCGGGCATCAAGCGGTTCGAAAAGCGCTGATTCCGGCCCTTGCAGGTTGACGCAGAACGCGGTTGGGATTCCGGGATTTTCTTTTTAATTGAAAGAGTTGTGCCTATTCGGTGTGACTTTTCGCGGGTCTCCCCTTCTAGATGGGCAATGGCGTTGATCGATGATTGGCAGGCGACCCCGCACCGGCCCTGCATGGCAGATTGCAGCCGTGTAGGAAAACGAAGGTAGGAGAGAGGGCAACCGGTTGGCGGCCGCCAGCGTGGCGGGGTCGCCTGATCGCGCCTTATTTCAGCAAGTGCCCCGAACGGTCGCGCTTGGTCGCCAGATAGTGGGCGTTGTGCGGATTGGGCGGCAACTCGTGGGGAACGCGTTCGGCAATCGCCACCCCTTCGGCCGCCAGCGCATCGACTTTGGCCGGATTGTTCGTCATCAGCCGGATGGCATTGACCCCCAGCAGCGCGAGCATCCGCGCCGCGACGGGGAAATCGCGCGCTTCATCGGGCAGGCCCAGCCGGCGGTTGGCGTCCACCGTGTCGAAGCCCTGATCCTGCAGGCGATAGGCGCGCAGCTTGTTGATCAGCCCGATCCCGCGCCCTTCCTGCCGCAAGTACAGCAGCACGCCCCAGCCGCCCTGCTCCGCCTCTGCCGCCATGGCGCGCAGCGCGGCATCGAGTTGCGGCCCGCAATCGCATTTCAGACTGCCGAGGATATCCCCCGTCAGGCATTCGGAATGAAGCCGGACCAGCGGCGCACGGTCGGCCGATTGCTGCCCGATGACCAGCGCGACATGTTCGCGCAGATCGTCGGCGCTGCGGAAAGCGACGATTTCGGCCGATTCGCAGGCCGCCACCGGCAGGCGCGCACGGGTGGCGATAGTGAGGCGGGCGGTATCCTTCCACGCGGCGAGATCGCCGGCGGCCACCGGCTGCGCTTCGCCCGCACCGGCCGGATCGACCAGGAACGCGGGCAGCACCCCGGCCAGCCGGGCCAGTTCCATCGCCGCCGTCGCCGTGTCTCGCCAGGCGAGCGTTTCGGCCAGGAACGGCCCTTTGAGCGGATTGCCGAGATCGAGCGCCGGGTCCGCGATCGGCCGCGCGCTGGCCAGCGTGAACGGTTCCGCGCCCCGGATCAGCACCGGGGCATGGAGCTCTGCCGCCTCGCGCTGGTTGGCGAGCTTGAGCGTGGCCGCGCGGGCGGCGGAAATCAGCATTTCGCCCGCTTCGGCCCCGGTGGCGATAGCGGTTTCCACCGGCAGCAGCACCGGGCCCTGTTCCATGGCCAGCGGCCAGCCGTGGCGCAGCGCATCGATCGCCTGCGCCACGCGGCGGGCGCCGCTGGGCGGCGTGATGCTCACAGAGTGAAATCCGTGATCAACGGTATGTGGTCGCTCGGCTGGTCCCACCGCCGGGTTTCCTCGACGAAGCGGTGGGCGATGGACTGCGCGGCGAGATCGGGCGAGGCCCACATATGGTCGAGCCTGCGGCCCTGATCCTTCTGCCGCCAGTAGGAGCGATAGCTCCACCACGAGTAATTCCGTTCCGGCGCGGGGATATGCTTGCGCCCGAGATCGACCCAGCCGTGCGCATCGGCGAGGCGGCCCAGCGTTTCGACTTCGACCGGAGTGTGGCTGACGACTTTGAGCAGCGCCTTGTGGCTGTAGACGTCGCATTCCAGCGGGGCGATGTTGAAATCGCCGACCAGCAGCGTCGGCCGATCTAGCTTTTCGGACCACCGCGTCATCCGTTCGATGAAATCCAGCTTCTGCCCGAACTTGGGATTGACCGTGCGATCGGGAATGTCGCCGCCCGCCGGGATATAGACGTTTTCCAGCACCATCCCCTGCCCGGGGCCGAGCAGTTCGACACCCACATGGCGGGCTTCGCCGTTGTCCTGCCAGTCGTTGCGGCTGTATTCGCGCAAGGGGATGCGGCTGACCGTGGCCACGCCGTGATAGCCCTTCTGCCCGTGCACGGCGCGATGGGTGTAGCCCAGCCGTTCGAACATATCGTGCGGGAACAGGGTCTCCGCGACCTTGATTTCCTGCAGGCACAACACATCGGGCGCCTGTTCGGTGAGAAAGCGTTCGACCTGATCGATCCGCAACCGGACCGAATTGATATTCCAAGTGGCAATGGTGACCATGGACAGGGCTTTAGAGCATCGCGCGCAAAAGTGGGAACCGGTTTTGCGCAAAAAGCGATGCGGCGAGAGAACGAGCATCGGACGCAAAAGTGGGAACTGGGCGATGGCTGCTGGCAGCAGGTCGGCCGAACTCCGGCTTCCACCGCCCGGCACGCGTTCGACAAGCTGGAGAGGAGCGGAGAGCGGGGCAATCCCCGAAAAACGTAAACCCTCGCCCCGGGGGCAAATAGGGGCGAGGGTTCGTTCGAGCGTTCGTCACGCTACCAAGGCGGTCTTGGGGAAGAGGCTAGGGCAACAGGGGGGAAACCCGCCTCGATCCGCCTTGTGGGACTATAGATAGGGTAAGGAGGCTTGCTCTTCTATGAACAGGCATTCACGTTTTGCCGTATCGCCTGCACATTGCCGCGACCGCCCGTTTACCCTGTGCGACGACCCGTGCGGCGGGGATCGCGATAGGTAAACGTGCTGTCCGCCACCGCCATGCCGTAGCGCTGATTCGAAAGGCGGATCGTGGTGCGCTTGTTCTGCGAATCGAGCGCGACCCAGCTGACCAGTTCCATGCCGCCCGGCGCGCTGCCATCGCGCATGAAAATCAGCGTGATGCGGCCGTATTCGGGGCGCTTGGGATCGCGCACTTCGATGCTGACGACGCCCGGATTGCCGGTGGGAACCAGCTTGCCATAGCGGGCGACATCGCGGCTGGGATCGAGCAGCGCGCCCAGCGGGCTGTTCTTGATCGGCCAGCGCTGGACCTGCCGGACTTCGTAATCGATCATGGTCAGAGCCTTGCCGTCGCTGACGATCAGCATCGGCACGCTCTTTTCATATTCGAATCGAATCTTGCCCGGCCGCTTCAGCGTCAGCACGCCCGAAATGCTCTGCCCGCTGCGATCGGTCTGGACGAAATTGGCCTGCATGGTGGAAATGGCGCGCAAGGCGCTCACCGCGCGGTCGAGATCGCCGCTTTGCGCCGTCTGCGCGGCCAGCGGCGGCGCGACAAGCGTTGCAGCGGGAACGGCCACGGCGGTCAGTGCCGCCATGGCCCAGCGAATCAGCCTGTTCGAAGATGTCATCAAGTCGTTCATGCCCTTTGCGCTACGAATGCGGAAAAGCACTAATGTAGCGGGCTTGAACTTGGTGTGAACCCGGTGAAGGTCCTTACTTGATCTTGGCTTCCTTGAATTCCACGTGCTTGCGCGCAACCGGATCGTACTTACGGAAAGTGAGCTTTTCCGTGATGTTGCGCGGATTTTTCTTGGTCACGTAGAAGAAGCCGGTGTCGGCGGTGGAGACCAGCTTGATCTTGACGGTTGCGGGCTTCGCCATGGCGTATTCCTAAATTCCTGTAAGGCCGGTCTGTGGCCGAAAAAATATGAAAGCGGCGCACGCGGCACCGCCCCTACAGGGCCGGGCCATTGCGACAGGCCGGGGGAAAAGTCAAGCGAGGGTGACCCTGATCGCAGTTTCGTCTGCGGCCCTGCGGCTCTACCAGTCCACTTTGCCGCGATTGGCTTTCACCGTGCCGCGGATTTTCTTGCCGTCGAGCCGTTTCTGCTTGCCCACACGGTTCAATTGCGACTTCTTGCGCTTGGCGGGCGTGATTTCCGCCTTGGCGATCAGATCGGCCAGGCGCGCGCGGGCTTCGGCCCGATTCGCTTCCTGCGTGCGGTGGGTGCGCGCGGTCAGCACGATTTCGCCCCGCGCGGTCATCCTGCTGCCCGCCAGCGCTTTCAACCGGTGGAACACCGGCGGCGGCAGGCGCAGCGCGAAGACATCCAGCCGCAATTGCACGGCGGTGGCCACCTTGTTGACGTTCTGCCCGCCGGGGCCGGAAGAGGCGATGAAGCTTTCTTCCGCCAGCGCCAGCGCGCGGGGCACGGCGCTGTTCTCGCTCACGCCTGCCTCATTTCCGGCCTCATGCCGGGGCGTCGGCCCCGTCCAGCGCGATTCCCAGCGCAAGGAAATCGGCGGGCAGGGGTGCCACGGCGGTAATCGGCGGCTTGCCGTCGCGGGGAAGGGACAGCGCGCGGGCGTGGAGCATGGTGCGCCCGGCGCGCGGATCGGCCCGGCCATAGACCGGATCACCCAGCAGCGCGTGGCCGAGGCCCGCCGCCGCATGGACGCGAATCTGGTGGGTGCGCCCGGTCAGCGGGCGGAACTCCACAGCTGTCAGCCCCCGGTGCACCGCCAGCCGCCGCCAGTGGGTGATGGAAGGCTTGCCCTTCTTCGCCGGGATCATTTTCCAGCCCCCGCTGGCCGAACTGATCTTGGAAAGGGACAATTCGATCGTCCCTTCCTCCGATGCCACTTCACCCGCGACGAGGCCGATATAGACCTTTTCCACCTGCCGCGCTTCGAACGCGGCGGCAAAGCGTTTCAGCGCGCGCGGATTGCGGGCCAGCAGCAGGCAGCCGGACGTGTCGGTGTCGATCCGGTGTGCGGGGGCAGGCGGGCGCTGGAAGCCGAGCTTGAGCGCTTCCAGATGGTCTTCCAGACTGGCGCCGCCCTTGCGCGGGCGTTCGATGGGCAGGCCGCCCGGTTTGTCGATCACCAGCGCTTCGCCGTCTTCGAACAGGATGCGGGACATAAGGTCCACCGGGCCGCTCACGCCAGCGCCCCGGCGATTCGGGCCAGGGCTTCGTCCAGCACCGCATCGTCGGCGGCGAAGCTGATCCGGAAGCCGTCCTTCCCGCCGAAAGCCGAAGCGGCGACCACGGCGACCCCGTGATCGAGCAGATGCAGCGCCAGTTGCCCGTCATCGCCGAACCGCTCCATCAACGGCGCGGCGTCGATATAGCAGTAGAACGCGCCATCGGGCGTGGGGGTGGAAAGGCCGGGCACCGCGTTGATCGCGGCCACCACCTTGTCGCGCCGCGTGCGGAACCGTTCGCGCCAGTCGGCGAGGAAATCCTGCGGCCCTTCGAACGCCGCCGCCGCCGCCGCCTGGCTGATCGAACAGGGATTGCCGGTGGAATTGGATTGCAGCCGCACCATGCCGTCGATCAGCCATTGCGGCCCGGTGGCGACGCCGATGCGGAAGCCGGTCATCGCGTGGCTCTTGGAAACGCCGGAGACGGTGCAGATCCGGTCCGCCAGATCGGGGCACAGCGTGGCCAGCGTGGCATGCGGGGCATCGGTGTAATTGAGCGGGGCGTAGATATCGTCGGACAGCACCATGACTTGCGGATGGCGGCGCAGCACGGCGCCGATCGCCTGGAGCATCGCGGCGGGATAGACCGCGCCGGTCGGATTGCCGGGGCTGTTGAGCAGCAGCCACCGGGTCGACGGGGTGATGAGCGCTTCGAAATCGGCGGCATCGAAGCGGAAATTGTCCCGCGCATGGGTGATCAGCGGCACGGCCTTGCCGCCCGCGAAACGGACGATCTGCGGATAGCTGACCCACCATGGCACCGGCACGATCACTTCCTCGCCTGCGTTGATCGTGGCCAGCAGCGCGTTGAAGATCGCCTGCTTGCCCCCGTTGCAGACGATCACCCGCTCTGCTTCGGTGGCGATGCCGAGATCGCGCCGGAAGTGGTGCGCGGCCGCTTCGCGCAGGCGCGCGGTGCCCGCAACCGGGGTGTAGCGCGTCTGCCCTTCGTCAAGCGCCTGCTTGGCCGCTGCGATCACATGCGGCGGCGTGGCGAAATCGGGTTCGCCGACGGAGAGCGAAATGATGTCGCGCCCCTGTTCGCGCAGAGCGGTGGCGCGGTCGGTCATCGCATTGGTGCCGGACACCGCGATCCGTTGCAGCGACTGGGACAGACGGGGGAGAGTCATGACAGCAATTCCGCTTTCATCAGCCCGCGCAGGGCATTGCCGATCAGGAAACCATCGGCGAGATCGTCGAGAGTGAGGTCCGCCTCGCGCGCCTGGCCCGCTTCGATCAGCGAGCGGCGCAGCACGCCAGGCAGCAGGCCGAGCGCGGCGGGCGGGGTGCGCAGCACGCCATCGTCTCCGGGGACGAAAATCGTGGTGAAGCTACCTTCGGTCAGCAGCCCGTCATCGCGCAGGAACAGCGCTTCGGCCGCACCCGCCCCGCGCGCGGTGGTGAGCGCGAGATCGTAGAGCGCGCGGTCGCTGGTCTTGTGGCGCAGCCGGGTGTCGGCCGGATCGAGCGGCAACGGCAGCAGCGCGCAGCGGACGGGTTCGCCCAGCGGCGCGGGCAAAGGCCCGGCTTCCAGCGCGGTGGCCCCGCTGCGGGCGAGCATGAGACGGATGCGGGCCGGATGCTCCAGCTCGAAACAGGTGGCATGGATCTGGTTGCGCGCGGCGTGGCGATCGAACGCGAAGCCCAGCGTGGCCGCGCTCTGCTTGATGCGCTCCAGATGCAGTTCGAGCAATGCGATGCCCTGTTCCGGATCGAAGCGCATGGTTTCGATCAGGTCGCAGGCGGCGGCGGCAGACTGACGCACGAAATCTCCCTTAATCAGACACTCGCGCCATTCCGGCAGGCATTGCGAATCCGCGACCACCGCCGAGCCCACGCCGAGCACCGCGCGCCCCGTCCCATTTTCCCCGGGGGAGAGGCGCAATGTGCGGATTGCCACATTGAAGGCCGCACGGCTAGGTCCCTCTGCCGCATCGCCGGTCACGGGCCGTTCGATCCAGCCGATTGCCCCGCAATAGGGGCCGCGCGGCCGGCTTTCTACCGCATCGATCAGTTCCATCGCGCGAATCTTGGGCGCACCGGTGATCGATCCGCAGGGAAACAGCGCGCGGACCACGTCCATCGCCCCTTTGCCGGGCTGCAGCGTGGCGTTGATCGTCGACACCATCTGATGCACGGTGGGATAGGTTTCGACGGTGAAAGGCGCTTCCACCCGCACGCTGCCCGGTTCGCACACGCGCGACAGGTCGTTGCGCATCAGGTCCACGATCATCAGGTTTTCCGCCCGGTCCTTCACCGAACGGGCCAGTTCCTCGCGGTGGCTCTCGTCCTGCGCCGTGTCGCGCCCGCGCGGGCGGGTGCCTTTCATCGGCTTGGCCTTGGCCGAAGCATCGCGCAGCGAAACGAACAGTTCGGGCGAAAAGCTCAGCAGCCAGTGCGATCCGTCGAACACCACCCCGCCATACCCCGCCGCCGCCACCGGGCGGATCGTGGCATAGAGCGCCAGCGGATCACCACGATAGCCGCCCGCCAGTGGGAACGTCAGATTGGCCTGATAGATATCGCCCGCTTCGATCGCCGCGCGCAGCGTGTCGAACATGCTGGCGTAGGCGCCGGGGGACACTTGCGGATCGAGCGGGCCGATCGCGGGCGGAGGATCGCCCTGCGCGCGGGCGGCCAGCCACTGCGGCATCTGCCCGGCGGGAATGGTTTCGTAGCTATCGAACAGGCCGAGCCACACCAACGGGCCATCGGCGCCGGTGCGGCGTGCGGCGCGTTCGGCCAGCCGGGGTTCCAGCGCCAGCCCCGCTTCGTAGGCGACATAGCCCGCCAGCGCGCCGCCGCGTTCGGTCAGCGCGGCATCGGCGGCGGCCAGCACGGGGGCGACTTCCGCGGGCCTGCGGGCGATGAACAGGGCGCGCGGATCGGTGAACAGGCGCGCATCGCTGGCCCGCTGGGCGCGGGCATCGTCGAGCAGGACAAAGGGTCGCGGCGCGGACATTCCTGCCGCCTTACCGTGCCGCCGCCGAAAGAAAACCCGTTGCGTGGTTTCGGCGGCGCTGGCCGCTATCCATGCAAGCGTGCTTGACGGCCATTTGCGCGCGTTCCACACATTGGCCAGCCAATCCGGCAGGGCATGGGACAGGGACGCATGAGCGATATTTTCATTGGGCTGGGCGCGAACGGCGAACGGCAGGTGCTCAATCTCAAGCGGGCCAACCGCCACGGGCTGGTCGCCGGGGCGACGGGCACCGGCAAGACGGTCACTCTGCAAGGCATCGCCGAAAGCTTTTCGGCCGTGGGCGTGCCGGTATTCCTGGCCGATGTGAAAGGCGATCTGTCGGGGATTTCGATGCCCGGCTCGCACGATCTCAAGAATGCCGCTTCGCTGGAGGCGCGGGCGAAGGAACTGGGCATGGACGACTATGCCTATGCCGACAATCCCGCGATCTTCTGGGATCTGTTTGGCGAGCAGGGCCACCCGATCCGCACCACGGTGTCGGAAATGGGGCCGCTGCTGCTGGCGCGTCTGCTCGATCTCAACGAAACGCAGGAAGGGGTGCTCAATATCGTCTTCCGCTATGCCGACGAACAGGGGTTGCTCCTGCTCGATATGGCCGATTTGCGGGCGATGCTGGCCTACACCGCCGACAATGCGGCGGACCTGACCACCAAATACGGCAATGTCACCAAACAGAGCATCGGCGCGATCCAGCGCCAGTTGCTCTCGTTCGAAAGCCAGGGGGCGGACAAGTTCTTTGGCGAACCGGCGCTGGAGATCGAGGATTTCCTCAAAGTGGACGAGAAAGGGCGCGGCTATATCAACGTGCTCGCCGCCGACCGGCTGATGCAGAGCCCCAAGCTCTATGCCACGTTCCTGCTCTGGCTGCTGGCTGAGCTGTTCGAAGTGCTGCCCGAAGTGGGCGATCCGGAACAGCCCAAGCTGGTGTTCTTCTTCGACGAGGCGCACTTGCTGTTCGACGATGCGCCCAAGGCGCTGCTGGACAAGATCGAGCAGGTCGTGCGGCTGATCCGGTCGAAAGGCGTGGGCGTCTATTTCGTGACGCAGAACCCGATCGATGTGCCGGAAACGGTGGCCGGGCAACTGGGCAACCGGGTGCAGCACGCGCTGCGCGCGTTCACCCCGCGCGACAAGAAGGCGATCAAGGCGGCGGCGGACACGTTTCGCATCAATCCCGATCTCGATGTCGAAACCGCGATCACCGAACTGAAAGTGGGCGAAGCGCTGGTGTCGACGCTGATGGAAGACGGCGCGCCGTCCATCGTCCAGCGCACGCTGATCAAGCCGCCGCGTTCGCGCCTCGGCCCGATCGATGCCAAGGAGCGGGCGATTATCCAGTCGGTCAGCCCGGTTCAGGGCAAGTACGATACCGCGGTCAACCGCGAAAGCGCGGAGGAAGTGCTGGCGCAGAAAGCCGCAGATGCCGCTGCCACCGCGCAGGAAGTGGCGCAGCAGGGCGCGGAGGAAGTGGGCAAGCGCGAGCGCAAGTCGCCCGCGCTATGGGATGGACTTGCCGGCAAAGTGGCCAAGGCTGCCGCCGGGGCCGCCGCCGCCAGCGCCGGTTCGATCCTCGCCAGCACGCTGCAGGGCAAGACCAGCCGCGCCAATCCTAAGGCCAGCGCGGCCAGCGCGGCTGCGGGAACAGCGGCGACGGAAATCGGCAAGGCATTCGGCATTCCCGGCCTTGGCCGGTTCGCCCGCAATCTGATCGGCGGGCTGATGCGCTGAGATCAGCGCCTCACGCCTGGCGCGAAGCCATACCCTAACCCAGCGGCAGGCGCAGTTCCGCCGCCAGCCCGCCTTCGGGCCGGTTGGCCAGCGTCAGCCGCCCGCCGTGCTGTTCGGCAATCGCGCGGGCCAGCGTCAGGCCGAGGCCGGCCCCACCGGTGGCGCGGTTGCGCGAGGGTTCGCCCCGGGCGAAGGGTTCGAACAGCCCGTCGATCTGGGCCGCGGGAATGCCCGCGCCGTTATCGGTGATGCGGATCACCGCCTCGTTGCCTTCGCGGTGCAGCGAAACCCAGGCATTGCCGCCATAGCGCAGCGCGTTGTCGATCAGATTGCGCACCGCGCGGCGCAGCCAGGTTTCGCGGATCGGCATCACGATCCGGTCTGTCTCGCCCAGTTCGGCGTTTTCGCCCAGATCCTCGTATCCTTCGACGATCGCGGCGATCAGCGCGGAAAGTTCCGTCTTCTGCAACGGATCGCTCGGCCGCCCGACACGCGCGAGCGAGAGGATATCGTCCAGCGTGCGGGTGATATCCTCCACCGTGGCGGCCATTTTGGCCCGTTCGGTTTCGCTTTCCACGCTTTCGATGCGGATGCGCAGGCCCGCCAGCGGGGTTTTCAGATCGTGCCCGATCGCGCCGAGCATGACATCCTTTTCCGCCAGCAGCGCGGCGATCCGGTCTTCCATCGCGTTGTGCGCGGCGATCAGTCGCCTGACGTCTTCCGGCCCGTGCGGCTGGAGCTGGCCAGCGGCTTCGCGGGTGCGGGCGAAATGTTCGACCCGGCCGGTCAACAGCGCCAGCGGGCGGGTGATCCGCCGCAGCAGGAAAGCGAGCAGGCCGACGAGGATGATATAGAGCAGCACCGTCTGCACCAGCAGCGACTGGAGCCCGCGCGGCGAACCTTCGGGCAGCGAAACGCGGGCAACGATCCAGTCCTTGCCCGGCGCTTCGCGCATTGCCGCCAGCAGCAGCTTGCGGTTGCGGATATCGCCGCCTTCGCGCGCGTTCTGCCACCGCCGGGCCCGTTCGAGCAGGAACGGGTCCTCCGCCAGCGGGCGTTCGACCACCACCAGATCGGACAGTTGTTCGCCCTGATCGGCCAGAATCGCGGCCAGCGCCTTTTCCCGCCCGGTCTGGCGGACTTCGTTCGCCCTGATCGGCAGAGTGGGGCTGCGTTCCAGTCGGATTCGCCGCGATCCGCCGCGATGGGCGCGCTCCGGCGGCTCGGCGCGGCGGGCATGGTCGTGTCCATGCGCGGTGTTCGCCCCGCTGCCGCCGATCACACGGAAAGCAATGGCATTGAGAATCGAGGTTTCGCGCCGCTGCTCCTCCGCGCGCCACAGCAGCACGGCGGAAATCCCCTGCGCGATCAGCAGCGCGCCGGCCACCGACAGCAGCATCTGCCCCAGCAGGCTACGCGGCCAGAGACGCACGGTCATGCCCTGTCCGGGCGGGAAGTGTCCGAACGGGAAGTGTCGGGGCGGGAACTGTCGGGCAGCACGCGGCGCACATCGGCGGCAAAGCGATAGCCGCCGCCCCACACCGTCTGGATCAGGCGCGGTTCGTCGCGCCCGGCTTCGATCTTGCGGCGCAGGCGGCTCACCTGGTTGTCCACCGCGCGGTCGAACAGATGGGCTTCGCGGCCCTGCACCATGTCGAGCAGCCGATCACGGTCGAGCACTTGGCGCGGATGATCGAGAAACGCTTTGAGCAACCGGAATTCCGCCGAGGAAATGGCGATGGCCGCACCTTCGGGATCGCTCAGCTGGTGCTTCAGCGGATCGAGCCGCCAGCCTTCGAATTCGTACCATGCGTCTTCTTCGGGCAGAGCGGCGGGCCGGGTGGCGCGGCGCAGCACGCTGCGGATGCGGGCGACCAGTTCGCGCGGTTCGAATGGCTTGGTCACGTAATCATCGGCGCCGATTTCCAGCCCGATGATGCGATCGGTCGCTTCGCCGCGCGCGGTCAGCAGAATCACCGGCAGGCTCTTGGTTTCGACCAGATGGCGGCACAGAGAAAGCCCGTCTTCCCCCGGCATCATGATGTCCAGCAGCACGATATCGGGCTTGTCCTGCAACAGCAGGCTGCGGGCATCGGCTGCGCTTTCGGCCTGCAGCACGGCAAACCCCTGGCCGGACAGATAGTCCGCCAGGGGTTCGCGCAGGCCCGGTTCGTCATCGACGATCAGGACGCGGGCGCCCGCATGTCCGGCATTGGCGGTAGGGGCGCCCGTCATCGTTTACTGGGCCTTCTGCTGCTGTTGGGTGGCGCGCTTGGCCTGCCATTCGGCGCGCATCTTTTCACGCTGCGCCTGGCGTTCCTGCGTTGTCAGCACGCCGTTCCTGTCGGTATCGGCGGCATCGAAGCGGGCGAGATGCGCCGCGACGAATTCGGCCCGGGTGACGGGGCCGGCGCCCTGCTTCATCATGCCCATGCCGCCGTGGCCGCCGCGATGCCAGCCGCCGTGATGGCGTCCGCCAAAGCGCCTGCCATCGGCCTTCTGGCCATCGGGCGCGGTGCGGGTGCGATCCCGGCGGGCGGCAAATTCCTCGCGGCTGATGCTGCCGTCCTTGTTGGTGTCGAGCCGGTCGAACCGGGCCTGCTGGCGCGCTTCGCGATCGGCCGCATCGAGCTTGCCATCCTTGTTGGCGTCCATGCGGTCGAACATCTTGCCGGCCCGTTCTTCGGCCTGCGCGCGGGTGATGTCGGGGCGGGCCTTGCCGGCACCGTCCTGGCCGGGGGCGGCATAGGCGATGCCTGCGGTGGCAACGCTGGCGGCCGCAGCCGTGCCCAGCAGAATTTTCGAGATCATACGCATTACCGTGGCTCCTTCGCAAATTCGGTTGAGTTGCGGAAGGCCGATCCAAGGGGAGGGGGATTGGGATGGCCCTCCGCAACTCTCGAAGCTGCTTTTACGTGCCGCTTGTCGCGCAACTTTGTCGCCAAACCGCAAAATTGTCGCAAATTGTCGCGGATCGGCGGGCCGGTTCATTCGGGCGCAAGACGCGGGCGATGTTCGGTGCCGAGCCCGGCGGTGATGAACAGCGCCTCCACCGGGCCCGTGGCATCGGCGGTGTGCCACACGCCGGGCGGATTGATCGCATATTCGCCGGGTTCCAGTCGGGTGGCGACATGGCCCTGTCCGGGAATGTCCTGAATCAGCGTGATTGAGCCCCGGGTGCAGACGACCACTTCGGCCCCGTGCGGGTGCATTTCCCATGAATCCCACGGGGCGGAAAAGGCGTGCAGGGCAACCAGCCGCCCCTCCGCCCCGTCGCCATCGGTCCGCGCGGCATAGTCGGCGTACCAGTCGATCCCGGTATAGGGCGGCTGCGCCTCAGCCGTCGCGCCGAGGCCGAGATGCACGAAGCGTTCGTGCAGATTCTTCGCCCCGGTCATGCGGGCAACGGCGCGCACGCCGCCTCCAGCCACCGGCGCGCTTCGCCATCGAGCTGCGGGCCGATCCGCTCCACGATTCCCGCGTGATAGGCATCGAGCCAGGCCCGTTCGCCCGCGTCGAGCAGCGCGGTGTCGATCAGCGCGCGGTCGATGGGGACATGCGTCAGCGTTTCGAAACCCAGCCATTCGCCTTCCGCGCCCGCGATCTCGCGGCGTTCCACCAGCACGAGATTTTCGATCCGGATGCCGTAAGCGCCGGTCTTGTAATAACCCGGCTCGTTCGAGACGATCATGCCGGGCAGCAGTTCCTGATTGCCGCCGGCCTTGCTGATCCGCTGTGGCCCTTCGTGGACGGAGAGGAAACTGCCCACGCCGTGCCCGGTGCCGTGGGCATAATCGAGCCCGGCCTGCCACAGGAACTGCCGCGCCAGCGTGTCGAGTTGCGAACCGTTGGTCCCTTTGGGAAAGACCGCCCGGGCAAGGGCGATATGCCCCTTGAGCACGCGGGTGAAGCGGTCTTTCACTTCGGCGGGCGCGGCATCGGGCCCGATCCACACGGTGCGGGTGATATCGGTGGTGCCGTCGGGATATTGCCCGCCCGAATCGACCAGATAGACGCTATTGGGCTCAAGCGGCCGGTTGGTTTCTGCGCTGACCCGATAATGGACGATGGCCCCGTTGGCCCCGCTGCCCGAAATCGTGTCGAACGACAGATCGCGCAGCGACCCCGTCTCCTCGCGGAAAGCCTGCAGGCGCGCGGCGGCGCTGAGTTCGTCCACCGCGCCTTGCGGCGCTGCGCGCGAAAGCCAGTGGAGGAAGCGGGAAACGGCCGCGCCGTCGCGCGCCTGCGCGGCGCGGTGCCCGGCCTGTTCGGCGGCATTCTTCACCGCCTTGGGCAGAATGCAGGGATCGGGCGCGGCGATCACGGCCGCGCCCGCGCTGTCCAGCGTGGTGAAAATCGCCGCCACCGCATGATCGGGATCGACCGCCACCCGCTTGCCCGTCAGCGCCTGCAAGGCGGGCACGAACTGGCTGACGGGGGCCGTGCGCACCGCATTGCCCAGATGTGCGGTCAGGTCCGCCGTCACTTTTTCAGGCGGGATGAACAGGTCCGCGGTGCCATCGGCATGGGCGATGACGAAACTCAGCGCCACCGGCGTGCGGTCCACGTCGGAACCCCGGATGTTGAGCAGCCAGGCGATGGAATCGAGCGCGGGGATCACCACCGCGTCGCAGTGTTCCTGCGCCAGCCATTGCGCCACCGCCGCCCGCTTTTCCGCGCTGGACTGGCCAGCCAGATCGTCCGCATGGGGCAGCGCGGGGGCGAGCGAGGGTGCGGGATGATCCTGCCACACCGCGTCCACCGGGTTGCTTTCCACCGCCACGGCCGCCGCGCCGCGTTTCGCCAGCGCGGTTTCCAGCGCATCGGCCCAGGCGCGCGAATGGAGCCAGGGATCGAACCCGATCCGCGCCCCTTCGGGCGCATGTTCGCCCAGCCATTTGACCGGGCTGGTTTCGGGGACGGAGGCATAGTCCCACTGTGCGCCATCCACCTGATCGCGCACTTGCAGTGTGTATCGGCCATCGACGAAAATCACCGCGCCTTTACCGGCGGTGCCGTTGGCCAGAACCACCGCGGTCCCCGCGGACCCGTTGAACCCGGTCAGCCATTGCAGCCGCTGGGCATAGGCGCCGACATATTCGCTCATATGCTCGTCGGAAATCGGGATGACGAAACCGTCCAGATCGCGCCGGGCGAGTTCCTTTCTCAGGGCATCCAACCGTGCTTCGTGACTGGACATCAGCATTGCGGCGTGCTCCTCCGGGTAATAGTGCTGCACCCCAACATAGGGCCGTGAACGTGTTTCGCCAGCCATGAGCCAGGATTTGCGAATGAGAAAAGCCATCGCCTTCGCAGCCCTTGCCCTTCTGGCAAGCGGCCAATCCCTATTCGCCAAGGACACTATGACCAAGACGCCCGCTTCCCCGCCCGTTACCGAACAGCGCCCGCACGAAGCCGCCTATCACGGAATAACGATCAGCGATCCTTATGCCTGGCTGCGCGATCCCGGCTATCCCGAAGTCAAGGACACAGCGATCCTGGCCCATCTGGAAGCGGAAAACGCCTGGTTCGAAACCCGCATGGCCGGGCAAAAGGCGCGGACCGATGCGCTGTTCAGGGAAATGCGCGCGCGGATCAAGGAAGCGGACAAGTCCGTGCCGCAGAAGGACGGCAATTTCCTCTACTGGATCGAATACGAAGAAGGCGCGGAATACAAGAAATGGTTCCGCCGCCCGGTGGGGGCCCCCACCGATGGCAGCGCGGATGAATTGATTCTCGACGAAGTGGCGCTGGCCAAGGGCAAGGAATACTTCCGCCTCGGCGCGCTGTCGGTCAGCAACGATGGCCGGCTGCTCGCCTATTCGGTGGACGACAACGGCTCGGAACGCTTCACCGCGCGGATCAAAAATCTCGCCACCGGCGAAGTGCTGCCCGATGAAATCCCCGGCACGCTGTCCAGCCTCGTCTGGGCGGCGGGGGACACGGCGCTGGTCTATTCGCTGGCGAATGAGAACTGGCGCACCGACAACGCCCGGCTGCACTGGCTGGGCAAGCCGCTCAGCGAGGATGTCGAGCTGTATCACGAGGATGACGAAGGTTTCCGCGTCGGCAGCGGGCTGTCTTCCAACGAAAAGTGGATCGTGATTTCATCCGGTGACCATGAAACCAGCGAAACGCGCCTGATCCCGGCGGACGATCCGCTGGCCACCCCCTTGCTGGTCAAGGCGCGGCGCAAGGGCGTGGAGTACGACGTGGATGAGCGTGACGGCATCCTCTACATCCACACCAATGACGAGCATGAGAATTTCCGCCTCGCCACCGCGCCGCTGGCCACGCCGGGCGAATGGACCACGCTGATCGCGGGATCGGACGATTTCTATCTGACGGGCGTCAGCCTGTTCCGCGATTTCTACGTCACCGAGGGGCGTCTGCGCGGCCTCGATCACATCGATGTCCGTTCCTATACCGATCCGGCCAGGGTGGAACCGATCGTGTTCCCCGAAGCAAGCTATACCGCGGGGCTGGATGACAATCCCGAATGGGCGGTCGATAGGCTGCGTTTGTCCTATGCCAGCATGATCAGCCCGAACACGGTGTACGATTACCATCTGGCGGACAAGCGGCTGGAAGTGCTGAAAGTTCAGGAGATCCCTTCGGGCTACGATGCGTCGCTCTATGCCACCGAACGGCTGGAAATCCCCGCGCGCGATGGCACAAAAGTGCCTGTCAGCGTGATGTACCGCAAGGACCGCCAGCCTGGCGGGCCGCTCTATCTCTATGGCTACGGCGCGTATGGCATCGCCATCGATCCGGGCTTTTCGACCACGCGCCTGTCGCTGGTGGACCGGGGCTTCGCTTTCGCCATCGCGCATATCCGGGGCGGGGACGATCTGGGCCGCGCCTGGTACAAGGCGGGCAAGCTGGAGCGGCGGACCAACACGTTCAACGATTTCGTCGATGTGGCGAAAGGACTGGTGGAGCGCGGCTATACCCAGGCCGGCAGAATTGCCATTTCGGGCGGTTCGGCGGGCGGCGAACTGATGGGCGCGGTGATCAATTCCGATCCGGAGCTGTGGGGCGCGGTGGTAGCGCATGTGCCGTTCGTCGATGTGCTCAACACCATGCTCGATGCCTCGCTGCCGCTGACTCCGGGCGAATGGCCCGAATGGGGCAACCCGATCGAGGACAAGGCGGCGTTCAAACTGATCCGCTCCTACAGCCCGTATGACAACGTGCGGGCGCAGGCCTATCCGCCGCTGCTGGTCACGGCGGGCCTCAACGATCCGCGCGTGACCTATTGGGAACCGGCCAAATGGGTCGCCCGGCTGCGCGAAATGAAGACCGACGGGAACGAACTGCTGCTCAAGACCAATATGGGGGCGGGCCATGGCGGCAAGTCGGGCCGGTTCGAAAGCCTGAAGGAAACGGCGGAGGAATTCGCGTTCATCCTCTGGCAGATGGGCATCGCGGAGTGAGCGAAATCTACACCCGCCTGTTCACGGCGGGGCCGGAGCATATCGACAGCAACGGCCACGTGAACAACGCGGTGTGGGTGCAATGGGTGCAGGACACCGGCACCGCCCACTGGGAAGCGCGCGCCCGGCCGGAGGACAAGGCTGCTTATCTGTGGTTCGTCACCCGCCATGAAATCGATTATCGCGGCAATATCGGCGCGGGCGAAACCGTCACCGCGCGGACCTGGCTTCCCGGCCCGCCGCAGGGCGCGCGCTTCGTGCGCGAAGTGGAATTCGTCACCTCGGCGGGCAAGGCGATCGTCGCCGCCCGCTCCGTCTGGGCGATGATTGACAAGGCCAGCGGCCGCCCGACGCGGATTCCGCCTGAAGTGGCGGGGCCGTTTCTGGCCTGAACGGGTGGGGGTGGCTTTCCGCTACCCGGCCAGCGCCTGTTCCACGGGCAGCAGGTCATAACCCAGTTCTTCCGCCACCGCGGGATAGGTCACCCGGCCTTCGCACACGTTGAGCCCGGCGGCGAGATGCGGATCGCGGCGCAGGGCCTCTTTCCACCCCAGATCGGCGATACGCAGGGCATGGGGCAGCGTGACGTTGTTCAGCGCATAGGTGGAAGTGCGCGCCACCGCGCCGGGCATATTGGCCACGCAGTAATGGACGATGCCATCGACCACGAAAGTCGGGTCCTGATGCGTGGTCGGATGGCTGGTTTCAAAGCAGCCGCCCTGATCGATGGCGACATCGACCAGCACCGCCCCGCGCTGCATGCAGGACAGCATGGCGCGGGTGACGAGCTTGGGCGCGGCCGCGCCCGGCACCAGCACCGCGCCGATCACCAGATCCGCCTCGCACACGCTGTCGGTCAGATTGGCCTGATTGGAAAACCGGGTCTTGGCGCGGCTTTCGAAATGGATGCCCAGCCGTTCCAGCACTTCGGGATCGCGGTCGAGAATGGTGACGTCCGCCCCCAGGCCCACTGCCATCTGCGCCGCGTTGAAGCCCACCGTGCCGCCGCCGATCACGGTGACTTTGCCGGGCATCACCCCCGGCACCCCACCGAGGAGAACCCCGCGCCCGCCGTGGACTTTTTCCAGCGCCGTCGCCCCGGCCTGGATCGCCATGCGCCCGGCCACCTGGCTCATCGGTTTGAGCAGCGGCAGCGAATGGCCCGGCCCGGTGACGGTTTCATAGGCGATGGCAACGACGCCCGACTGGACGAGATCGGCGGTCTGCTGCGGATCGGGGGCGAGGTGGAGATAGGTGTAGAGGATCTGCCCGGGGCGCAGCAGCGCCCGTTCGGCGGGCTGCGGTTCCTTGACTTTCACGATCATTTCGCATGCGGCGAAGATATCGGGCGCGGTGTGGATGGTGCAGCCCGCGGCGCTATAGGCATCGTCGCTGGCGCCGATGCCGAGGCCTGCCCCGCTTTCGATCCACACTTCATGCCCGCGCGCGGTCAGTTCCCGGGC
This sequence comes from Caenibius sp. WL, assembly GCF_019803445.1. NCBI lineage: Bacteria > Pseudomonadati > Pseudomonadota > Alphaproteobacteria > Sphingomonadales > Erythrobacteraceae > Caenibius > Caenibius sp. WL. The sequence continues at coordinate 668,164 of NZ_CP081844.1, forward strand.
GCTTTCGGGGGTCAGCCCGACGCGGTATTCGTGATTCTTGATTTCCCTGGGGCAACCGACGCGCATGCACTGTCTCCTGGCGGGGCTGGCCCGCCGCAGGCAGGCTCGCCAGCAGCCTGCCTGTCTGTTTGTCTGTCGCCCGGTCCTAGAGCGGGTTGCCGTCCTTGTCGCGATAGATATCGCGCCGCCCGACATGGTTGGCCGGGCCGACGAAGCCATCGGCTTCCATCCGTTCCACCCATTTGGCGGCGGTGTTGTAGCCCACGCCCAATTGCCGTTGCAGCCAGCTTGCCGAAGCCTTCTGGCTTTCGAACACGATCTGGCAGGCCTGGCGGTACTTGCGTTCGGCCGGATCGTCGCTCGCGGTCAGTTCGTCGTCGAAGCCGAAGCCGCCGTCGTCCGGTTCCTCGGTGACGGAATCGATATAGACCGGGCTGCCCTGCGCGCGCCAGTGATCGGCCACGCGTTCCACTTCCTCGTCCGCCACGAACGGGCCGTGCACGCGCACCAGCGCCCCGGTGTTGGGCTTGTAGAGCATATCGCCCTTGCCCAGGAGTTGTTCCGCGCCCTGTTCGCCCAGAATGGTGCGGCTGTCGATGCGGCTGGTGACTTTGAAACTGATACGGGTGGGCAGGTTGGCCTTGATGACGCCGGTGATGACATCGACCGAGGGGCGCTGCGTCGCCATGATGAGGTGGATGCCCGCCGCGCGGCTTTTCTGCGAGAGACGCTGGATCAGGACTTCGATTTCCTTGCCCACCGTCACCATCAGGTCCGCCAGTTCGTCCACGATGAGGACGATCTGGGGCAGCGCTTCATAATCGAGCTGTTCTTCCTCGAACAGTTCCTCGCCCGTTTCTGGGTCGAACCCGATCTGCACCCGGCGGCCCAGCGGCTTGCCCTTGGCGGCGGCGGCGCGGACGCGTTCGTTGAAGCCCGACAGATTGCGCGCGCCGACGCTGGACATCATGCGATAGCGCCGTTCCATCTCTTCCACCGCCCATTTCAGCGCGCGGATCGCCTTGGCGGGCTCCGTCACCACGGGGGACAGGAGGTGCGGGATATCGTCGTAGCTCTTGAGTTCCAGCACTTTGGGATCGATCAGGATCATGCGGCATTCGGCTGGCGTCAGGCGATAGAGCAGCGACAGCAGAATGGCGTTGAGCCCGACCGATTTGCCCGAGCCGGTGGTGCCCGCGACGAGCAGGTGCGGCATCGCGGCCAGATCGGCCACCACCGGTTCGCCCGCGATATCCTTGCCCAGGATGATCGGCAGCATGCCCTTGTGATGGGCGAAGGCTTCGCAGGCGGCCAGTTCCTTGAGCGAGACGGTCTGCCGGTCGGCATTGGGCAATTCGATGCCCATCACCGTCTTGCCGGGGATGGAGGATACGCGCGCGGAAATCGCGCTCATGTTCCGGGCGATGTCTTCGGCCAAGCCGATCACGCGGCTGGCCTTGATGCCGGGGGCCGGTTCCAGTTCGTACATGGTGACGACGGGGCCGGTGCGCACCGCCGTGATCTCGCCCTTGACGTTGAAATCGTCGAGCACGGTTTCGAGCAGGCGCGCGTTGCGTTCCAGCGCCATCTTGTCGATCTTGGGCGCGGCGGTGGGTGGCGGATCGTCCAGCAGGTCGAGGCTGGGCAGGGCGTGGCTGTCGAACAGGTCCTTCTGCCGGGCGTTGCCGCTGCTGATCCTGGCCGGTTTGGGCGGCGTGCTGGGGTCCGAAATCTCCGGCGCCGGGCGTGGCGTGGTGTCGGCCTCCACCGGCGGCGGGCGCCGTTCGGCGCGGGGCTTCTCCTCCCGCCGGGGGGTGGTGAAAGGCTCTTCGTGCGTATCGCCGGCAGGCGCGGCGGCGCGGCTGCGGCGCAGGATATGCGGCAAAGTCAGCAGTTGCGCCCAGTCGAACGCAAAAACGCGCCCGGCCAGCAGCAGGCCGCCCCCAAGGCAGGCCAGCGCCAGCGCCAGGATCGTCCAACCGTGCGCCGCTTCGGGCAGGCGTTCGGCGACCGCGCGGATCGCCGCCGCGCCGAGCAGGCCGGTGATGCCCCCGGTGGAGGCGGGCAGCGAACCGCCCGGCCCACCAAACGCCAGCGCCATGACCGTGGCCAGCAGCACCATCGCCAGCAAAAGCATCGCCACCGTGCGCCACCAGCGTATGCCGTGCGGGGTTTCCTCCTCGTCCGCGTCGCGCCACAGCTTGCGGGCAAAAGCGTAAAGCAGGGGCAGGATCAGGACGGACACCAGCCCGAACAGGAACAGCACCCGTTCCGCGGCCCATGCCCCGGTGCGGCCCATCCAGTTGGCCACCTGATCGCCCGCCGCGGTGGAGGCGGAAGGATCGGTCTGGTGATAGCTGGCCAGCGCCAGAGCGAGGAAAATCATGGCCCCGATCAGCAGGATCGCCCCGCCCATCTGACAGGCGCGGCGCAGCGAACGGCGAAAGGCCGCGCGCCAATCCAGCGCGGGCACAGTGCTCAATGCGCGTGAAGCCATGGTCGTCCCCTATGTCCTTGGGGGCGCATAATGCGCCGGGCGGCGAGTCCCCGTCAAGAATCCTTGGGATTCCCGCCTGCAGATTGGTTTACGTCGGTTTACGAAAGCCCGTCTATAGCCGCCCAGCGCGGCCAGGCCAGACGCTTTGCGGCGATCCGGTTCATCCCGCCGAGCGCGATCACCGGCAGACGCCCCTGCGCCGCCAGCAGGCGGAAGCGCAGCGGCCCCAGCACCGCCCGGCCGGGATGGGAGCGGGTGGCGAAAACCGGGGAAAGCATCGCCGCATCGGCCCCGGCGCGCCGCGCCGCGCCCAGTTCCGCCAGATCGTGCGCGGTGGCCACGCGCATCAGCCCGGGCGCGCGGCCCAGCCGGGCGGGCGGGCCGTAAATACCGTCTGCCCCGGCCCGGCGCGCTTCGGCGGCTGCGCCCGCCCACAGCAGGCGATGGCCATGGCGGCGGGCGATCCGGGCCAGATGGCGCCAGCGGGCACGGCGTTCGGCGGGCGGCAGGTGATAGTGGCGGAAAACGAAGCCGGACCCGCGCGGCAGGCGGGCCAGCGCGCGTTCGACCATGGGGTCGTTGCGCGCATCGCTGATCAGCCACAGGCACGGCAAGGGCGCGCGCTTCCGCGCCGGACACCGGGTTTGCCGTTTCAGGGTCTGGCGCTTGTGCATCCCGGCGCTATAGCGGCCTGCGATGGAAAACGCAGCCACTCCGCTCGCCGATATTCGCGACCGCATTGCCCGCACCGCGCAGATTGCGGGGCGCAAGGCGCAGGACATCACACTGATCGCGATCAGCAAGACTCATCCGGCCGCGGCCATCGCGCCGCTGATCGCTCAGGGACAGCGGGTGTTCGGTGAAAACCGGGTGCAGGAAGCGCAGGAGAAATGGCCCGCCCTGCTGGCGCGGGCGCGCGCGGAACACGGCGAGATCGCGCTGCATCTGGTCGGCCAGTTGCAATCCAACAAGGCGGACGATGCGGTGGCGTTGTTCGACTGCATCCATTCGCTCGATCGGCCTTCGCTCGTCACCGCGCTGGCCCGGGCGATGGACAAGGCCGGGCGGCAGGTGCCGTGCTTCGTGCAGGTCAATATCGGCGCGGAAGAGCAGAAGGGCGGCTGTGCGATTGCCGATCTGCCCGCTCTGCTGGCCGCAGCGCGCGCGGCGGATATCCCGCTGGCCGGCCTGATGTGCGTGCCGCCCGCCGCCATCGAACCGGCCCCGTTTTTCGCCTTCCTCGACAAGCTGGCGGCGGACAACGGATTGGCCGGACGCAGCATGGGGATGAGCGGCGATTTCGAAACCGCGATCATGCTGGGGGCCACGCATGTGCGGGTGGGCAGCGCGCTGTTCGGCGCGCGCGGGGCCTGACGGATCGCGCTCAGATCGCGATTTCGACCACCCCGGCGTTCGCGCCATCCGCCGGTTGCTCCACCGCGTTGGCGGCGGCCAGCAGCTTTTCCTCCACTGTCCGCAGGCGGTCTGCGCGGTCGACTTTGTGGCCGAACAGGTCGGTGACGTAGAACGTGTCGGCGGCGCGCTCGCCATAAGTGGCGATATGGGCGGAATGCACCACCAGTTGCGCTTCGAACAGGGCCCGGGCCAGGCGGTTGAGCAGGGCGGGCCGGTCGCGCGCGTTGACTTCGACCACGGTGAAGCGGTTCGAAGCCTTGTTGTCGAACAGCACCCGCGGCCGCACGCTGAACGCTTCGGAACGGATGCGCGGTGAAGGGCGCTTGGCCAGTTGCGGCACCAGTTCCACCCGGTTGGCCAGCGCATCGGCGATCGATCTGGTCAGCCGGGCAAGCTGGTCTTCTTCCATGAACGGGCGGCCGAGCGGGTCCTGCACCAGAAAATTGTCCACCGCCTTGCCGTTGCGGGCGGTGTGGATGCGGGCGTCGATGATATTGCCCCCGGCCAGGTGGATGCCCCCGGCGATGCGGTAGAACAGCCCGGCATGGTCGGGCGAAATGACGGTGACGAGCGTGGCCCCGCGCGCCGGGTAGTATTCGCAATGGATCGAAAGCGTATCGTCCGCTTCCTGCGCCGCGTGGAACTGCCGCAGGTTCAGCGCGATGATATCTTCCGGTTCCGCGATCCAGTAAGCATCGCCCAGCAGCGGGCCGACGCTTGCGGCCAGTTCCGCCCCGTCTTCCACCAGCGCGCCGACAGCGGCTTTCTTCGCTTCAACCCGTTCGCGGCGGCCGAACTGCTTGTGGCCCAGCCGTAGCTGTTCCTGGGCCAGCTGGTAGAGATCGCCGATCAACTGGCGTTTCCAGCTGTTCCAGGTGCCGGGGCCGACCGCGCGGATATCGACCACCGTCAGCAGCATCAACTGGCGCAACCGGTCGAGCCCCTGAATCTGTCCGACGAAATCGGTGATCGTCTTGGGATCGGCAAGATCGCGCTTGAACGCGGTGGCGCTCATCAGCAGGTGATGGCGCACCAGCCAGCTTGCCAGCTCGGTTTCGTCCTCGCTCAGGCCGAAGCGGGGGCACAGGCGGTCGGCGACTTCGGCGCCCAGCACCGAATGGTCCCCGCCGCGGCCCTTGGCGATATCGTGCAGCAGCACGGCGACATAGGTCACCCGGCGCGACACAACCTTGTGAATCATGTCGCAGGCCAGCGGGTGGTCCTCGCGCAGTTCGCCCCGCTCGATCCGTGAAAGCAGCCCGATCGCGCGGATGGTGTGCTCGTCCACGGTGTAATGGTGGTACATGTCGAACTGCATCTGCGCGTTGACGCGGCCGAAATCGGGAATGAAACGGCCGAGCACCTCGGCTTCGTTCATCCACCGCAGCACCGTTTCAGGGTCGTTGCGCCCGGTCAGCACGTCGAGGAAGAAGGCGTTGGCGCGCGGATCGCGCCGCACCCGGGCGTCGATCAACTTCACGTCGCGCGTGGCCATGCGCATGGTTTCGGCGTGGATTCCCAGCCCTTCCGTCTCGGCGATGGCGAAGATTTCGATCAGGCGCACCGGATCGGCTGTGAACCAGTCGTCCGAGGGCGCGCGCAGCTTGCCGCCGAAAACGGTGTAGCCTTTTAGCTTGCGGGCGCGGGCGCGGAAGCCCGCCAGAATGCCGCGCGGGGTCTTGGCGGTGAACTGTTCGTCCAACTGGGCGAGGAACATGGCGGTGAGATTGCCGACGCGCTTGGCCTGAAGGAAGAAGAACTGCATGAACCGTTCGACCGCGCTTTTGCCTGGCCGGTCGGCGAAATTCATCCGCCGGGCGACTTCGCGCTGGAGATCGAAAGTCAGCCGGTCTTCCTCGCGCCCGGTGATCGTGTGCAGGTGGCAGCGCACCGCCCAGAAGAAGTTTTCCGCCCGGCGGAAAGCGCGGTATTCATGCCGCGTCAGCAGCCCTACATCGACCAGTTCGGCGGGCGTGCGGACCTTGTGGATATATTTGCCGATCCAGTAGAGCGTGTGCAGATCGCGCAGGCCCCCCTTGCCTTCCTTGACATTGGGTTCGACGACATAGCGGCTGTCGCCCAGCCGCTTGTGCCGCGCGTCGCGCTCGGCCAGCTTTTCGACGACGAACTGCCGTTCGGTGCCCGGCACCACTTCGGCGAAGAAGCGCTTGCTCGCTTCCTCGTAGAGCGGCAGATCGCCCCAGACATAGCGCCCTTCGAGCATGGCCGTGCGGATCGTGAGATCGGCTTTGGCCAGCCGCACCATATCGTCGAGCGAGCGGCTGGAATGGCCCACTGTCAGCCCCAGATCCCACAGGAAATAGAGGATCGCCTCGATCACCTGTTCGCACCATGCGGTCTGCTTGCCCGGTGTGAGGAAAGCGATGTCGACATCTGAATGCGGCGCCATTTCGCCGCGCCCGTATCCGCCCACGGCCATGAGCGCCAGCCGTTCACCGGTGGAGCGGTTGGCGGTGGGATAGACATCGCGCACCACGTGATCGTGAATCACCCGCACCAGTTGATCGATCAGGAAAGCCTGCGCTTCGGCGCAATCGTGGCCGTTGGTGGGCTTGGCCGCCAGCCGCCGGGAAACTTCCTCCCGCCCCCGGGCCAGCGTTTCGCGCAGCACGGCCAGCACGCGAGGGCGCACCGGGCCATCGTCGGCAGCCACGATTTCGGCGATGGCTTCGCTCAGAGTGCGGCGGTCGATCACCGCGCGCTGATTGGGAATCCGCAGGATGCTCACGCCGGTTCCTTGCCAAAGACCCGATGCGAATGAAGGCGCCGGGCCATATTCACCAAGATAGGATCGTCCGTTAGTCGTCGCAACGCACTGGGAATGGGCTTTCTCCCGCTGCCAGCCTATGCCAATAGCTGTCGCACAGGATTCACGCTCTAGGGGGTTCCCCGCTTGCTGTCACTATTGGCCGACGCCGCGCACCATGCACCGCTGATGTGGGAAGATCTCGGGCTGCGCCCCGGGATCGATCTCGGTTTCTTCACTTTGCGGTTCTACTCGCTGGCTTATCTCGCGGGTATCCTGCTGGGCTACTGGCATCTCAGCCGGATGATCAAGGCCCCCGGCGCGCCGATGGCGCAGCGCCATGTCGATGATCTGTTCTTCTACTGCACGCTGGGCATCATCGCCGGCGGACGGCTGGGCTACGCCACGTTCTACCAGCCCGAACTGTGGGCCAATCCGATGAACCTGCTCAAGCTGTGGGAAGGCGGGATGAGCTTCCACGGCGGACTGATCGGCGTCCTGCTGGCGATGGTCTGGGTTAGTTGGCGCGGCGGGCTCAATTTCCTGCGCGTGGCCGATTACATTGCGGTCAACGTGCCGTTCGGCATGCTGTTCGGGCGGATCGCCAATTTCATCAACGGCGAACTCTGGGGCCGTCCGAGCGATGTGCCCTGGGCGATGGTGTTCCCTGGCGCGGGGCCGCTGCCGCGCCACCCGTCGCAACTTTACGAAGCGGCGCTGGAAGGCGCATTGCTGATGGTGATCCTGCTGCTGCTGTTCTGGAAGACGCGCGCGCGCTGGCGGCCCGGTTTCCTCGTCGGCGTGTTCACTGCCGGGATCGGCATCGGCCGCTTCACCGTGGAATTCTTCCGCGAACCCGATGCGCAACTGTCCGAATTCGCGCTGCGCACCGGGCTGTCGATGGGGCAGTGGCTGAGCCTGCCGCTAGTCGTCCTTGGCCTGATCGTGCTTGCCCGGGCGCTGACGCGCCCGGCGCTGGGCGCCACGGCCAGCTACAAGGACAGCGCTGAACCGGCATGACCGATGCGCAAGGCGGCTCGCTCGCGGCAGCTTTCCGGCGGTTGATCGCCAACACCGGCCCGATCAGCGTGATGCATTACATGGGCGAAGCGAACGCCCGCTATTATGCCTCGCGCGATCCGCTGGGGGCGGCGGGCGATTTCGTCACCGCACCCGAAATCAGCCAGATGTTCGGCGAACTGATCGGGCTGTGGATGGCGGATATCTGGCTGCGCGCGGGCCAGCCCGATGCGGTGCATTATGTCGAACTGGGTCCCGGGCGCGGCACGCTGGCACGCGATGCGTTGCGCGCGGCGAAGCGTTTCGGTTTCGCGCCGCAGGTGCATCTGGTCGAAGGCTCGCCCGTCCTGCGCGCGGTGCAGGCCGGGGCGGTGCCCGGCGCGATCTGGCATGACGATCTTTCCACGGTGCCCGCCAACGGCGCGATGCTGCTGATCGCCAACGAATTCCTCGATGCCTTGCCTGTGCGCCAGTCGGTGCTGACGGCCCAGGGCTGGCGCGAACGGATGGTCGGGCTGGACGAGGACCGTTTCGTGCCCATCGCCGGGGGGCGGCCGATGGATGCGGCGATCCCGGCGGAACGGCGCACCGCACCCGAAGGGGCGATTATCGAAAGCTGCCCCGGCGCGGCGGCCACATTGCACGAAGTGGCCGGACGGCTCACCGTGCAGGGCGGGGCGGCGCTGTTCATCGATTATGGCTATGACCGGGTGCAGTACGGATCGACTTTGCAGGCCGTGCAGGCGCATCGCAAAGTCGATCCGTTCACCGATCCGGGTACGGCCGATCTCACCGCGCTGGTCGATTTCGAAACTCTGGCGCAAGTGGCCGCATCACACGGCGCGCGCTGGCTGGGCACGGTGGAGCAGGGGGCATGGTTGCAGGCGATGGGGATCGATGCCCGCGCGCAGGCGCTATGCCGTTCCGCGCCCGAACACGCCGATCTGATCCGCTCGGCCCGGGACAGGCTGGTGGAACCGGCCCAGATGGGGCGCCTGTTCAAAGTCATGGGTCTGGCCAGCCCGACATGGCCTGATGGGGCGGGCTTCTGACAGGAGCCTGTTGAAAAAGGGACCGGGTAGGCGTTTATGCGGCGCCGGTGTTCCTGGGCCGGAGCTTCTTGAGAATGCCGGAAAAGGCCATGACAGGCGCATCCCCGCGCGTGATCGTGCCGCGCAGGAAAATCATCGATCGGGTCTGGCGCACGATATCCCCCCGGCATTCCAGCCGATCCCCCAGTGCGGCCGGGCCGACATAATCGCAGGTCAGGGAAATGGTCACCGCGGCGGCATCGCCGGTCAGCCCGGCAAAGACGAACAGGCTGAAATCGGCGAATGTCGCCAATGCCCCGCCGTGCAGCCCGCCGCCGCCGTTGAGATGCTGCGGGGCGACCCGCATCCCGCAGACCGGAGCCCCATGCGCATCGGTGCGATGATAGAACGGCCCGGCATGATCGTTGAACGGATCGCCTTCGGACACGGACCAGCCCGCCCATTCGCTGGCGGGGTTCGGGGTATCTGCGAAATCAGCCACTGGTGCGATCCTTGGTTAAATCCGGGCGCGCGCGCGCATTGCGGGCGCCCGATGACCGCTCAAGAGGCTTTCCTTCGCCATGGCAAGAGGCATTGGCTGTAAAGCGGCGGTGCACGATGATGGTTTCCGCCTGTCGGCCCCGGCGGCACTGGTGTAGGGCCGCCCGGAACAACGAAGGAAAGGCTGCGCCGCATGAGCTCGGACGAACTGGCACGGATCATCGCGGGAAGCATCGCACGGCATCAGACCCGGGGGCTGGTCGATGGGGCCACGGGTATGGAGGATGTGGTGATTCACGGGCGGGTCGATCTGCGCGCTGTGGCCGAGGATGTGTTCACCGCCGCGCTTCGGCAAGCCAGGCCCGCCCGGCGATCGTGGGCGCCGTGGTTCATTTGCGCCGCCGATGCGAAACGGCAGGCGCGGCGGCAGGATCGCATACGCGAAAGGCTGCTCGAACAGGCCGAAAACGGGCCGACGCCAGCCGATGTCGCCATCGCCCGGATGCGCATGCGGGGCCGCGACTGACAGGCGGCCCGCGCAGCGGCTCTCAAACGTCGAGATTGGCGACGTTGAGCGCGTTTTCCTGAATGAAATCGCGGCGCGGTTCGACCACGTCGCCCATCAGGCGGGTGAAGATTTCGTCGGTCACGTCGGCGTCTTCGACTTTGACCTGCAGGAGCACGCGATTTTCGGGATCAAGCGTGGTTTCCCACAATTGCTCCGCGTTCATTTCGCCAAGGCCCTTGTAGCGGGAAATCGACAGCCCCTTGCGGCCGTTGGCAAGCACCGCATCCAGCAGCGCGCTCGGCCGGGTGATCGCGCCGTCGTTGGCCACCGGCCGGGCGATGGGGACCGCGCTTTCGCCGTCATCCTCGGCCGTGGCGTCCGGTTCGGGCGCTTCTTCGGCGCCGCCGCCGCGCACCAGATAGGCGGGCGTGGCATAGACATCGGCCTGTTCCCCGGCGAGCCGGGCCAGCTTGCGGGCTTCCGCGCTGGTGATGAAGCTGGCTTCGATCGCATGGTGATCGACCACGCCGCGCCACAGACGTTCGATGCGGATCGTGCCGTCTTCGCCCAGCATCGCCGTCCATTTCGCTTCGCGGTCGCTCATTTCGAGATGCTGCGCCGTACGGATCAGCGCGGCCTGCCGCGCTTCGGGCGTGAGATCCGGATCGAGCCCGCCGGCAAGCGCCAGCACTTCGATGATTTCGGGATTGTAGCGGCGCGGGATGAAGCCCATCAGGCTGCGCACGCGCATTGCATGGTCCACCAGCCCGTTCAGTTCGGCGCCTGCCCGGGCGCCGCTGGCGCTTTCCAGCACACGGCCGTTGAGGCCCGCTTCCACGAGATAGCGGTCGAGCGCGGCGTTGTCTTTCAGATAGACTTCGCTGCGGCCTTTGGCGACCTTGTAAAGCGGCGGCTGAGCGATGAACAGGTGCCCGGCCTTGATGATATCCGGCATCTGCCGGTGGAAGAACGTCAGCAGCAGCGTGCGGATATGCGCGCCGTCCACGTCGGCGTCGGTCATGATGACGATCTTGTGGTAGCGCAACTTTTCGAGATTGAACTCGTCGCGGATGCCGGTGCCCATTGCCTGGATCAGCGTGCCGACCTCCTTGGAGCCGATGATCCGGTCGAACCGGGCGCGCTCGACATTGAGAATCTTGCCCTTGAGCGGCAGGATCGCCTGGAAATGCCGGTCGCGCCCCTGCTTGGCGGAGCCGCCGGCGGAATCGCCTTCGACCAGGAACAGTTCGGACTTGGCCGGATCGCGTTCCTGGCAATCGGCCAGCTTGCCGGGGAGCGAGGCGATATCCATCACCCCCTTGCGGCGGGTCAGTTCGCGGGCGCGGCGGGCCGCTTCGCGCGCGGCGGCGGCATCGATGATCTTGCCGACCACCGCCTTGGCATTGGCGGGATTTTCTTCCAGCCAGTCGCTCAGCCGGTCGGCCATCAGGCTTTCCAGCGGCTGGCGCACTTCGGAAGAAACCAGCTTATCTTTCGTCTGGCTGGAAAATTTGGGATCGGGCAGTTTGACCGAAACGATCGCGGTCAACCCTTCGCGCATGTCATCGCCGGTGAGATTGACCTTCTCTTTCTTGAGCAGGCCGGACTTCTCGGCATAGCCGTTCAGCGTGCGGGTCAGCGCGGCACGGAACGCGGCCAGATGCGTGCCGCCATCGCGCTGCGGGATGTTGTTGGTGAAGCACAGCACGTTTTCGTAGTAGGAATCGTTCCATTCCAGCGCCACTTCGATGCCGATCCCGTCCCGTTCAGAACTGATCGCGATAGGTTCGGGTAGCAACGGCTGCTTGTTGCGGTCGAGGTACTGGACGAAAGCGGCGATCCCGCCTTCGTAGAACAGGTCGTGTTCCTTCACTTCCTCCCCGCGCTTGTCACGCAGGAGGATGCGTACGCCCGAGTTGAGGAACGCCAGTTCGCGGTAGCGATGTTCCAGCTTCTCGAAATCGAATTCGGTGACGTTCTTGAACGTGTCGGTGCTGGCAAGGAAGGTGACGCGGGTGCCCTTCTTGCCCGCCGGGCCATTGCCCACGACTTTGAGCGGGGCTTCGGCGTCGCCATGGCGGAAGCGCATCCAGTGTTCTTCCCCATCGCGCCAGATGGTCAGTTCCAGCCATTCGGACAGCGCGTTCACCACCGAGACGCCCACGCCGTGCAGGCCGCCCGAGACCTTGTAGGCGTTGTCGTCGGACGTGTTCTCGAACTTCCCGCCCGCGTGGAGCTGGGTCATGATCACTTCGGCCGCGGAAACGCCTTCTTCCGGGTGGATGCCGGTGGGAATGCCGCGCCCGTTATCCTCGACCGAGACGGACCCATCGGGATTGAGTTCGATCAGAACGAGATCGCAATGCCCGGCCAGCGCTTCGTCAATCGCGTTGTCGGACACTTCGAACACCATGTGGTGCAGGCCCGAACCATCGTCGGTGTCGCCGATGTACATGCCGGGGCGCTTGCGCACGGCATCGAGGCCTTTGAGGACCTTGATCGATTCCGCGCCATAGCCGTTGGTGTTGATGCCGGGGTTTTCGCCGGCGTTCTCGGATGTCTCTGCCATATCGATGATATAGGGAGTCCGGCGCTGTTTAGAAAGCTTTGTCACCTGCCATCCACAGCCAAAATGCGCGTGGACGGGCCGAAAATGCGATCGGTGCGGGCGGAAAACCGCGGCCCGGTCCCCGGATAGCGAAACGGCCGTTCTTTCCAGATGGAAGAACGGCCGTCAGCCGTTGGGTTTGGGCATGGTTCCTGCCTGGATTAAGTTGCAATCCTGCTCAGATGAGCGTGGCAGTGAAGAGCACGCCGCTGGTCGAAGCCGCCACGAGGATGGGCAGGACGAACGAAGCGAGATGGCGCATGATATTCTCCGTCAGACCTTCGGTGCGGGGTGCCCCGAAGTGCTGGACGCCAATTGGGCGGACGGAGGTTATTTCGCAATCGCAAAAAAGTCGTCTTGTGTTGCGGGTTTTGCAACTAACCATTCAAGTATATGTAAGAAATATATAAATTGCATAATTCTTGAAGAGGCCAGGGCGAGATTGCGTGTGGTGCGATGCAATATATTCCGCGTTGCGGCATTGTCTGCGCGATTGCGACGGGCCGCCCTTCGCGCGGGGCGCCTGAAACGGATGCCTGTATCATGGAGATGGCATGGCAGTTTGCCATCCGAAACGGCATGGCCAGCTGGGCAAGCCTGGGATAGAATCGTGGCCGGGGTAAACGCGGCCTGTGCCGGGCGGCCCCATGCAAGGAGGTTGCCGATGCCGATGCGCCTGTTCGCCCGCATGACGCCCACCCGCATTCTGGCGCTGGCCGCCGCCGGGGCAATGGTGCCGCTGGCCGCGTGCGCGCCGATGCCCGCCCCGATCGAGGAGGAGCCCGTGCCCGCTTGTCCGCAAACCCGCAACTGGGTCGCCTGGGTCGATGCGATGCCAGGGCCCGGCAACGGGCCGCGACTGATCGTCGAAGGCGAAGTTGCTCTGCCGCCGGGCCGCCGGGCTGCGCTGCAGGCCGGGCCGACCGATCGTATGATGCCGCCGGGCCAGCGGTTCGCACTGGTGGTGGAGCCGGGTGCCGGGCCGGGCGGCTGGCAGAAGGTGCGCGGCGAGATCGCGCCTGCCCAGACGCAGTATCGCGCGGTCATCGTCGGGTGCGAAGGCCGGACCATCGCCGAAATCGGCAGCGTTACCACCGCTTACTGACCGGCGCGTGCCATGGGTGGGTGCGTCCTGCGCGAAAGGCTTTCACCCTGCCCGTCCATGGGTTAGGCTGCGTTTCTCTTGGGTGTAGAAAGGCATATCGCATGGCAGAGTTTGACGATCAGGGCCGCCCGATCCCGCCGCAGGGCGAACCCGTCCGCCAGAACACGCCGCCCCCGGCCGCGACAGGGGCCAGTTTCGATTTCAACCGGCCGACCATTATCAGCCTGCTCTATCTCGCCGCCTGTGTGCTCGGCGTCACCGGGTTGATCGGGCTGGTGCTGGCCTATGTCTGGAAAGGGGAGCCGCACGAGGACTGGGAAGATAGCCACTACACCTATCTGATTCGGACCTTCTGGATCGGCCTGCTGGGGATCGTGGTCAGCATGGTGCTGATGCTGGTCCTGATCGGTTTCCTGCTCGCCGTAGCTGTTGGCGTCTGGGTGCTGGTGCGCAGCGTGATGAGCCTCGTCAACGCGCAGAAGCGCCAGCCGATGCCCGATCCGGGCACCTGGCTGATCTGATTTCCGGCCCGCACCGGGGCGCTGCGGGACAGTCGCCCGGGTGCTTGTCATCGGTTCATCGCTCCTCTGCCACGCCGGCCGTGGCTTGCCCCGCCGCGTGCCCACCCGGTCGCAGCAGGGGGCGCATCCGTGCCTTTTGGCCGTTAGGGAGGCCTTCCCCCCAACGACTTCAAGAGGATGACCGATGCGAAAATTTGCAATCCCGGCCATGGGTGCCGCGGCCATGCTGGCGCTGAGTGCAGGCACGCTTGCCGCACAGGATACGGCAGGGGCCCCGCCGCCGCCCGCCGATACGGCAACCGGCACCGCCGGAACCCAGGCCCCGGGCACTGCCGACAACACCGCCGCCGATACAGCGGCGGAGCCGAGCGCAGACACCTCCGCATCCGGCGCGGGCGCCAAGCAGCCCTAAGCCTTAGGGGCGCGGCGCCGAAGCTCCTCCGGCGCCGCCCTCTTACCTCCTGTTCGGGGAGTATCCCTTGCTCCTTGATCCGCACTTCAGGCCGGGCTCGCCCCGGCCTTTTTTCGGAAGATGACAGCAGGGGCACTTCTTAGCCTCATTCCCCGCGGATGTGGACGAACCGCCCCCGCCGCCCCGCGCGGTATGTCGGGCGGTACATTCGTTTGATAGTGGGGGGCATGAGCAAACGGATAGATTTCGATCCGCGACGGCGGCAGCGCAGCGGGGGGTGGGCATCGCGCTACCCTTCGCGCGCGCCCTCACGCGTGATGCGCCGATCCTATCCGCGCAAGCGGACATGGCGGCAGACTTTGGCCGATGCGCGACCGATCGTTCTGCTGATCGTGATGCTGACGCTGGGCACCGTCCTTGGCGATGGCGCCGCGTTCGAACCGCCCGCGTTCCTCCAGACCGAGCCGGAGCCGGTCGCCGGGGCGTTCACCCGTTGCGGGCCGGGGCGCGGGACCTATTGCGTGATCGACGGCGACACGTTCAAGCTGGGCGAACGCAAAGTGCGCGTGGTCGGGATCGACACCGCCGAAATCAAGGCACGTTGCCCGGCCGAAGCGGCGCAGGCCGAACGCTCCACCGCCGCGCTGCAAGCCTGGCTCAATCGCGGCCCGTTCCAGATGACGGCCCGCCTCGACGAGCCGACCGACCGCTACGGTCGCGACTTGCGCATCGTGAAGCGCGTGGCGGCGGACGGTAGCGAGGACCGCCTGGCTGCTTTCATGCAGGCCGAAGGCGGCGCGCGTAGCTATCTCGGCGGCTATCGCGGCGGGTGGTGCTGACGGCTGCCGGGCGGCTTCAGGATTTGAACCCGAACCACCAGATCACTGCACCAAAGGCGAGCGCCTGCAGCGCCGCAATGGTGTGCAGATTGCGGCAAAACGGTTGCTTGCGCGTTTTGTGACGAAACAGATGGCGCGCGGCATAAGCTCCGGGCGTTCCCCCGATCAAAGCCCATGTCAGCAGAGTGGATTCGGCAATGCGCTTCCGCTGCGCTTCGGCCAGCCGCTTGTCGATCCCGAACGCGATGAAGGCCGCCAGATTGATGGCGAGAAGACAGCAACAGATGGTGAACGGTGCCGCCAACGCCGGAAAGTCATCCATCGGATGCGTTTCGGGCGTTGGAGATCGGGCAGGCAAGTGCGCGGCCGGAGAGTTACTCCGCCGCCACGCCTTTGCTGACATCGCCGAACATATCCGGTTCGCCGCCTTCTTCTGGCACGCCGGGTTCGTTGGCGGCGCGGGCGTTGCGGCGCTGGTCGAAATTGGCCCAGACATCGTTCCAGTTGCCGCGCGTCGCGGCTTTGGAATATTCGGTGGCGCGGGTTTCGAAGAAGTTGGCGTGCTCCACCCCGTTGAGCAGGGGAGCGAGCCAGGGCAGGGGGTGTTCCTCGATCATGTAGATCGGCTGGAACCCGAGCTGGCCGAGACGCCAGTCCGCGATGAAGCGGATGTACTTCTTGATTTCCTTCGCCGTCATCCCCGGCACCGGGCCCGCTTCGAAGGCGAGGTCGATGAAGGCGTCTTCCAGCCGCACCGTCTTCTGGCAGCAGTCGATGATGTCTTCCTTCACCGCCTTGGTCAGGCAGTCGCGTTCTTTCGTGAACGCGTGGAACAGGCGGGTGATTCCTTCGCAATGCAGCGATTCGTCACGCACCGACCAGCTCACGATCTGGCCCATGCCCTTCATCTTGTTGAAGCGCGGGAAGTTCATCAGCATGGCGAAGCTGGCGAAAAGCTGCAGCCCTTCGGTGAAGCCGCCAAACATGGCGAGCGTGCGGGCGATATCCTCGTCGCTATCGACGCCGAACTGCTGGAGGTAATCGTGCTTGTCGCGCATTTCCTGATATTCCAGGAACATGCCGTATTCGCTTTCGGGCATGCCGATGGTGTCGAGCAGATGCGAATAGGCCGCGATGTGAATCGTCTCCATGTTGGAGAACGCGGCCAGCATCATTTTGACTTCGGTCGGCTTGAACACGCGGCCGTATTTGTCGTGGTAGCAATCCTGCACTTCCACGTCCGCCTGCGTGAAGAAGCGGAAGATCTGCGTCAGCAGATTGCGTTCGTGATCGGAAAGCTTCTGCGCCCAGTCGCGGCAGTCTTCGCCCAGCGGCACTTCTTCCGGCATCCAGTGCACTTGCTGCTGCCGCTTCCAAAACTCGTAAGCCCACGGATATTCAAAGGGCTTGTAGGTCTTGCGGGCTTCAAGCAACGACATGTTGTGTCTCCGTGGAGGTGGCCGAACCGCCAGTATAGCCGCAAACGGCCTGTGATGTGAATCCACAAATGGTCTTCGCCGGGGAAAAATATAGGTGCGCAAAACGCCTGTGCCAGACCTGGCGCGCGGCGGCGGGGCGGGCCCGCGGCAATCCCTGGCGCACTTCGCAAAAAGGGGCAGAAAAGCGCTTGCTCCCCTACCCCTTCCTCGCTGGAATTGGTTCGTCCGTGATGGCCTTAACCGCCCCCCGATGCAAGCATCCATTTCATGGTTGGCCCAGAGAATTTTGATGGAACCATGAGACTGGCCCGGCGAGGGGGCAAAGCGATGGCCGGCAGTGCGTATCCGGGCTTCGGAAGGCCCGGTGCATAAGGAAAAGGCCCCGATCCTCTGGCAAGGAGCGGGGCCTTTTCCTTGGCTGCTATCGGTGCGGGATCAGTCCGCAACGCCCAGGCCGCGTTTCAACGCGGCGGTGCGGGCGGCGCTGAAACGCTGGCCCGCGCCGCTGGCGGCGGCGAATCCGTCGAACCCGTGATAGGCGCCGGGCACCACATGGACTTCGGTCGGCACGCCGGCGGCGATCAGGCGGCTGGCGTAAGCGAGGTTTTCCTCGATGAAGAGGTCGAGCCCGCCGCAGCCGATCCATGCCGGGGGCAGGCCGGTCAGATCTTCCACCCGGGCCGGAACCACCGCGCCTTGCGGCAGGCTGTCGCCGCCCGGTTCCGCGCCCAGCAGCGCCGACCAGCCGAACTTGTTGTGATCCGCTTTCCAGACGAATTCGCCCAGATGCGCGGCGACGGCGCGGCTCGATCCGGTGCGGTCGTCGATCATCGGGTAAGTCAGCAGTTGGAACGCAATGGCCGGGCCACCGCGATCGCGCGCGGTGATCGCCAGCATCGCGCTGTGCCCGCCGCCCGCGCTTTCACCCGCTACGGCGATGCGCGCCGGATCGACGCCCAGTTCCTTGCCGCCTTCACCGGCCAGCCACACCAGCGCGGCATAGTTGTCGGCCACACTGCCCGCGAACGTGGTTTCCGGGGCCAGGCGGTATTCGACCGAAACGAACACGATGCCCGCTGCCATCGCCGCGGCCTGCACGCCCGCGATCATCCCTTCGGCCGAACCGAAGACATAGCCGCCGCCGTGAATATGCAGCACGGCGGGGCGATTGGTCGCGCCGGGGGTGGGATCGACGATGAACACTTTCACATCGGGATTGCCATCGATGCCGGGAATCGTCCGTTCCACCGGTTGCGGGAACGGTGCTTCGAGCGGCGGCATCATCGGTTGCGAGCGGACCAGATCAAGCGGAATCTGGGTGAAATCGATATCGGGGAACTGGGCCAGCGCGTCGCGCAGTTCGGGATCGACCATTTCGATGGGCATCGGCATTCCTCTGTTGCTGTGAATGGCTGTTGTGAATTTCCGGAGGGCATAAACGAAAAAGGGCCGGTTCGTCACCGGCCCTTTTCAAGAAATGTATATGGACGGGCGGGCCACGCCGTGCGCTTATTGGCAGGAAAGACATTCCTCGTAATCGGTCTGTTCGCCCGCGCTCAGTTCGAACCTTGCGGCTTCGGCCGTGTTGTCGGCTTCCACCCCACCGGCGAACCCGGCCCGCTGCACCGATTTGCTGCGCAGGTAATAGAGCGATTTGATGCCCCGCTCCCACGCCTGGAAGTGCAGCATCATCAGGTCCCACTTGTCGACATCGGCCGGGATGAAGAGGTTGAGGCTCTGCGCCTGATCGATGAACGGGGCACGGTCGGCCGCGAATTCGAGCAGCCAGCGCTGATCGATCTCGAAGCTGGTCTTGTACACTGCCTTTTCCTCGGGGCTGAGGAAATCGAGATGCTGGACCGAGCCGCCGCGTTCGAGAATCGAATTCCACACATTGGTGGAATCCTTCGATTTTTCGGCCAGCAGCTTTTCCAGATAGGGGTTCTTCACCACGAAGCTGCCCGAGAGCGTCTTGTGCGTGTAGATGTTCGCCGGAATCGGTTCGATGCAGGCGCTGGTGCCGCCGCAGATGATGCTGATCGACGCGGTCGGCGCGATCGCCATCTTGCACGAGAAGCGTTCCATCACGCCCATTTCCTCGGCATCGGGGCAGGGGCCGCGCTCGTTGGCGAGCAGCATGGACGCTTCACCGACTTTGGCATGGATGTGCTTGAACATCTTCATGTTCCACGCCTTGGCCATTGCGCTTTCGAGAGCGATGCCCTTGAGCTGGAGGAACGAGTGGAAGCCCATCACGCCGAGCCCGACGGAGCGTTCGCGGCTGGCGGAATACTTGGCGCGGGCCATTTCATCGGGCGCGCGGTCGATATAATCCTGCAGCACGTTGTCGAGGAAGCGCATGACATCCTCGATGAACTGCTTGTCGCCCTGCCACTGGTCCCAGTTTTCGAGATTGAGCGAGGACAGGCAGCACACCGCCGTGCGATCGTTGCCGAGGTGGTCGCGGCCGGTGGGCAGCGTGATTTCCGAACAGAGGTTGGACGTGGAAACCTTCAGCCCCAGATCGCGGTGATGCTTGGGCATCGTGCGATTCACGGTGTCGGAGAAGACGATATAGGGCTCGCCCGTGGCGAGGCGGGTTTCCACCAGCTTCTGGAACAGCGAACGGGCATCGACCTTGCCGCGCACCGAACCGTCCTTGGGGCTCTTCAATTCGAATTCGGCACCGTTGCGCACGGCTTCCATGAATTCGTCGGTCAGCAGCACGCCATGATGGAGATTGAGCGCCTTGCGGTTGAAATCGCCCGAAGGTTTGCGGATTTCGAGGAACTCCTCGATTTCCGGGTGCGACACGTCGAGATAGCAGGCGGCCGAACCCCGCCGCAGCGAACCCTGCGAAATGGCGAGCGTGAGGCTGTCCATCACCCGCACGAAGGGGATGATGCCGCTGGTCTTGCCGTTGAGGCCGACCGGTTCGCCGATGCCGCGCACCTGGCCCCAATAGGTGCCGATGCCGCCGCCGCGCGATGCGAGCCAGACATTTTCGTTCCAGGTGTTGACGATGCCTTCGAGGCTGTCGTCGACCGAGTTCAGATAGCATGAAATCGGCAACCCGCGCCCGGTGCCGCCGTTCGACAGCACGGGGGTGGCAGGCATGAACCACAGGCGCGAAATGTAATCGTAAAGGCGCTGGGCATGATCCTGATCGTCGGCATAGGCATCGGCCACGCGGGCGAAAAGATCCTGATAGCTTTCACCGGGCAGGAGATAGCGGTCGGTCAGCGTTTCCTTGCCGAACGCGGTCAGCAGCGCATCGCGCGCCGGATCGGTTTCGATCGCGAAGCGGCGCGGATTGATGCCCTTGCTGTCCACCGGTTCGCTGGCGGCCTTCGCGGCTTCGGCCAATGCGCCCGCCATGGCGGCGCCGGCCTGCGCGGCAAGCTGATCGGCCTGCGCATCCGCCGGGGCCGGGTTGGCCGGGCTGTCCTTGGCCATGCTGAGCAGATCGTTTCCCATATCCGTGTCCAGGCTCATCGCCACACTGTCCCCAGTCCTGAAATCCATCAAAACCCCCGTCCGCAACGCACAAAAACCAACGACGGCGCACCATCGTCGTTCCGCATTCGTTCGAATCAGCGGGCAAGTGCCCAGCCTAACCGTTTCCGGCCCGCACGAGGGAAAAACTTATCCCCCGATTGTCCTGCCTCTCCGCTTGCCCAAGGGGGCCACCATGTCCCGAATCCGCACGTTCGCGTGGCTTTCGCACACTTCCGGTTGAATCTAGGTCTTGTGGGTCCCCCGGGCATTCGAACCACAATCCATAGTGCCTTAAAGCGAATCTGGCGCAAGAGGATAAATGGGGAGCCGATCTTGGAATACCAGCCGTGCCATGCCATGCGGAGTCCGCGACGCGTGGACAAAGCTCCACTCACGCGGCACGCAAGAGTCGAAATTATTTTTTTGTCCACGGCCGTTTCGTCCACAGGCGCAGGGCCGGATCAGGTGTGAAAGGGGGCCGGTGTGCTCAATATACTGGGGGCTGTCGTCTCGGGACTGATCGTCGGCGCACTGGCGCGCTGGTTCTATCCAGGCACGGTCGATCTGGGTTGGGTGCAGACGATCCTGCTGGGCATCGGCGGCTCGTTGCTGGCCGATCTCGTGATCACGCGCGGGCGCGGCGGCTTCAACCGCGCGGGATGCCTGTCGTCCCTGCTCGGCGCGCTGGCGCTGATTTTTCTCGGCCGCTGGCTTCTGGGGTAGCGGCGAAAAGGGGCGGCTAAGAATCCGCTTAAGGCACCAGCACCGTATCCACCGGCAGCGGATCGGTGCCCGGATAGTCCAGCGTGTAGTGCAAGCCGCGGCTTTCGTGGCGCTTCAGCGCGCTGCGCACGATCAGTTCGGCGCATTGCAGCAGATTGCGCAGTTCGATCAGATCGGTGCTGACGCGGAAATGGCCGTAATAGTCGCCCACTTCCTCCTGCAGCATCTTGATCCGGTGCGCCGCGCGTTCCAGCCGCTTGGTGGTGCGCACGATGCCGACATAGTTCCACATGAACCGGCGGATTTCGGTCCAGTTCTGCTTGATGATCACTTCCTCGTCGGAATCGGTGACGCGGCTTTCGTCCCACGGGCGCACCGGCGGCGGCGCTTCGAAACTGTCCCACCGGGCGATGATGTCGCGCGCGGCGGCTTCGCCGAAGACGAAGCATTCGAGCAGAGAATTGGATGCCAGGCGATTGGCCCCGTGCAGCCCGCTTTCGGTGCATTCGCCCGCGGCATAAAGGCCGGGCAGATCGGTGCGGCCGTTGAGATCGATCAGAATGCCGCCGCAGGTGTAATGCTGCGCAGGCACCACCGGGATCGGCTGCGTGGTCATGTCGATGCCCAGGCCCAGCAGCTTTTCGTGGATGTTGGGGAAATGCGCCCGCACGAAATCGGCGGGCATGTGGCTGATATCGAGATGGACGTAATCGAGCCCGAAGCGCTTGATCTCCGCATCGATGGCGCGGGCAACCACGTCGCGCGGGGCCAGCTCCAGCCGTTCCGCATCGTAGAATTCCATGAACCGTTTGCCGGTGCGCGGATTGATCAGCCGTCCGCCTTCGCCCCGCACCGCTTCGGTGATGAGGAAATTCTTGACCTCCAGATTGTAGAGGCAGGTCGGGTGGAACTGCATCATTTCCATGTTGGAAACCCGTGCGCCCGCGCGCCATGCCATGGCGATCCCGTCACCCGTTGCGCCGCGCGGGGCGGTGGAGAAGAGATAGCAGCGCCCGGCTCCGCCGCTGGCCATCACCGTGGCGCGGGCGGTGTGCGCCTCCACATGCCCGGTTTCGGCATTGAGCGCATAGACCCCCCACACCCGGCCCGAACCGGAATAGCGTTCCTCGTGCCGCCCGGTGATCAGGTCCACACAGCTGCGCCCCGGCAGCAGCGTGATATTGGGGTGTTCTTCAGCCGCCTTGAGCAGGGCGGCCTGCACCGCCCAGCCGGTGGCATCGTTCACATGCACGATCCGGCGGTGCGAATGGCCGCCTTCGCGGGTGAGATGGAGATGGGCGCCATCGTTGTTGAAGGGCACGCCGAGATCGACCAGCCGTGCGATCGCGTGCGGCGCGCGTTCGATCACGAATTCCACAGTTTCGCGCCGGTTGAGCCCCGCGCCCGCCACCATGGTATCGCGGATATGTTCGTCGAACGTGTCGCCCGCATCGAGCACGGCGGCGATCCCGCCCTGCGCCCATGCGGTGGAGCCCGATGTCAGTTCGCCCTTGGCCAGCACCAGGACGCTGGCATGTTCCGCCAGTGTCAATGCCGCCGTCAGCCCGGCCGCGCCGGACCCGATTACCAGAACATCATGCACCGTTTGCGGGGTATGGCCCATCGTGTTTTTGCCTCTTGTTCAGCCCGCTATGCCGGTCGTGGCCCACGCCCGCAAGCAGCCAAACGATCAGCCCACGGTTCGGCTTCGCCTGTCAGGCCTCCGGTTCAGGCCAGCCCCACACCGTCCGCTGCCTCGCTGGTCAGCTTGACGAAGACATCTTCCAGATCGGCCTCCCGGGTGGTGACATCCTGGATCGTGCAGCCCTGTTGCTGAACGAGAGCGAGCACCTGGCCCGCGGTCGTCCGGTCGCGGTCGAACGTGATTTCCAGCGTGTGTTCGTCACGCAGCACGGATTTGAGGAACGCCGGATCGTGAGGCGCCCGGTCAATTGCGCGATCCAGCGTCAGCACCATCACTTTCTCGCGCATCATCCCCACCAGTTCGCGCGTGGGCTTGTTGGTGATAAGCTGGCCATGATTGATGATGGCGATCCGGTCGCACAATTCCTCCGCTTCTTCGAGGTAATGCGTGGTCAGCACCACGGTCACCCCTTCGCGGTTGAGTTCGCCCACCAGTTCCCACAATTGCCGCCGCAGTTCCACGTCGACCCCAGCGGTCGGTTCGTCGAGCACCAGAATCGGCGGTGAATGGACCATCGCCTTGGCGATCAGCAGGCGGCGTTTCATCCCGCCCGACAGGCTGCGGGCATAGGCATCGCGCTTGTCGGCCAGATGGACGGCGCGCAGCAGTTCGTCCGACCGGCGCAGGGCCTTGGCGATGCCGTACATCCCGCCCTGGATTTCCAGCACTTCGAACGGGGTGAAGAACGGGTCGAAGACGATTTCCTGCGGCACGATGCCGATGCTCGCCTTGGCGTTGCGGCGATCGCGGTCGATATTGTGGCCCCAGATGTCCACCGTGCCCGAAGTCTTGGTGACCAGCCCGGCGAGAATGTTGATCAGCGTGGATTTGCCT
Source organism: Caenibius sp. WL (assembly GCF_019803445.1). Lineage (NCBI taxonomy): Bacteria > Pseudomonadati > Pseudomonadota > Alphaproteobacteria > Sphingomonadales > Erythrobacteraceae > Caenibius > Caenibius sp. WL. The sequence goes on from NZ_CP081844.1 coordinate 691,588, forward strand.
GCGCCATTGGGGCCCAGCAGGCCGAACACTTCGCCCTGCGGCACGTCGAAGCTGACCCCGCGCAGCGCCTGCTTGGGCGGGGCATTGCCTGCCCCGGCGTAAGTCTTGGTGAGATCGCGGATGGTGATGGCGGCCGGTGTGCTCATGATCCGCCGGTCCATGGGCTACTCGCGGGGCAAGGTAAAGAGGGAGGCTTTCCCGCGCCCGCGCGATGGAGCCCGCGCGATGGCCCCGCGCGATGGGGGGTGTCCGCCAGTCCGCTCCAGACCGTTGCGAATCCCCGGCGGGCGCGATAGGGGAACGCGCATGATCGAACCGCCCGAAACCATCCTGGTCGAAACCACCCGCGTGAGCTGCGACGGCGCGTCCGGCATCCGCGGTGGCGAAGGCTATCGCCCGGCCGCGCTCGGCCATCCCCGCGTCTGGCTTGAAATCGACGAGCATGGCTATGTCGATTGCGGCTATTGCGACCGGCGCTTCGTGCTCAAGGGCGGCCCGGCCGATGGCGCCGATCAGGCAGCTTTGCCCGATATTTCGGCAGGCGCTTCGCCCGCAGTGTGATCGCGGGCGGGCTGCGCGATTTTCGCGCTGGCCCGCTCCCGCCTTTCGCCCGGGCGCCGATGCCCCTATATCGGGGGCATGAGCACACACGATCCGCGCCGGTTCCTCTATGCAGAGGGCAAGCTGACCCCCGAAGAAGCGCAGGCCATCGCCGCGCAAACGCTGGCCAAATGCGATGATGGGGAACTCTATCTCCAGTTCATCGCCAGCGAAAGTTTCACGTTCGACGACGGGCGGCTGAAAGCGGCCGACTATTCGCGCGATTCCGGTTTCGGCCTGCGCGGTATCTCGGGCGAGATGACCGGGTTCGCCCATGCCAACGACATCAGCGCCAAGGCGATCCTGCGCGCGGGCGAAACGCTGCAACTGCTCGATCCGGCGAAAGGCCAGCCTGCCCCGCCGCCGCGCCGCAACAACCGCCATCTCTACACCGATGCCAGCCCGCTGGACGCGATCCCCTTCGCCGAAAAGGTCAGGCTGCTGGAAACGATCGACGCCGCCGCGCGCGCCCGCGATCCGCGCGTGGCGCAAGTCACCGCTTCGCTTTCGGGCAGCTGGAGCGTGGTGGAAATCGTTCGCGCCGATGGCTTCGTTGCGCAGGATATCCGGCCGCTGGTGCGGCTCAATGTCGGGATTGTGGCGGAACGCGACGGCCGCCGCGAAACCGGCAGCTTCGGCATGGGCGGGCGCTGGCTCTATGACGATCTGTTCCAGCCGGAAAACTGGAACCGGGCGATCGACACCGCGCTGGCCCAGGCGCTGACCAATCTCGACAGCGTGCCCGCGCCCGCAGGCGAAATGACCGTGCTGCTCGGCCCCGGCTGGCCGGGCGTGCTGCTGCACGAAGCGGTTGGACATGGCCTGGAAGGCGATTTCAACCGCAAAGGCACCAGCGCCTTTTCCGGCCGCATCGGCGAACGCGTCGGCGCGCCGGGCGTGACGGTGGTGGACGACGGTTCGATCGGCGAGCGGCGCGGTTCGCTGTCCATCGACGATGAAGGCACGCCCACAGGCGAAACCGTGCTGATTGAGGACGGCATTCTCAAAGGCTATATGCAGGACCGGCTGAATGCCCGGCTGATGGGGGTGGACCCCACCGGCAACGGCCGCCGTCAGGACTATGCCCACGCGCCGATGCCGCGCATGACCAACACCTTCATGCGCGCCGGGAACGACGATCCGGCCGAATTGCTGGCCCGTGTCAAGAACGGCATTTTCGCCAAGAGCTTCGGCGGCGGGCAGGTCGATATCGTGTCGGGCAAGTTCGTCTTCTCCTGCACCGAAGCGTACAAGGTCGAGAACGGCAAGCTCGGCGCGCCGATCAAGGGCGCGACGCTGATCGGCGATGGGCCCAGCGTCCTCACCCGCGTGACCGGTATCGGCAACGATATGGCGCTGGACGAAGGTGTGGGCGTGTGCGGCAAGGGCGGGCAGAGCGTGCCCGCCGGTGTCGGCCAGCCGACGCTGCTGGTCGAAGGGCTGACTGTGGGTGGGACGGGTTGATTCCGTCATTGATGGGGAACGGTGTCTTTCAGCGCCCATTCAGGCGGAAAGGCGCAGTTTCCGATCACAATCGGGAGTATGCTCCATGCGTAAGATACTGATTGCTCTCGTCCTCTCCTCGCTTGCCCTGTCGGGCGGCGCGCTCAGCGCCAGGCAGAGCGTGCAGGAACGGGGCGAAGCCAAGCTCGCCAAGATGCTCGAAGGGCGCGAACCGGGGCAGCCCGTGTCGTGCATCTCGAACATGCGCAATCTCGACCTGACCGTGATCGACCGCACCGCGCTGGTCTATGGTTCGGGCAGCACGATCTATGTCAACCGGACGAAAGACCCGCGCTGGATCGACCGGGACGATATCCTCGTGACCAAGCCGACCAATGCCAGCCAGCTTTGCCGGTTGGACAGTGTCCACACGATGGACCGGTCCACGCATATGCGTGGCGGCGCGATCATGCTGGATGATTTCGTGCCTTACACCAGAGTCCGGAACAAGGGCTAGGCAATGGCCGCTGCCCCGCGCCGCTGGGCGGCGGAATTGCTTCACTTCTGGTTTCACAAGCTCAAGCCGCGGGACTGGTTCGGCGGCGGTGAGGCGGTGGACAGGCAGTTGCAGGCCCGTTTCGGGCGCGATCTGGCCATGCTGTCCGCCTGCGATGCGCAAGCCTTCCTCAGCGATCCGCTGACCGCACGGGCGGCGATCCTGCTGTTCGATCAGGTGCCGCGCAATATCCATCGCGGCACGCCCGAAGCGTTCGCCTACGATCCGCTGGCGCGGCAGATCGCCTACGGCATGCTGTGGCGTGAATGGGATTTGCGTTTCCCCCCGGCGGCGCGGCAATTTATCGCCATGCCGCTGATGCACAGCGAAACGATTGCCGACCAACGCCATTCGCTCGCTTACTTCAGTATGCTGGGGCCGCGTTACGGCTGGCCCTATGCGCGCGATCACTATCGCATGATCGCCCGCTTCGGCCGTTTCCCGCATCGCAATCCGGTGCTGGGGCGAGCCAGCACGCCAGCGGAAATCCGCGCGATGGAAGCGGGCCATAGCTGGTAGAGCCAGACAGGGGGATAGAGATGACGAATGGAGCCGACGACCGGCCACGCTGTAGCTGGTCCACCAAAACGGCGCAGGAATGCGCTTACCACGATGCGGAATGGGGCGTGCCCGTGCGCGATTCCCGGATGCTGTGGGAAACGCTGATGCTGGAAGGCTTTCAGGCCGGGCTGGCGTGGTCAGTGATTCTCGCCAAGCGGGAGAATTTCCGCGCCGCTTTCGCCGGGTTCGATCCGCGCGCGGTGGCCACATTCGACGAGCGGGATATCGAACGGCTGCTCGGCGATGCCGGGATCGTGCGTTCGCGCGCCAAGATCGAGGCGACCATTCGCGGCGCGCAGATCTACAATGCGATGGCCGATGCGGGGGAGGATTTCGCGGCGTTTTGCTGGTCCTTCACCGAGGGCAGGCCGTTGCAGGGCGAAGGTGTCCACGCGCAGACGCCCCTTTCCCAGGCGATTTCGAAGGAACTGAAGCGGCGCGGTTTCAAATTCACCGGCCCGACGATCGTTTATGCCTGGATGCAGGCGGTGGGTATGGTCAACGACCACGCCCCCGAATGCTTCCGCCGCGCCGAAGTGGCTGCATTGGGCTAGAAACTGCCGCGCGGGCGCACGGTCCGCTCTAACGGTCTGCCGCCGCGAAATGGGCCATCTGATCGGCATGGGCTTTCATGAAGGCCGGACGTTCAGTGGCGCGTGTGATATAGGCGCGGCAGGCGGGATGCTCCGTCAGCCGGTCGAACCGTTCGAGAAGGCGCAGCACGTCCGCCATCAGGATATCGGCGATGGAAAACGCCCCCGCCAGCCACTCACGCGCCGCCAATACCGGTTCGAGATGGCGTAACCGGATGGAAACGAAGTCATCCAGCACTTTCCATTCCGGCGTTCCGCCCTTCAATCCGGAAAAGGCGAGGAGCGACCATGGCAGGCTTGCCATTTCGACGGAGTTGAGCGCGGCGAAGACCCATTCCACGACTTCGGCCCGGCCGCGCGGATCGCGGGGCATCAGCGCATCGCTGCGTTCGCCCAGATGGAGGAGAATTGCCCCGCTTTCGAACAGCGAAATGTCGCCATCGGTCAGCCATGGCACCTGGCCGAACGGCTGGTGGGTGAAATGCGCGCTGTCCCGGCCGCGGAACGGCACGCTTTCGACGCGATAGGGCAGGCCTGCCTCCTCCAGCGCCCAGCGCACCCGCAAATCGCGGACATAGCCGCGCGGCATGTCCGGCACCCAATCGAACGTGGTGAGAATCAGGTCGGCCATCTCATATCTCCGTGCGCCGGATCATGGCCGTTTCCCGGCTGTTCCGGCCTGCCCTGTGCGGCAATGCGGCTGCAAGGGGCAGCGGGCGCAATCGTGGTGCGATGGGCGGCAGAACGTCTGGCCGACGCGTTTCATCAGCAGGTGATGTTCGTCGAAATCGCCCGCCGTCCATTCGGGCGGCCATGCCGGATCGAGCGCTTCGTAAGCGCGGGCGGTGTCCGCTTTGGCCGGGACGAGCCCCATGCGCTGAAGCACACGGCGGTGGTTGGTGTCGATCACCATCGCCTTGCGGTCGAGCGTGCTGGTGTTGACCACCCCAGCCGAAACCTTGCGCGCCACGCCGGGCAGCGTTTCCAGCCAGGCCATCGCCTGCGCGGTGTCCATCGCGGCGAGATGCGACAGATCGACTCTCCCGCACTGCTGCCGGATGGTGAGGAGACAGGCTTTCAATCGCTGCGCCATCAATTCGGGGAATGTCGCGGTGGCGAGCTGTGCGGTCAGCGCATCGAGCGGCGCATCGGCCACCGCGTCCCACGATCCGTAATGCGCCAGCATGCGGTCGGTCGAAGCGTTGGAAACGGCGGTCTTGGTCCGCGCGCCGATCACCCCCTGCACCAGCGCCCACACGGGATCGCGGCGCTTTTCCGGCGGGCGCATGATGCGCCCGAAACCGGCGATCAGCCGCCGCTGAATATCGCGGAGCTGCTCCGTGCGCGGATCGTCGCCAAGGGCCAGTTGCATGGCGATACTATGGGATGCGCATCAGCCCCGAACAAGGCCTCCGGGTGGGGATCACTCCCACTCGATCGTGCCGGGCGGCTTCGAGGTGTAGTCGTAAACCACGCGGTTGATGCCCTTCACCTCGTTGATGATCCGGGTGGCGACGCGGCTGAGGAACGCGGCATCGAAGGGATAGATATCCGCGGTCATCCCGTCGGTGCTGGTGACGGCGCGCAGCGCGCAGACGCTGTCGTACGTGCGCCCGTCGCCCATCACGCCCACGGTCTTGACCGGCAGCAGCACGGCGAACGCCTGCCAGATCGCATCGTAAAGGCCCGCGTTGCGGATTTCCTCCAGATAGATCGCGTCCGCCTTGCGCAGGATGTCACAGCGTTCCTTGGTCACTTCGCCGGGGATGCGGATGGCAAGGCCTGGTCCGGGGAAAGGATGCCGGCCGACGAAAATTTCCGGTAGGCCCAGTTCGCGGCCCAATGCGCGCACTTCGTCCTTGAACAGTTCGCGCAGCGGTTCGACCAGCTTCATGTTCATGCGTTCGGGCAGGCCGCCGACATTGTGATGGCTCTTGATCGTAACCGAAGGGCCGCCGGTGAAGCTGACGCTTTCGATCACATCGGGGTAAAGCGTGCCCTGGGCGAGGAAATCGGCCCCGCCGATCTTTTTCGCTTCTTCCTCGAACACGTCGATGAACGTCTTGCCGATGAATTTGCGCTTGGCTTCCGGATCGGTGACGCCCGCCAGGCCGTTGAGGAACAGCGTCGAGGCATCGACGTGCACCAGCGGGATATTGTAATGGCCGCGAAACAGGCTGACGACCTGTTCGGCCTCGCCCATGCGCAGGATGCCGCCATCCACGAACACGCAGGTGAGCTGATCGCCGATTGCCTCGTGAATCAGCAGCGCGGCGACGGCGGAATCGACCCCGCCGGAAAGGCCGCAGATCACTTTTCCGTCACCCACCTGGGCGCGGATTTCCTCGATCTTGGTCTTACGGAATTCGGCCATCGTCCAGTCGCCGGCAAGGCCGCAGACGTGGCGCACGAAATTCTTCAGCAGCTTGCCGCCATCGGGTGTGTGGACCACTTCGGGGTGGAACTGCATCGCGTAGATGCGGCGCTCGTCGTCTGCCACCACCGCAAAAGGCGCGCCGGGGCTGGAGGCCACGGGGCGGAAGCCGGGGGCGAGGCGGGTCACCTTGTCGCCGTGGCTCATCCACACCTGATGGCTTTCTTCCTTGTGCCACAGTCCGTCGAACAGCACGCAAGTGTCTTCGATGGCGATGAAAGCGCGGCCGAATTCGCCCGCATCGCCCTGCAGCACTTCGCCGCCGAGCTGCTGCATCAGTGCCTGCTGGCCATAACAGATGCCAAGCATCGGCAAACCGCTGTCGAGAATCGCCTGCGGGATGCGCGGGCCGTTCTCGTCGGTGACCGAGGCCGGCCCGCCCGAAAGGATCACGCCCTTGGGCTTCATCCGCTGGAAAGCCGCTTCGGCGCTGCCGAACGGGGCGATTTCGGAATAGACCCCTGCTTCGCGCACGCGGCGGGCGATGAGCTGGGTCACCTGGCTGCCGAAATCGACAATCAGAACGGAATCGGGAAGATGGGAAGCGTCCATGGCGGCTTCCGTTAGGTGCCTGCCGCGCGCAAGTCCAGCCGCTCCATCGCGCGGACCGTGCGCTTTGCATCGCTTTTTGCGCAAAAGCGGTTCCCACTTTTCGCCGCGATGTTCTAGGGCGCATTTCGATTCTCTCGCGACCGGGGGAAGCTGTCGGGCTGCGAAGGAAGGATGGCGGCATGAGTGCGGTGGAAAACGCGTTGGATAACAAGGCAATGCTGGCGAAGGCCGAAGTGCTGATCGATGCTCTGCCGTATATGCAGCGCTATGCCGGGCGCACGTTCGTGGTCAAATACGGCGGCCATGCCATGGGCGATCCCGAAGCCGCGCGCGATTTCGCGGAAGACATCGTGTTGCTCAAGGCCGTGGGGATCAACCCCGTGGTGGTCCATGGCGGTGGCCCGCAGATCGGCGCGATGCTGAAAAAGCTGGGTGTCGAATCGACTTTCATCGATGGCCTGCGCGTGACGGACAAGGCGACGGCGGAAGTCGCCGAAATGGTCCTTTCGGGCGCGATCAACAAGGAGCTGGTGAGCTGGATCGCCAATGCCGGGGGCAAGGCGCTGGGCATTTCGGGCAAGGACGCCGGGCTTGTCACCGCGACCAAAGTCACCCGCACGACCAAGGATCCGGGCAGCAATATCGAACAGGCGATCGATCTCGGCTTCGTCGGCGAACCCTCGCAGGTGGACACCACGATTCTCGAAACGGCGGGCAGCGCGGGGATGATTCCGGTGGTTGCCCCGATTGGCGCGGGCGAAGATGGGCACACCTACAACATCAACGCCGATACGATGGCGGGCGCGATTGCCGCGGCGCTGGGCGCGGCGCGGCTGTTCCTGCTGACCGACGTGCCGGGCGTGCTGGACAAGGAGAAGAATCTCCTCACCGATCTGCGCCCCGGCGATGTCGAACGGCTCAAGGCGGATGGTACGATCACCGGCGGGATGATCCCCAAGCTCGAAACCTGCGTCCATGCGGTGGAGGCCGGGTGCGAAGCGGCGGTCATTCTCGATGGCCGGGTGCCGCATGCGATGCTGCTGGAAATCTTCACTTCCAAGGGCGCGGGCACGCTGATCCGCAACGCCTGAGGGCAGGCCGATCCCTGACGCGCCGGAACCGCGCCGCCGGCTCGCGCGTTGGCCGGATATGATGCTCCTTCGCCCCATTACCGCAGGGGCCGCGCTGGCTCTCATGCTCGGCCTTGCCGCATGCGACGGCAATCCGTTCGTGCCCAAGGTGGAGCAGGACACCAGCACTCAAGGCGTAAGCGTGTCTGCCGCGTCCGGCGGGGCGCCCGCGGTGCAGGGCGATCCCACCGCCGCCCCGGCGGAAAATGCGGCGCGGCCGCCCCGCGAGCCGGATTACGATGCTCTGGAACAGGTGGAGGACCCGGCGCGGGTGCAGGCTTTCCTGGCCGATGCCTTGCGGCAGGGGCGGTGGCGCGATGCCGCGCGCGCCTGGGGTGAAAAGGGTGATGCCGACGCCTTGCGGCAGCGTTTCGGCAGGCCGGGCGGTACGCTCGATCTGACATTCGGGCCGGGCAGCAGCGATGCCGGGGCCGGTTCGCAATACTATTCCGCACCCTATACCCTGCGGTTGCCCGACGGGTCTTCCGAGAAAGGCACGCTCGTGCTGCGCCGGGTCAACGACGTGCCGGGCGCTTCAGCGGCCTCGCTGCGCTGGCATGTGGAACGCATGGATACGGCGCTCTGACCGGCAGGAGACAGGCCGCATGGGAAAGCGATGCGGTGCTTGCATGTGAGAAACGCGCGGACCGGGTCGATGCAAGGCTTGCTCCGTTGGGGCGCGCTCGGCTAACAGGCCTCTACGGGCGGGCGCGGCCTGCCGCCGAAAGAAAGACCTGCGCGTGATACTCCTCACCATTGCCCAGATTCTCGACCTGCTGATTTCGGTCGTCGTGACGCTGGTGATCGTCCAGTTCGTTCTGGGCCTGCTGATCGCTTTCAATGTCGTGAATATGAGCAACCAGTTCGTCTCCGCTATCTGGACGGCGCTCAACGCCCTGCTTCAGCCCTTGCTGGCGCCCATTCGCCGGATCATGCCCAACACCGGCGCCATCGACTTTTCGCCGCTGGTGCTGATTATCGGGTTGCAGATCCTCCAGATCATTGTCGGAAACCTTGCGAGGGCCATGTGAGCGCGCAGTTGATTGACGGGAAGGCCTTTGCCGAAGGTCTGCGGGAAAAGGTCGGCACGCTGGCCGCCGCGTTCGAAGCCAGCGCGGGCCGCAAGGCGGGCCTCGCCGTGGTGCTGGTGGGGGAAGACCCGGCCAGCCAAGTCTATGTGAAATCCAAGGGCAAGCAGACGGTTGCCTGCGGGATGGAAAGTTTCGAGCACAAGCTGCCCGCCACCGCCAGCGAAGCGGAATTGCTGGGCCTGATCGAACGGCTCAACGCCGATCGCGCGGTCGACGGTATTTTGGTGCAATTGCCGCTGCCCGCCCATCTCGACGAGCAGAAAGTGATCGCCACCATCGCGCCGGGCAAGGATGTGGACGGTTTCCATATCATCAACGCCGGGCGCCTGGCCGTGGGGCAGGACGGTTTCGTGCCCTGCACGCCGCTGGGCTGCCTGATGCTGCTGAAAGACAGGCTGGGCGATCTTTCGGGCCTCGATGCCGTGGTCATCGGCCGGTCGAACATCGTCGGCAAGCCGATGGCGCAACTGCTGCTGCAGGAAAGCTGCACGGTGACCGTGGCTCATAGCCGGACGAAGGACCTGCCCGGCGTGGTGCGCCGCGCCGATATCGTGGTGGCGGCGGTGGGCCGCCCCGAAATGGTCAAGGCCGACTGGATCAAGCCGGGGGCGACCGTGATCGATGTCGGGATCAACCGCCTGCCGCCCGAACCGGGGCAGGGCAAGGGGCGTCTCGTCGGCGATGTCGATTTCACCGGCGCGCGCGAAGTGGCCGGCGCGATCACACCGGTTCCGGGCGGGGTCGGGCCGATGACGATTGCCGTGCTGCTGCGCAATGCGCTGGTTGCGGCCTATCGCCATGAAAGCCTCGATCTGGCGCAAGACGCGCTGTGATGCCGCGGCGCCCTATCCGGCCATGCGGCCTGCCGCCGCCACGATGCGGGGTTGCAAGCTGACATGTTCGAAGTGTTCGCCTCGGCTTTCGTCACGCTGTTCGTCGTGATCGATCCGCCGGGGTGTGCACCGATCTTTGCCGGGCTTTCCAGCGGGGCCAGCCCGCACCGGCAGCACCGCATGGCTCTCCGCGCCGCCGGGGTCGCTTTCGTTATTCTCGTGCTGTTCGCGTTGTTCGGCGAATCCCTGCTGGGCGCGCTGCACATCGAACTGGATGCCTTCCGCATCGCGGGCGGGATCATGCTGTTCATGATCGCGCTGGAAATGGTGTTCGAACGCCGCACCCGCCGCCGGGAAGAACGGGCGGAAAAAGTGCGCGCCGCGCACGAGGTGGATCATGCGGTGGAAGATATCGCGATCTTCCCCATGGCGATGCCGATGCTGGCCGGCCCCGGGGGGATTGCATCGGTGATGCTGCTGATGGCGCAGGCACCGGGCATGGCCGCCTCACTCGCGGTGCTGGCGGCGCTGACTCTGGTCATGGCGGTGACGCTGGTCATGTTGCTGATGGCCACGCCGCTCATGCGGATTTTCGGCAGTCAGGTCGAATCGGTGGTCACCCGCCTGCTGGGCGTGGTTCTGGCGGCGCTGGCGGTGCAGTTCGTGATCGACGGGGTGCGCGGCAGTCTTGCCGGGTGAACCGGGTGGGCAGACAGGTCGCGGCCTCGCGCACGAGGCCTATTGCAGGGTCACCCGGTCATCGTCGCCCGAACGGCGGCCGAAGAACTGCATCAACTGTACCAGCAATTCGCACCGGCTGGCCAGATCGGGCGCTTCCAGCAGCGCTTGCTTGGATGCGGCATCGAACGGGACGATTTGCGACACGCCGTTGATCAGTGCGGTATCGTCCAGCCGGGTGACCGCATCCCAATCCACGCTGTAACCCTGATGATCGGCATAATCGCGCGCCGTGCGTTCGAAATCGGCGCGTTCGACCGCGCTCAACGCTTCATGCTCGGGATCGTCGATCAGCTCGGCCTCAATCTGGCGGAACGGCGTGGCCACGTCCAGTTCGCGCAGGATGCGGAACCGGTGTTCCCCATCCAGCACGATGTTGAACCGGCCGTCTTCCAAGGCTTCGACATCCTCGATCTTGCCGATGCAGCCGATGGAGAACAGCGGGGCGCCTTCTTCCCCGTTCTGCGGCTGAATCATGGCAATGCGGCGGTCGCGCACCAGCGCGTCGCTCACCATCGCGCGGTAACGCGGTTCGAAGATATGCAGCGGCAGGCGCAGGCCCGGATAGAGAATCGCGCCCGAAAGGGGAAAGATCGAAAGGCGTTTGACAGTCACCGGCTTATCCGAACAGGATCAGCGACAGTTTGCGGCGGGTCGTGGCGACCCACGGGTCTTCCAGTCCGACCGCTTCGAAAATCTGCAGCAGCTTGGCCTTGGCCGCGCCTTCCTGCCATTCGGGTGCGCTGCGGATCATCGCCAGCAACGTATCGGCCGCCTCGTCCCGGTGGCCTGCGGCAAAGGCCGCGTTGGCAAGGGCGAACTGGGCATCCATATCTGCGGGATTGGCCTTGGCGGCCTCGCGCAGGCTGGTCAGTTCGCTATCGTCCGGTGCGTTTTCCGCCAGCGCGAGAGCGGAGCGCGCCTGCGCCAGCGCGGGATCGCCCGCCACATCCATGGGCAGCGTGGCCAGCACCTCCTGCGCTTCGGCAATCCGCCCTGCCGCGATCAGCGCGCGGATCAGCCCGGCATGCGCCGGGGCGCTGTCGGGCGCCATTTCGACGACCTGTCCGAAAATGCTCGCCGCACGTTCGCCGTCGCCTTCGGCCAGCACCTCTTCGCCCATGGCGATAAACTGCGCCACATCGGGGGCCTGCGCGTCGCCGCCATCGATCGGCAGCTTGGCTAGCAACTGATCCAGCACCTGGCGCAATTGCGATTCGCTGCGTGCATTGGTGAGATCGGCCACCGGCTGCCCCTGGAACATGGCATAGACGGTGGGGATCGAACGGACCTGGAACTGCGCCGCTATGAACTGTTCCTCATCGACATTGACCTTGGCCAGCACCACGCCCTTGTCGGCATATTCGGCGCAGACCTTTTCCAGCATGGGGGCAAGCGCCTTGCACGGCCCGCACCATTCGGCCCAGAAATCCAGGATGACGAGTTTCGTCATCGACGGCTCCGCCACGTCCTTGCGGAACCGGTCCACCGCTTTCTGTTCTTCGAGATTGAGACCCATACTGGCCAAGATGCATGCTCCCATGAGGCGTTTCGACGTGGCGCCTAATGTGGGCTTTTCGGCGGAATTGTGAAGGGCAGATATTTTTCGCGTTTTTCCTCTTGTCGGACCAAAAACTCACTGCTAGTTGCCCGCCCACCCCAGCAGTGCTGCCCCAGGGCAGCAAGCTGAAGCGCCAGAGCGGGCGTAGCTCAGGGGTAGAGCACAACCTTGCCAAGGTTGGGGTCGAGGGTTCGAATCCCTTCGCCCGCTCCAGTTCTGCGACACGGCTGTAACAGTCTGCGCCGATAAGGTCGGCGCTCCTCCCGAAATGTGCGGTGTGCATTGCTTCGGCGTGTGGCTTCTATCCGGCCGGTTATCCCGTTCAATATGCCAATCTTGCACGGCCACAGGCGTTAAGCGTGCACGAGCCGAGGTTTCGTCAGCCCGAGAGCGGATATGCGTCTGGGGGGCGGGAGGATCGGTCGGCTTTTTGACGGATGAAAACAACGCATTATGATGGTCTGCATTCCGTAGTCCGGAAATGCGGGGATCGTGACGCCATGCCAGCCTTCTTTCTCGCGCTGATCCTTGCCGCGCTGGCTTCGTTCGGGCGGCGGGATCAGTTGCTGGTGGCGCATCTGGCGGGGCGTCTGGGCCAGGGTTGGGGCTTGCTGGTGGTTGCCTGGCTGGCCGCTTGCATCACGGCGGGGCTGGCTGCGCTGACGGGCAGCGTGCTGGCGACGATCATGCCGCCTGCGGCCAAGCATATGCTGGTGGCCTTCGCGCTATTGCTGGGCGCGCTGGAACTGCTCTGGCCATGGCGGGTACGCCGGGGGCCGGAGGAGCCGACGCGCTCGCACTTCGCGATATTTGCCGTGCTGGCCGCGCAGCAGGTGGGCGACGGCGCCCGTTTCCTGATTCTGGCACTGGCCGTGGCAGCGGGCAATCCGGTTCTGGCGGGCATCGGCGGCGCGCTGGGGAGCGGCGCAATGCTCACGCTGGGTTGGGCGCTGGGCGCCGACATGCCTCGGGCGCTGCCCTTGCGGCCGATCCGTTATGCGCTGGCGGCGGCCATGGGACTGGCGGCGATCGTCATCGGTTTGTCCGCGCGTGGAATCATTGCGTGATCGGGCATGACGATTACACTGGTGAGGGAAATCGGTGAAACCGGGTGCCGTCTCAAGTGTATAGGTTGCATCTGTAAGCAAAGGGGAATGGAAAATGGCCCAAGCGGGTGACAATGCGAAAACGGCTCTGGTCGACGAACTGAACGCGGCGGTGGCGGATCACTTCGCGCTCTATCTCAAGACCAAGAACTTCCACTGGCACGTGGCAGGACCGCGCTTTCATGACCTGCACCTGTTGTTCGACGAACAGGCGACCGCCGTGTTTGGCCTGATCGACGTAATGGCCGAACGGGTGCGCAAGCTGGATGCCGATACGGTCACTTCGATCGGGTCGATTGCCAAGCGCACGGCGGTGAAGGATCAGGATAACGCCGCGCTTTCGGCCGATGAAATGGTCGAGGAATTGCGCCATGACAACGCCGCACTGGTGACCCGTTTCAAGACGATCAAGCAACTGGCGGGTGACGCCGGCGACAATGCGACCGAAGGGCTGGTGGACGACTGGACCGATCAGGCCGAACGCCGCGTGTGGTTCCTCGCCCAGACTCTGAAGTAGGCATTTGCCAAGTCTATCCCCAAAGCCGCCGGGACAAATCGTTCCGGCGGCCGTATGGCCGTGGGGCGGCGCATGGATAACATGCCACTACGCACTGCCTTGAGGCGCCGGGGATCGCTATGAGCCATTGGCTTCCCGCACCGCTGCACCGGGCGGCGCTGCGTTGTGCCCATGCGCTGCGCAAGCACTGGTGGCGGATCGCGCGCCCGCATGTGGCCGGATGCAGCGTGATCGGGCTGGACGAGCGTGGCCGGGTGCTGCTGGTGCGGCACAGTTATGGCCTTGGATGCTGGACGCTGCCCGGCGGCGGGCTGGGGCGGAAGGAGGCCCCGGCAGTGGCCGCCGCGCGCGAATGGCGTGAAGAAATCGGATGCGATCTCAGCGGGATGCGTGCGTTGGGCGTGCTCGATCACCGGCTGCATGGCGCGCGCAACACAGTGCATCTCTTCGCGGGGACGATTGCCGGGCAGCCCCGCGCCGATGGGCGGGAGATTGTCGAAATCGGCCTGTTCGCCCGTGATGCCCTGCCCGAAGCCCGCAGCCGCGCGGTGGATGAAAGACTGGCGCTGCTGGCGCGCGATGCCCGGTAAGTGGGCCGGTCGGAGGAGACCGGTCACAGCAGCGAAAGCTGCGCGGTGTCCTTTTCCCGCTCCTCGCTTTCGCTTTCGAGCGAGGACAGCGTGAGGCCCATCAGCCGGATGGGTTGCGGCAGCGGAAGCATCTCGTCGAGCAAAGCGTGACCCAGCGCGGCGAATTCGGCCTTTCCGGCCACCCAATGGTCCACCGAGCGCGCGCGGGTGACCAGCGCAAAATCGGCATAGCGCATTTTCAACGTCACCGTGCGTCCGCGCGCCTGGGCCCGCTCGATCCGTTCCCAGACGATATCGGCAATCGTATCCAGCGTTTCGCGCAGGGCCGGCCCGGTGGCGATATCCTGCGCGAACGTGCGTTCCGCCCCCACCGATTTGCGCGGGCGGTCGGGCCGGACCGGGCGCAGATCGATCCCGCGCGCCGCGCGATAAAGGTAATCGGCCAGACTGCCGAAATGGGTCTTGAGGAAGGCGATGTCCTGCGCCGCGAGATCGGCACCGGTGGCAATGCCGAGTTTCGCCATCTTTTCCGCCCCGCGCGGCCCCACGCCATGAAACCGCCGCACCGGCAGCGCCGCGACGAACGCCGCCCCTTCGCCGGGGCGGATGAGGCACAGCCCATCGGGCTTGTTCTGGTCGCTGGCGATCTTGGCGAGGAACTTGTTGTAGGAGACCCCGGCGCTGGCGGTAAGCTGGAGATCGTCGCGGATGCGCTGGCGGATCAGTTCGGCGATGCGGGTGGCCGAGCCGATGCCGCGCAGATCCGCCGTGACATCGAGATAGGCCTCATCGAGGCTGAGCGGTTCGATCAGGCTGGTGTAATCGCGGAAGATCGCGTGAATCTGCCGCGACACCGCGCGATAGGCGTCGAACCGCGGGCGGACGAACACCAGATCGGGGCACAGCCGCCTGGCGCGGGCCGAAGGCATGGCCGAGCGAACCCCGAATCTGCGCGCTTCGTAGCTGGCTGCGGCGACCACCCCGCGCGAGGCGCTGCCGCCCACCGCCACCGGCTTGCCTTTGAGCGAAGGGTCATCCCGCTGTTCGACGCTGGCATAGAAGGCATCCATATCGATATGGATAATCTTGCGTAGGCCGACGGCGTCCACCCCGCTGTTGTGGTCCGGGCCATGGTCAAAGCCATCGTCGGGGGCGGTGGGGCGCATCGCGGCAGGATAGCAGCCTCCGCACGGCCTGTCGCGGCATCGCGGCGCAAATCGGCCGCCAGCGCGGGCGGCCGCACCCGCCGCCCCTTTTTCGACGAGCCGCACTGGCCATTCGGTTCTCTATCGGCCAAGAGCGGGGCATGAGTACTTCCGTTTCCGCCGCGCCCCGCCATTTTCCGATGGGCGGGCGCGAATTCGTGGTCATGATGGCATTGCTGCAGGCGCTTCAGGCCCTGGCGATCGACGCCATGCTGCCGGCCCTGGGCGTGATGTCGCAGGATCTCGGCGTGCATGATTCGAACCAGCGCCAGCTGGTGGTGGGGGTGTTCCTCATCTGCTCGGGCCTCGGTTCGCTGTTTCCCGGGGCGCTGGCCGACCGGTTCGGGCGCCGCCCGGTGCTGTTCGTCTGCCTTGGCGGCTATGTGGTGTTCAGCCTGGCCGCCGCGCTGATGCAGGATTTCACCGCGCTGCTGGTCATGCGCGGGCTGGCCGGGCTGATGTCGGCCGGGATGATCGTCATGAGCATGACCATCATCCGCGACCGGTTCCAGGGCGATAAGATGGCGCGCACCCAATCGCTGGTGGCGATGGTGTTCATGATCGTGCCGATGATCGCGCCGACGCTGGGGCAGGCGGTGCTGCTGGTGGCCGACTGGCGCTGGATCTTCGGGATCATGGCCGGGCTGGGCGCGCTGCTGGCCCTGTGGGCGGCGCTGCGCCTGCCTGAAACGCTGCATCCCGAATACCGCCAGCATATCGAAGTGCAGGTCATCGCCCGCAACATGGGCACTGCGCTGATGAACCGGTCGGCGTTCGGTTATGTCTTCGGCATGGCGCTCGTCCAGGGGGCTCTGTTCGGCTATATCAATTCGTCGCAGCAACTCGTGGCTGAACAGTTCGGCGCGGGCGACAGTTTTCCGCTGATTTTCGGCGGGATGGCGCTGGCGATGGCCTGCGCCAATCTCACCAATTCGCGGATCGTGGAGCGGTTCGGGGCGCGGCGCGTCTCGCACACGGCTCTGCTGGGGTTCATCATGCTGGGCGCCGTGCAATTGTGGCTGGCGGAGCGCGGCAACGAAACACTGTGGGAATTCGCTCCGGTGATGACGCTCAATCTCTGCCTGATGGGGTTCCTCGGGGCCAATTTCGCTTCGATCGCCTTGCAGCCCTTCGCCCGTATCGCTGGGGCGGCGGCATCGTTGCAGACTTTCATGCGGCTGGTGATCGGCTCCGCGTTGGGGGCGTTCATCGGCCAACTTTACGATGGGTCCGCCCGCCCGCTGGCCTTTTCGCTGATGGCGGCGGGGGTCGTGGCCCTGCTGCTCGTCCTCTATAGCGAGCGGGGGAAACTGTTCCAGCGGCGGCACGGGGTGGTGCCGCAAGCGTGAGCGCGCTGTTCGACCTCATCGTGATCGGCGGCGGGGTCAACGGCGCGGGGATCGCACGCGATGCTGCCGGGCGCGGCGCGCGGGTGCTGCTCCTCGAAGCGCGCGATCTGGCCAACGGCACGTCGAGCGCGTCGACCAAGCTGGTCCATGGCGGCCTGCGCTATCTGGAATACCGCGAGTTCGCGCTGGTGCGCGAAGCGTTACACGAACGGGAAACGCTCTGGCGGATCGCGCCGCATATCGTGCGGCCGATGCGGTTTGTGCTGCCCCATGCGCCGGGGCTGCGCCCGCGCTGGATGCTGCGTGCGGGGCTGTTGCTTTACGATTTGCTGGCCGGGCGCAGCGCCTGGCCGCGCGCGCGGGCGATCCGCCTGCCGGTGCACCCGGCCGGGGCCGCACTCGACCCGGCTTTGACGCATGGGTTCGAATATTCCGATGGCTGGGTGGACGATGCCCGGCTGGTGGTGCTGAACGCGCTGGATGCGGCCGAACGCGGGGCGGAAATCCGCACCCGCACCCCGGCCACAGCCGCGCGGCGGGCACGCGACGGGGATGGCGATCACTGGGTGGTGGACACCCCGGCGGGCGCGTTTCGCGGGCGGGCGCTGGTCAACGCGGGCGGGCCGGGCGCGGACGATGTGGCGTGGCTGGCCGGGATCGACCCGCCGTTCAGTCTGCGCCGCGTGCGCGGATCGCATATCGTCGTCCCGCGGCTGTTCGATCATCCCTATGCCTATATCTTCCAGCAGCCCGATACGCGGATCGTGTTCGCCATTCCCTATGAGCGCGATTTCACGCTGATCGGGACGACTGACCGCGACCACACCGGATCGCTTGCCGATGTCCATGCCGATGCCGGGGAAGTGGCCTATCTGTGCGCGGCGGCCAGCCGCTATTTCCGGCAGGCTATCGCCCCCGGCGATGTGGTGTGGAGCTATTCCGGGGTCAGGGCGCTGGTCGATGACGGATCGGGCCGCCCGGAAGCGGCGACGCGCGGCTATCGCCTGCCGCTGTCGCCGCCGGGCGAAGGGGCCCCGCTGCTCGATGTCTATGGCGGCAAGATCACTTCCTATCGCCATCTGTCGGAAAGCGCGGCCGATCTGCTGGCCACCCGCCTGCCGGAACTGGCGGGCGGGGCGTGGACGGCGCATGCGCCGCTGCCCGGCGGCGATTTTCCGGCGGGCACGCTGGACGCATTGAGCGGCAGCCTGCAGGCCGAATACGGCTTTCTCGATCAGACGCAGGCCACGCGCATCGCCCGCGCCTATGGCACGCGGGCCGGGCGCTGGCTGGGGCAAGCGCGCAGCCGGGGCGATCTGGGCCGCGATTTCGGCGCGGGGTTGAGCGAGGCGGAAGTGGCCTATCTGCGCGATACCGAATGGGCCCGCACGGCGGATGATGTGCTCTGGCGGCGCAGCAAGCTCGGCCTGCACATGACCCCGGCCGAGCGGCAGGGCGTGGCGGCCTACCTCGGCGAATAGTGAAAGGTTGGAACGGTTCTGATTTCCGGGCCAGCAGGTGTTTCCATCTGCTGCGAAAGCACTCCGGGCCGCATGGATAAATTCAGCCCCGAATGCTTGTCTGCTTTCCGCAGGCCCATCCGATGCCTTGAAGGGGGAAAGTTGTGGGAAACGGACATTTGAATGAACCGTAAGATCGCGTGGTCGTTCTAGAATTAAATGGCGCCAACCTTTATGAAATTACGTGTTTGGCGGGCAACGAATAAAGATGCTGCCTTCTGTTGCATGCGGCTTCCGAAACCATTGTTTGTCTGTTAGATTAAGGATAATCCTTTAAGATCCTTTTGTTTTTCCCCTCAGTTGAGTCAGCCACAATCCAAAATTCAGGATAGAATCCGACAATGTGGCAGAGTTCGATATCGATGCCGCCGATATTGGTAAAATCGCCTGCGGTAATTGAGCTTTTTGCCAGATAACGTTGGGTCCGTTCCGGATAGCGCGAAAGTTTCAGCAAATCGAGCGAACGCTGTCCGTGCTCACGGCTGTGCCTCGATTGCAGCGCAATGAACCATGAGACGCATTCGCCAATCAGCTCCATCGATCGTTGACGCTCGAGAGGGGCAGGTAAATCAACCACCAGCCTATCCAGCAGCGGTGCTCGTCTATCTACGACCTCTTCATGCATCGTCTGAGGAACCTCGATGAGAAGCTTCATGAAGTCAGCGGGGTGCTCTTTGTAACGATCATAACAATCGGATGAGCGCAGACTGTGAGCGGTTACCGCTGCGGCCATGTTTGCAACTGAAACACTACCCATGTTGTGATCCTGATGAGCACTAAATATTCGTCGGGTATCGTATTGGACCGGACACAACCCCGTTGGGGTCACCAATTCGGCTGCAGCGGCGTGATCCCCGCTAACAACTGGTATGCGGGCATAGCTTGCCTCAACTAGAACTCGGCCCAGTGTTTCGAGATTTGACGTACTGGGAAACAATAGAATATCAACGTTGGACAAAAAAGACCATATTTCGTTATTTCTACGCGGCGGATAGTATTTAAAACAGTCATCGCGTCCGAGCGCGTCTTGTAACTGAGCGCGTACACAATCTGGATCACAGTTGGGTGAGTGTACTTCGCCACATGCAATCAGACGATAGCGATTTTCCGAATTACGATTCAGGTGGATCAGCAGTTCAATGATGTCCGGAAAATTCTTATCGTCGGAAAGGCGGCCAAGATATCCAAGTGTTATAGGAACACCTTCTGGCCTTTGCTTATGATAGCTCCTCTTGGGCCTCGTTTTGGGAAAACAAACGGTTAGCGGATAGCAAATCGCGCCAGGATAATTAGGGAGGTGCGGGAACATTTGGGAATAAATGTCCCACGTATACTGGCTGGCAAACAGCAGCGTATCATCGCGTCTCAGAAGTGGTTGGCAAAGATGTTCCTGAAGTAGGTAACTGCTCCAGATTGCCGTTCGAACATCACGGACTATTCGAAAGGAAAGCCCAAGTCGTTCACGCAACCAAAAATAATAATGCGCATGTGGTCCAACATTGCTTACAACACAATCTAGATCGCTAAGGGTTTGATAAGCATACCGTTCATCTCTGAGAAGACGCATAAAATCGTGGAATCGAACTTCAATTTCGGGCGTAGAATAAAGTTTGAGTAATCGTGCAATATTCTCATGAGCGAGATTGGCTCCATCTTTCTGCGTCAGCAACGGGTCCGTAACATAGTCATGAAGTCCAACTCGTGTCATTCGGCAGCGGTCGCTCCAGTTTGTTCTTGCGATGCTGCATTCGTGGTGGCGGTCACCGAAATTGCCTCATTCGTATGCTCATGGATCATCTTCATGATCGTATTTACAGTATCTGGGGGACAGCCTGTCGGCAGCACAACACGAATAGAAGTGAACCAACTTGCAGGCAATCCATGACTGATTATGTCATCCAAACACATGAAGAGAATGGCACCAGTGGTTCTGCGGTCGGACAATATCGCTTTGGCGGCATAAAAACTATTTTGGAAAGGACCGATTACACCACCTTCCACGGTTGTCGCTGCATTTCCGTGAACTATCGCATTGTAGCCCTTAGCGGTCATTTCTTCGATGAACGCTGAAGACGGCGGCTTATGCGTATCCGATATGATCAAATGCACATTCAATTCTCCATGATTTTTCAGTAGTCTTGAGAGTATAAGATCGTATATTTCTGGAGTATCGCGGTGCCCGATTTGAGGTTTTCCGTTTACTTCACAAATGGCTCCGCCTACCTCGCGCCATGACTTTGTAATGTCGGTAATAATAAGATCTACGCCGGCGATATCGAGTCCGATCACGGATGCAGCACTCACTGCCAGCCTTAGATTGTCGAGATGAATGTGCGTCACTGGTATGATGGTATAGGTGCCTCCCGTCGATATATTGCTTTTCCTGCGGAGGACCACGAACCGTCCGCGCTCGGGAACACTGTCTTGCGTGAGCCCGTTTTCTTGCAACAGCTCCATCGCTTCTGCATCCAGGCTAATCCGCATATGGCCGGTGCGCCTTAGGGCGGCTTGATGATCGGGCTTGCGCTGCTCCTCTTTCATCAACTCCGCAATTGTCCGGCTGCCATCGCCGGTCACGCCTCCAGGGCGCCGTTTCATAACCTTGATGACTTCTCCATGCAGCACTGTCAGCCTGAAATCGGACCCAACAATATGCTTTTCTACAAGCAGGTTGCTGGATTCTGCCGAGGCGCATGCGTACGCCTCGCGAACAGCTTCGTCGTGAGGCAGCCCTGCATACACCCCTCTGCCACCATCCAGATCATATGGCTTGACGACGACCGGATAACCAATCTGCTCAGCAATAGAAACTGCCTGATCAGCGTTTGCAGGTATTCCATGAATGGGCGTTGGCAATCCATGGAGGTCAAGAATGCGTGCGCAAGCAAATTTGTTCCGGGCATTTTTGATAGCCATCGACGGGGTCGAATCTGTAATCGTACTATCCAGCCATCTGCTGTTGCAGCCCACTCCGAAGCTGATCACATCGCTCGCAATGTGATTTATCTCAAGTTTCCGGGTGTGAGCGGCTTCGAGAAAATGAAAGACGTTGGTGCCGGGTAAGGCATGCTTTCTGAGCTCTGCTCTTAGCTCGGCGTAAAGACGGCGAACGTCTTCTAGCGAGTGTGTCTGCTTGGAGGGCGGGAAAACGAAAAACCTGATAGCTGCGAGTATCCATGCCATGACTGTCTGCGACGCGGGTGTACAGAAGTACGGCATTATCAGCAGCCGTTCCGTGCTATTCAGGTTGAACGAGTGTCCAAGGCCAAAAACGGGAAGGTTGGCATTGCGCTGAATAGCTGCCTGCCAAGCGAGAATACGAAATAGGATGAGAGATGCATGGTCATTTGCCTGTGGCAAATGAATTGGCTGATCAGGAAGAAATTCCTCCATAGCGTTATCAAGCGCAGTGCCATCGATCTGGTATGGCAGGTGAAGCTGTATCCGTACTGACGCGACCGATTGACGAATCCCAAAACCCTTTCCCGGCAGAAAGACAAAGGGACCCCGTAGCTGCAGCACGGGATCATCGGTTTCCTGAGTTATGAAATTCTCACCAATCATCGTATCAAGGGATACGCGAAGCTCGTCAAATACTCCAGGCCTATGCGAAGCTGTTCGCCCTGATCCGGTTGCAGAGATGATGGAAATAATGTTACTTTTTACGGAAATTTATTCTCTTATGAGGAGCGAGGGGCGGGAAGTATGAAGGGAGGAGATCTGCAAAGAGCGGCTATACTGATGCAGCATGTTGCAAAATTCGAACGGGTTGAATTGCCTAAATTAACACGTCACCAAGTATGCAATCCTTCAATTCTAATAGATAGTGGCCGAATTCTGGTGGCTTATAGAGGGGTTAACTATGATTTGAGAAATGGAAACTACAGGGCGTACTATTGTGGTGAGCGAGTAAAATACTCAGACACCCAGAATTACCTCGCAGAATTGGATATGGGGTTAAACCTCACGCAAGCTTCTTTTTTGGAAGATCGCCATATCCGGGCTCATGACCTTGCACTGATGGGCTTGCAGGATTTGCGATTGTTCAAATGGCAAGGTCATGTTTTTGCAGTGGCGGCGGCAGCAGGATTGATTGCAAATGCTAACGGTCGTGATGCCCTCAAGATTTTTACGATGGTCTTGCTTGAGGTGCGAGGGGGAATCCTCCGGCTCCATAGGTATCTGCCTCGCCGCCAGTTCCACGAGAAAAACTGGATGCCATGGGTAAAGAATGGTGAGCTGAATTTTGTGTATGCCGGAAACCCTTGCGAGATTGTGCAGCTTTCGGAAGAAGGAGAGATACATACCGTAAAAATTAACCCGGCGATGGACCTCGATTTGTCGGGGGGGTCCTGTGTCATGCGCATATTGGGGCGGTATGTAGGAATATTACATCGCAAACAGGCCTTGTACGTTCCCAACCCACACACCGGCAGCACCAGCGTCAAGTTTGTTTACACACATGTTGTCGCTATTTTTGATGACGACTTTTCTCTCATTTCTATGGGAGGTGAGTTTTCGTTCGAGGGTCAGAACGTTGAATTTTGTAGCGGCGTTGCGTTTCACGACAATATGATCGTCTTGTCCTACGGAGTATGTGACAGTGCAGCTGTCATTCTGCGCCTGGATGCCCTTGAATTCTTCAAATTTGCTGGTGTCGATCTGTGCATTTTTAATCTTAGGGTCGGGGTTTGATGGCCGGAACGTATCTTTGCCCAGAGCCGATACGCTCGAACAGTTCAATATTTTGTAACACCCATACCACTGCTTGGTTCTGAGGTTTCAGCCCGTTAACGGCAGCTTTGAGCGGGAACCAATTTGTCCAAGCCCCCTAGAGGTCGGAGGCTTTCATGCGGAAGATCGGCTGGTGCGGTTCGTAGGCTTCCATCCGTTCCAGCAGCAGATCCAGTTCGTGTTCCGCGATCAGGATGCGGGCATGGGCCGGGCGGACGAAACCGGTATCGGTTATGTGCCGGACAAAGCCGAGCAGTCCGTCGTAGAAACCGAAAGCGTTGAGCAGGCCGACCGGCTTGCTGTGATAGCCGAGTTGCGCCCAACTGATCGCCTCCCACAATTCGTCCATCGTGCCGACCCCGCCGGGCAGAGTGAGGAAAGCATCGGCAAGTTCGGTGAACAGCGCCTTGCGTTCGTGCATGGTGGCCACGACATGGAGGTGGGTGCAGGCCTCGTTGGCCACTTCGCGGTCGACCATCGCTTCGGGGATGACCCCGATCACTTTGCCGCCCGCTTCCAGCGCCGCTTGCGCCAGCGCGCCCATCAGGCCCAGCTTGCCGCCGCCATAGACCACGGTGATGCCCCGCCGGGCGAGTTCCGCCCCGACCGCGCCCGCGAGCGTGAGATAGCGGGAATCGGACGGCGTGGCCGATCCGCAATAGACGGCGATGGCGCGGAGCGTGTGGTTCATGCGGCGAAATCCTCCAGCATCAGGTCGGCGGTCACTCTGGCGCTGCTGATCACGCCGGGGATACCCGCGCCGGGATGCGTGCCCGCCCCCACCAGATAGAGATTGCCGATCGCCTCGTCGCGGTTGTGGCCGCGCAGCCATGCGCTTTGCGTCAGAATCGGCGCGAGGCTGAACACGCTGCCGAGATGGACGTTGCCATCCCGCGCGAAATCGCGCGGGGCATAGTGGAACCGGGTCACGATCCGGTCATGGATATCGGGGATCAGCCTGCGGCCGACTTCGTCGAGAATGCGCTTTTCGAGCATTGGGCCGATCTCTTCCCAGTCGACGGTCAGCTTGCCCATATGGGCGACCGGCACCACCGCATGGAAAGTGCTTTTTCCCGGCGGGGCGACGGAAGGATCAGTGACTGTGGGATGATGGAGATAGATCAGGAAATCGTTGGGCAGCACACCATGATCGAAAATGTCCGCCAGCAGCCCTTTATAGCGCGGACCGAACAGCATCATATGATGCGGAATGCCCGGCCAGCTTCCCTCCATCCCGAAATGGACCACGAACAGGCTGGGGGAAAAGCGCTTGCGGGCCAGCTTGCGCGCGTAGATCCGGCCTCGCTGGGTTTCGCCGAGCAGATCGCGATAGGAATGGACGATATCGGCGTTGCTGGCCACGGCATCGCAGGCTTGGTGCCAGCCGCTGCGTGTGTGCACCCCGGTCACACGGTTGCCCAGCGTTTCGATCCGCACCGCCGGATCGCCCAGCCGGATCGTGCCGCCCAGCCGTTCGAACTGGCGCACCATGGCGGCGACCAGCCGGTTGACCCCGCCGCGCGGCCACCACAGCCCGCCCTGCTTCTCCAGCTTGTGGATCAGTGAAAGGGCCGCGCTGGCGTTCATCGGATTGCCGCCGACGAACAGCGTGCGGAAGCTCAGCGCCTCGCGCAGTTTGGGCGCGCGCACGAAGCTGCCCGCCCGCGCATAGATCGAGCGCCAGGCCTGATAGCGGACCATGGCCGGGAGCAGCTTGGCCATGCTCGATGCCGTCTGGAAAGCGGTCTGGCCATGCCTCTGGTAGGTTTCGCGATAGACCTGCGCGGCGTAGTCCTGAAATTCGCCGTAGCCCACGATATCGGCCGGGGCGATGCGGGCGATTTCGCGCTGGAGCGATGCTTCGTCGCGGGCGAAATCGAAATTGGTCCCATCCGGCCAGTTGAGCCGGTAGAACGGCGCCACCGGGAGCAGTTCGACATCGTCGGCCATGTGATGCCCGGTCAGGGCCCACAGTTCCTCGAAAGCGAACGGATCGGTGATGATCGTCGGGCCGGCATCGAAAGTGAAACCGTCTTTCTGCCAGAAATGGGCGAGGCCGCCGGGCTTGTCGCGCGCTTCGATCACGGTCGTGGCGATTCCCGCCGCCTGCAACCGGATCGCCAGCGCCAGCCCGCCGAATCCCGCGCCGATGATGCACACCCGCTTGTCCGCGGCACTCATGCCGTATCTCCGGGTAGAGCGGCCGGGATCGGGTGAGGCAGAGCCCTGCGGAAGGGAAAGAGGTCAAAGGAGCGGCCGCGCATCGCCGCGCGACTGTAGCGCCTGCCCGGCGATGCGCAATCTCTGCTTGCCGCATGGGGGCCCGGCGCATGGCCGGTGGCCGTGGAATCCTTGCACCCGCGGGTTGCGCGGGGGGCCAAAACCCGCTCTGAATCAGGCGGAACATGCGAAGGGGAGGACCGTTTGACCATACGATCGCCAGGCCTGTTGCCGCATCGCCGCGCCATCGTGGCCACGGCGGTGGTGTGCCTGCTGGTGCTGGGCATCTTGCTGGCCATGGGCCGCCCGCCGATCTGCGCCTGCGGCACGGTGAAGCTGTGGCACGGCGTGGTGCAATCGGCGGAAAACAGCCAGCATATCGCCGACTGGTACAGCGCCAGCCATGTGATCCATGGGCTGCTGTTCTATTTCTTCGCTTGGGTGCTGTGGGTGCGCTGGCGTCTGTTCGGCGGCGTGCCCGCCCGGTATGCCCTGCCGATTGCGGCGGCGTTCGAAGCGTTCTGGGAAATCCTCGAAAACTCGCCGATGATTATCGAACGGTATCGCGCGGTGACGGTGAGCTTCGGCTATGTCGGCGACAGCATCGTCAATTCGTTGAGTGATATCGGCTGGATGGTGATCGGTTTCCTCCTCGCCAGCCGCCTGCCTGTCTGGGTGAGCGTTGCGCTGGCGCTCGCGCTCGAACTGGCGACTTTGATTCTGATCAGGGACAACCTTACATTGAACGTGCTCATGCTGGTGTGGCCGATGGATTCGGTCCGCCAGTGGCAAGCGCTGGGGGGATGATACCGCGTAAGGAGAGAGCACATGAAATCGATTGTCGTCCATATCGGACTCGATAACGGGCAAGATGCGCGTTACCGGGTCGCCGTCGATATCGCCCGCGCCTTCGATGGCTATCTCACTTGCATCCAGCCCGCCACCCCGGTCGACGCCTATATGCCGATCGATCCGTTCGGCGGGGCCGCGTTCATTGGCGATGCCTTTGAAAAGGCGCGCGAAGCGGAAGACGATCAGCGCCGCGAGGTGGAAGCACGTCTGGCCAAGGAAGGTATCGGCTGGGAATGGCATCGCCATGCCGCCGCGCCTGCCCGCCTGCTGATCAGCCATAGCTGGCTGTCCGATCTGATCGTGGTCAGCGCGCCGCCCGCCAACTGGGCTGCCCGGCTGGGTTCGCCGCCGATTGCCGCCGAAGTGGTCACCCGCGCGCCGGGGGCGACGCTGGTGGTGCCGGAAACGGCGGCGGACTTCGCGGTCGATGGGCCCGCGGTGGTGGCCTGGAACGGCTCGCCCGAATCCTGCCAGGCGATCCGGGCTGCGTTGCCGCTGCTCAAGCGGGCGCAATCGGTCACTCTGGTCTGCGTCGAAGCGGACCGGCACGAGGACCTCCCGCCTCTGCAGGCTGCCACGTTCCTTTCGCGCCATGGCGTCGCCAGCGAGATCGTGCAGATCGGCGCGCGCGGCCGCCCGGTGGCCGAGGCGCTGCGCGATGCTGCGCTCGACCGCAAGGCTGCCTATCTGGCGATGGGCGCCTATGGCCATTCGCGCTGGCAGGAAAGCCTGCTGGGCGGCGTTACGCGTGACATGCTGATCGGTTCGCCGCTGCCGCTGCTGCTGGCGCACTGATCGCGGGTGATCCGCCGCCTGTTTCCCCGCGCCTGCCATGCAAGGCACGTTTTTCACGCTTGTGCGTTGGAAAGGCGTTAGGGAGCAGCCATGCGAAATTTGCTTTTGTGTACAAGTGCCTTCTGCGCGGCGGCGATCGCCGCCCCGGCGATGGCGCAGACCGTTCCTGCCGGGGCCGCCGGTGGCGAACCCAGCGTTTATGACGGCGACTGGCTGAGTGTCGGCGCGGGGGTGGGCTACGGCCCATCCTACGATGGTTCGGACGATTACGTGGTTTTCCCGGTGCCGGTGGTCCAGGGCAATCTGGCCGGTATCGGCATCACGCCGCGCATGGGCGGGATCGCGCTCGATTTCGTGCCCGACCCGGACAAGGGCGTGGGTTTCAATATCGGCCCTTCCATCCGCCTGCGCACCAATCGCGCCAGCCAGATCGAGGATAAGGTTGTCCGTTCGCTCGGCAAGCTCGACCGGGCGCTGGAAGTGGGGCCGAGCCTCGGGATCAGGGTGTCGCAGGTGTTTCACCAGTACGATGCCCTCTCCATCAACGCCGATGTCGCGTGGGACGTGGCGGGAGCGCACAAGGGCATGGTGGTGACGCCTTCGGTCACTTATTTCACGCCGCTCAATCGCGGGGTGGCCATCGGGCTCAACGTCAGCGCCGAATATGGCGACCGCAAGTTCGCCGATTACTATTACTCGGTCAGCCCGGCGCAAAGCGCGGCCAGCGGCCTTTCGGCGTTCTCTGCGGGCAAGGGCTTCACCAAAGTCGGGGTGGCGGCGATCGGCGGAATCGATCTCGATGGCGATCTGCTGAACGGCGGGTTCGCCGTGGTGATCGGCGGCGGTTACGCGCGGATGCTGGGCGATGCGAAGGATTCGCCGTTCACGTCCGAACGCGGCAGCCCCAACCAGTGGTTCGGCGCGGTCGGGCTGGGCTATACCTTCTGATCGGGGCAGGCGGAACGGCCATGGCCGCATCCCGCGCCGCGCATCGGCTTATTTCCCCAGCGCTTCCTGGGGCAGGGCCGGGCGTGGGCCGGGAACGGGCGCGGTGCGATTGCCTGTCTTCAGATAGGTGTCGAACCATTCCATCATCCGCAGGTTGAAATCATACCGCGCGGCGGCCCGGCGGTTGCCGTGGCCTTCGCCGGGATAGAGCACCAGCCGCACCGGCGTTTCCGGCTTGCGCACTTTCAGATTGCGGTACAGTTCCATGCTCTGCGCCGGGTTGACGCGCGGATCGGCCGCGCCATGCAGGATCAGCAGCGGCGTGGTCGCCTTGCCCACGTGGTAGATCGGGCTGCGTTCCAGCAGGTGCTGCCATTCCTCCCACGGATATTTCAGTTCGTGCACCAGCCGCATTTCGGTGGGGATGTCGGTGGTGCCGAATTTGCTGATGAGATCGGAAATGCCCACTAACATCACCCCGGCGGCGAATTCCTCGCTCTGCGCGGTGGAGGCCCAGGCGGTGGCGAACCCGCCGTAGGAGCCGCCAGTCATGCCCACCCGGCGCGGATCGGCCACCCCTTGCGCCACCAGCGCCCGCTTGCCATCGACCAGATCGTCGAATTCCTTGCCCGCGTAATCGTTCTGGTGCTGCTTCGAAAAAGCAGTGCCATAAGCGGTGGAGCCCCGGTAATTGGGCAGGAACACGGCATAGCCCCGGCCCGCCGCGACTTGCCCGGGCCCGCCGTAATTCGTCACCCAGCCGTTCGATTCATGGGATTCGGGTCCGCCGTGGACATCGAAAATCGTCGGGGCGCCGCCGCGCGGCACGCCGCCCACCGGCTCGATCAGTACCCCTTCGATCGCCTGCCCGTCGCGCGCGGTATAGGTCAGCGTGCGCTGGCGGCCGAAATCGATCTGCGCCAGCCACGGATTGTGCCGTGTCCAGCGGGCGAAGCGGCCATCGGTCAGCACGAACAGTTCGCCGGGGTGGGCCGGGCTGTCGGCGTTGACGGCGATGGTCTGGCCCATGGCTTTGACCTGGTTGAGAATCAGATCGCCCGGATCGATTTCCTGCGCCGTGCCATCGGGGGCGTAGATGCGCAGCACGCTGCGCGCGCCCTTGTGGATCACCGCCGCCAGCCGGCCATCGGGCAGCCAGGTGGAATCGATGGCCGCTTCGGCCGCCCCGGCGTTGAGCGGAGTCATCGCGCCGGTGGCGAGATCGATGCGATGGAGCGTGGTCGGGGCGGGATCGTGCTGATCGACCGCCGCCAGCAGCGCCAATGTCCGGCCATCTGGGGCCAGTTCGGGATCGGCGATCTTGCCCGGGGTTTCGATCACCCGCCCGATGCGGCCGCTGGCAAGGTCGAGCACGGCCACGCGCTGGCGGGTGTAGCTGTCGTCCACGCTCGGCGTGGGGGCGGTGGTCAGGATCGCCGTGCGCCCGTCCGCCGCGATCTGGATGGCGGTGGCATGCCCTGTCAGCGGGATCGCGCGGGGGTGCTTGTCCAGATCCTTGCTGCCGCCCCTGCCCGTGATCCGGGCGGCGAACAGGCGGTTGGTGCGCCATTCCTCCTCATAGATTTCGGCGGTGAACCCGGCCTTGGCTTCGGCCTCGCGCCGTTCGTCCTTCGCCGGGCTGGCAAGCAGGTAGAGCGTCGCCCCATCGGGCGCCCAGGCGTAGGCAAGGATATCGCCATCCTCGATCGCGGCGAGCTTGCGATGGCCGCCGCCGTCCACCGGAATGCCCCAGACGGCGTCTTTCTCATCTTTCGCCGCCCAGATGAAGCTGATCGTCCGCCCGTCGGGGCTGAAGCGCACTGTCGACACGTCCATATCGGCGGGCAGGAACGCGCGAAGCTGATCCGGCCCCCAGGCGAGATGGAGCTGCTGGCGCGCCGCGCCGTTCTTTTCACCCCGCGTCACATCGGGCAGGCTCTGGCTGGTGTAGGCGATCCGCGTGCCATCGGGCGACAGCGCGATCTGGCCCACCTGTTCCAGCCGGGCGACATCTTCCGGCGTCATCGGCCGGGCATGGAGCATGGCGGGCGCGGCCAGCACGGCCAGAGTGAGACAGACGGTAAACGGGCGCACGGTATCTCCCTGTTGTCCGGCCCGGTGCGCGGGCCCCATGTTCTAACCCCTTGATACCGCGATGGCGCGGGGCCGCAAGCGGGTCCTGTCACTCCCGGCCGGGCCTTGCTTCCTCGCGGTGGGAGAGATGACAGGCCCCGGCGCTTGGTTTATGGCAGCGCCCATGAGCCAAGCGATCCCGGTGTTCATCCTTTCGCTACCCGATGCCGCCGCGCGGCGAGCGCGGAGCGCGCGCCATCACGCGCGGTTGGGAATCGCCTGCACTATCATTGACGGGGTCGATGGCCGGCGGCTTGACGAAGCCGCGCGGCAGGCGGCGGTTGCGCCCGGGGTTTCGCTCTCGCCCAGCGAGATCGGCTGCCACCTCTCTCACGCCAGAGCATGGGAGGCGATCGTCGCCAGTGGCGCGCCTTGCGGCGTGGTGCTGGAGGACGATGGCCTGATCGCCGCCCGCTTCGCCCCGCTCCTCCGCGAGGGGCTGCCGGTCGACCGGTTCGATTACCTGTTCCTCGATGTCGATGCCCACAACGAGTTGGGCCTCGTCGCCTACGACCGTGCCGACGCCCTGGCGCTCGGCCATGGCTTGTGCGCCTATACCCTGTCGGATGGGGGCGAGGGGGCGCATGCCTATGTCATTACCCGCACCGAGGCGCAGCGCCGACTGGCCGAGGCGGTGCCCCTGCGCGGGCCGGCGGACATCTACCATGTCCTGCCCTATCGCCCGAGAATGCGCGCGCTGGTCTCGCCCAAGGGGGCGTGGGTCGCGCCGACCAGTCTGGTTTCCTCAATCACCGACCGGGCCGAGCCCGAAAGCCGCGTTCCGCTCCGTGCCCTGCGGCGCTGGGCGTTGTTCTACGATGTGGTCGATTGGCTGCGCGGGGATCTGCGCAAGAAGCAGCGCCGGATCGATGCCATGGTTGCCGAGGGCACCCTGCCCCCCGGGCATGACTGGCGGGCCATGCCCACCGGCCGCCGCATGCTGTTCGAATAAGCCGCAGGGCCGCACTGGACGGCGCGCGGGCGCTGGCGTAGAGTCATCCCATCCCCGGGGAGCCAGTGCTGGCTGAGAGGGGCCGGTCATGCGGCCCGACCCGTCGAACCTGAACCCGTTAGCACGGGCGGAGGGAAGGGTTGCCGCATCGGCGTTCCCCGGTCCTCCGTCCATCTGAGGAGCGCCATATGGCCGATATCAATTCCCGTTTCGAAATCGGCGTCACCACCGGGCCGATCCGCGGTTCGCGCAAGATCCACGTGGGCCCGCTGAACGTCGCGATGCGCGAAATCACGCTGGAACCGTCGAGCGGCGAACCGCCGGTGCGCGTCTATGACACGTCCGGCCCCTATACCGATCCCGATGCGCGGATCGATATCGCCGCGGGCCTGCCCGCGCTGCGCCGCGACTGGATCGTGGGCCGGGGCGATGTGGAAGCCTATGACGCGCGCCATGTGAAGCCGGAAGACAACGGCCAGTTGGGCCCGGACCGTTCGGGCGGCGTGCCCGCTTTCCCCAACGTGGTGAAACGCCCGCTGCGCGCGAAGCCGGGGATGAACGTCAGCCAGATGCACTATGCGAAAGCCGGCATCATCACCCCCGAAATGGAATATGTCGCCGCGCGCGAAAACCTTGGCCGCGAAATGCTTAAAGACCATGTGCGCGATGGGCAGGATTGGGGCGCGGCGATCCCCGATTACGTGACCCCGGAATTCGTGCGGGACGAAGTGGCGCGTGGCCGGGCGATCATCCCCAGCAACATCAACCACCCGGAAAGCGAGCCGATGGCGATCGGCCGCAATTTCCTGGTCAAGATCAACGCCAATATCGGGAACAGCGCGGTCGCCAGCGATGTGGCCAGCGAAGTGGACAAGATGGTGTGGTCGATCCGCTGGGGCGCGGATACCGTGATGGACCTCAGCACCGGCCGCAACATCCACGACACGCGCGAATGGATTCTGCGCAACAGCCCCGTGCCCATCGGCACCGTGCCGATCTATCAGGCGCTGGAAAAGGTCGGCGGCATTGCCGAGGAACTGACCTGGGAAATCTTCCGCGACACGCTGATCGAACAGGCCGAACAGGGCGTGGACTACTTCACCATCCACGCTGGCGTGCGCCTGCCCTATATCCCGCTCACGGCGAAGCGGGTGACCGGGATCGTTTCGCGCGGCGGGTCGATCATGGCCAAGTGGTGCTTGGCGCATCACAGGGAATCGTTCCTCTACGACCATTTCGACGAAATCACCGAGATCATGAAGGCCTACGACATCGCCTATTCGCTGGGCGATGGCCTGCGCCCCGGCTCCATCGCCGATGCCAACGACGAAGCGCAGTTCGCCGAACTTTATACCCTGGGCGAACTGACCAAGCGCGCTTGGGCGCAGGACGTGCAGGTGATGATCGAAGGCCCCGGCCACGTGCCGATGCACAAGATCAAGGAGAATATGGACAAGCAGCTCGAAGCCTGCGGCGAAGCGCCGTTCTATACGCTCGGGCCGCTCGTCACCGATATCGCGCCGGGGTATGACCATATCACCAGCGGCATCGGCGCGGCGCAGATCGGCTGGTACGGCACGGCGATGCTTTGCTACGTCACGCCGAAGGAGCATCTGGGCCTGCCCGACCGCGACGATGTGAAAGTCGGCGTCGTCACTTACAAGCTCGCCGCCCACGCGGCGGACCTCGCCAAGGGGCATCCGGCGGCCAAAGTCCGCGACGACGCGCTTTCCCGCGCTCGGTTCGAATTCCGCTGGCGCGATCAGTTCAACCTCTCGCTGGACCCGGACACGGCGGAAAAATACCACGACCAGACGCTCCCCGCGGAAGGCGCGAAATCGGCGCACTTCTGCTCGATGTGCGGGCCTAAGTTCTGCAGCATGAAAATCACGCAGGAAGTGCGCGAATTCGCCCGCCTGCAGAACCAGCCTTCCGATGCCTTCGTCGCGGCGGAGGCCGAAAAGGGCATGGCGGAAATGAGCAAGGTCTATGAAGAAACCGGCCGCGAACTCTATATGGGCGCCGGGGATCGGGAGCATGATTGACGGCATCATCGTCTGTAGGGTGTAGATCTATCCGATGTACGATGGGGCGGATGGAGGGTTAAACCCCCATCCGCCCTTTTTCGTGCTCGTGTCACTTGGAATGGCAAGCTGGGGCGCAATGCAAATGGCAGGCGATTGTATCGCTTGCCGATATTCCATTGCCAATACTCCATCCGCTCAGCCTGAGCCTGTCGAAGGCTGCGCGCAACGGCAGCCTCCCGCTCTGGAAAGCGCCTCGCCACACGTCTGGCGCGCAGCCTTCGACAGGCTCAGGCCGAACGGGTTTCGGTACCGGGGCCATTCACATTGGCAAACGATACAATCGCCAATATTGACGATGGCGGTTCCTGGCACGAATTGGGCGCTCGTTTCGTTTGGGACGTTGCTCTTCCAGTTGGTTTGCGTTGAAACGCGAGATCGCCGAACAGTATGGGCGGCTCCACAGTGGCAGTGTATGAACCAGAACCCATGACCCAATCCCCCACCGACGAACTTGCCATTCGCGCCGCCCGCGCGGCATTCAACCGCGCTTTGGCGGCGGGCGATCTGGCGGGAGTTGCGGCGGTACTGGCGGAGAAGGCGGTGCTGATTGCGGGCACGGACAGTGCGATCCTTTCCGGGCGCAAGGCGCAACTGATGGTGTGGAAGCGCGATTTCACGGACGCGGGGCGGGCGGTCTATGAACGCCTGCCCGACACGATCACGCTTTCCCCCATCGGGCCGATGGCCATGGAGCATGGGCGCTGGCGCGGAGTGGCGCGGGGCAATGCCGCCGATTTCGCGGCGGGAACTTACACCGCCAAATGGCGCCGCCTGCGCGGCGCATGGGTGATCGAAGCCGAAATCTTCATGACCGGGGAATGCGGCGGGGCCTTCTTCCCCTGACCGGGAATGGGCGTATGCTTGTGCCCGCCTGCCCCTGCGGTTAGCCTTTCGCGCCGCATCGTCGATGGAGGTGTGCATGGCGAAGGACAGACCCAGGCTGCTTTCGGGCGACAATCCGCAAATCCCCAAGGGAGAAGGCGATGGGTCGGTGCAGGCCTATATCGCCGCGGTGCCGGGGTGGAAGCAGGCGGTGTGCCGCCGGATCGATGCGATCGTGACGCAACAGGTCCCCGGCGTGCGCAAGGCGGTGAAGTGGAATTCGCCTCTCTACGGCGCGCCGGACGGGCCACCGGGAACGTGGTTCCTCAGCTATCATTGCTTCACCCATTATGTGAAAGTCACCTTCTTCCGGGGTGCGGCGCTCGATCCCGTGCCGCCGGGCGCATCGAAGCACCCGGCAGTGCGCTACTACGATATTCGCGAAGGGGCGTTGGACGAAGCGCAGTTTACCGCCTGGGTGGAGCAGGCCAGCCGCCTGCCGGGCGAGAAAATGTGAGGGCGCAGGCAGGACGCGCGGGTCACGGGAACGGAGTGCCGCACAGGCCGTTGCTTTCTCATGACCGTTCGCTCGCGGCGGGCGCACCGCCGATCATCCGGCCCCACGTGGGGCGCGGATCGGGCGTAAGGAGCGAAAATGATGAAAAGGTTTGCCTTGATCCCGCTTGCCGCCGCGACTCTCGTTCTCGGCGGCTGTGCCACTGACGGCTACGGTTACGGTGATAGCGGCGGCTGGGGCTATTACGACCGCGACTATTACGGGCGTCACGGCAGTTACGACTGGAACCGGCCCGATCCCCGCTATGGCGGCTATTATGCCGACAACTACTATCGCAGCGACCGCCGCTATCGTGAACGCCGCCTGTCGCGGGACGAGCGGATCTATCGTGGGCGCGATGGGCGCTATTACTGCCGCCGGTCGGATGGCACCACCGGGCTGATTATCGGCGGCGTGGCAGGCGGCGTGCTCGGCAATATCATCGCGCCGGGCGATTCCAAAACCATCGGCACCGTGCTAGGCGCGGCGGGTGGGGCGATCCTCGGCCACAGTGCCGACCGTGGCCGCAAGAGCGACGATTTCCGCTGCCGCTAAAATAAAGAGCGAACGTGTCGATACAGGCCCGCCGGCTCACGCCGGTAGGGCCTGTGTCCCTCATGGCGTTGACAAACGATGCTCGAAATAAGAACATAAAGTGAACATATTTCGATTCGGAGAGCCCTCGTGCGTCCGCCGCTCCTTGCCTTGCCACCGCATGCCTTGCTCTATGTGATGATCAAGCCGCCGCTCGCGCCGCGCGATGCCTGCGTTGCCTGCCGCAAGGCGCTGGGCATCAATCCGCATTACGCGGCCAACCGCTTCCATTGCACCATGCTCCCGCTCGGGCGGTGGGACGCGTGGCCGGATGCGCGGCTGGCCACGCTGATCGCCGCGCTGAGCGGGTTCGCGTTCGATCCGTTTTTCGCGGTGTTCGACCGGGTGGCCTATGGCGCGAAAAAGCATGCGACGCTCAGGCCGCGCCGGGGGCTGCGCGCACCGGCACGGTTTCACGCGGCGCTGCGCGATCATCTGGCGGCGGTGGGTATCGCCCCCGCCGCGACAGAGAAGGCGGATGCGGGGAAGAAGGCGCATTTTCAGATGCATCTGACTCTCGCCTATCGAGGGCCGCATCCGGGCGGCGGCACGGGCACGGTGGCGATCGATCCCATCGGCTGGTGGGTGGACGAATTCCAGCTCGTCTGCAGTATTCACGGCAGCAGCCAGCATGAAGTGCTGGGCCGCTGGCCGCTGATCGCGCAGCAGGAATGGCTGCCGCTGGGCGATCCGCTGTTCCGCCCGCATTGCCCCGGGCCCGAGGGCGCGGGGACGGTGCGCGCGGCAGAGCGGGCGATGTCCCGTGCGGCACCAACGGTACAGACGGGGCTGGCATGGGATATCCCGGCGGAGCGGGCCGCATGACGCCCGCCCTGGCAATTGCGCCATCGAACAGGCGCGCGCGGGCCGGTGCGGATTTGTCCGGCCTTATCACGCAGAATTACAGAATTTTCCCATTGTCCGGCCCCGCGTGCTGGGGCACATCGGCGCCACCGGCCGGACTTTGGCGGCCAGACTTTTGGGGAGTTTCCACGTGCGTCTTTTCCGTCTTTCACTGGGGCTCCTGCCCGCCGCGATGCTGCTTGCCGCCGGAACGGCGCATGCCGGGACGTGCGAGGATTCCTTCACCAAAAAAGGCAATATCCTTTCGGGCATGACATTCACCGCCGTCGTCACCGTGGCCGATCTGCCGCCGCCGGTGGCGATTCGCCAGATGCGCGGGATCGTGGCCGCCAAGGGCTACGACATCATGGCCGACGAGGCCGATTACGGCACGATGCTGATCGAACAGCCGATGACGGGCAAAGCCCGCGCGTTCCCGATCACGATCAACGCCACGCAGACCAGCGGCATCGGCACGGTGGTGATGGAAGCCAAGCTGCGCGCGGGGCAAACCACCAAGGCCGATCTGGCGATGGCGGAAATGTGCGCCATGCTCAACCAGGTGAAGGGCGGCAAGGCGGGCGTGGCCGCAGCCAGGGCGGGGGCCACGGCCACCACGGTCGCCGCCGCCCCGGTCAAGATGGACGCGCAGAGCTTTTCGCAGCAGGTTTCCAAGGATACCGAACGCAATCCCGCGGCCGTGCTTACCCGTTACAAGGGCAAGCAATTCACCATCACCGGTTCGGTCGATCAGGTGGTCAAGGATGGCGAACGCTTCCGCGTGGATTTCAAAGTGCTGGCGCCGTGGGAAGAAGCGATCCGCCTGCCTAACGCCGCTCCGTTCAAGACGGATGTGGTGTGCTACATGGCGCCGGGACAAGCCGGGTTCTCGCTTCAGCTCAAGCCGGGCAAAGGCATCTGGCTGACCGGCACGGTGGTCGATTTCAACCAGCACCGCCATGTCATCTGGCTGGAAGATTGCCGTAACGCCAAGACGGGCTAGGTTCGCGCCAGAGTATCCGGGGGCGCCGGCCTGCCCTGCGCCTTTCCGCCTTTTCGAATAGGGAGAGTTCCGATGCCGTTTTCTGCCGATCGTTCTGCCCCTGCGCGTTGGGCGCTGGCGGCGCTGGCCCCGCTGGCACTGGCCGCATGCCAGAACGAGGGGCGCGTCCATTCCGCGCCCAAGGAAGCCTACAAGCCGGGCGGATGGGCCATCGCGCCCGAACTGACCAGGCTGGAATGGGGCAAGGCGGAAAACCGCAAGGCGTGCGCGCCGCTCGTCTTCACCGACAGCGCGGGGGCCACGATCAACGCGCGCCCGGCGGAATTTTCCGGCGGTTGGGCGATCGCGTTCGACCTGCCCGGCCTGCGCAGCGCCTATGGCGTGGCGGGCACCGGCCTCTTGCGGGACGACGACTTGGACAGCGCGCAGGAGAAGGAGCGCAAGCTCAGAGCGCAATGGCCCTATTTCCGCGAACTTCCGGGCCTGCCGCAAGCGTCCTACGCCGGGTACGGCCTTCAGGGGGCCAAGCCCTATCCGACCGACAATCCCGAAGGAACCGGGCTGGATTCGCTCGCCTACGTCCGCGTCGGGGGGCAGAAATGCCTCTACAACGTATGGAGCAAACTCGGCCGCGATCATCTGGAAGCGCTGCTGGATTCCCTGCGGATGCTGTGAGGGCGGGGCTGGCTGGCATGGCGAGGGGGTGAGCGGCTGGAGTGGCCCAGCAGCGCCATTGCCCACGCCCGTTCGGCCTGAGCCTGTCGAAGGCCGCGCGCTGACATTTGCCCGATCAACTTCGCCAATTTGATATCGCGCCATGCGCTGATGCAATGGCGGTATAGTCGCATCGTTCAGAAGGTTAAGTCTGGAAGGCTATTGTGTGCGGCCAAGGTGGCGCGCGGCCTTCGACAGGCTCAGGCCGAACGGGGGGGTAGTGACTTATGCCCGCCTTCCACCCTGTGCGGTCGAATATGGAGTGAGCTGGCGGCCTTCCGCAAACCCCTTTCCTACACCTGCGAAATCTGCCCTAACCTGCCGGATGACGCAGCATGGAAAACCCTCTGCCCGCGCCCGGGAATCCGGGCCGCTCTCGCCGATGCAAAGCGGCAATATGATACCGGCTCGAAAAGTCACACCCGATAATCTGCTCACCCCTGCTTTTGCGGGGATAAGGCGGGTGCGGCGCGCGCACTTTCGGGCCGTTCTGCGTCAACCTGCCCGGCCCTTCCGCGCCTTGCGCGGACCTCTGCGACGTGTAGCCTGCCGCGATGACGGGCAGGCGCGGTCCTCAGCGTTTCTTCACGAATTCCGCGCGCAGGACGAGGCCCTTGATGCCCGGATACTTGCAGTCAATTTCCTGCGGATCGCCGGTCAGCCGGATCGACTTGATCAGCGTGCCCTGCTTCAGCGTCTGCCCCGCGCCCTTGACGTCGAGATCCTTGATCAGCGTCACCTGATCGCCGTCCTGCAGCAGATTGCCCACCGCGTCGCGCACTTCCACGGTCTGCGCCGCGGCCTGCTTCGCCGCGAGTTCGGATGCGGGCATCCATTCGCCGCTTTCTTCGTCGAATACGTAGTCTTCGTCGCTGCCGGACATCGGAAATCTCCTCGTTCGCCCGGGGGCGGGCCGTCCGGGCGCTATGTCAGGCGCGGCCCCATGCCGCAAGGGCGACGGCGGTTATCAGGGGGCCGGTCCGCCCTTGTCCTCCGCGATCTGGGCCATCACTTGCGCGGCTGTCTTGCGCACGGTGGATTCGGCGAAGCTGTAGTAGGCAGGCTGTTCGTCGACGAAAATCTCGCTGGTCAGCGCCATGTCGCCGGGATCGGCAAAGAAGCCCACCGGGCAGGCATAGGTCCCTTCCGGCTTGTAGTAATAGAACAGGTGCGTGCCGCATCGCCCGCAAAAGCCACGCTCCGCCCAGGCGGAGGAGGGATAGCGCACCACGTGCTCCGCCCCGTCGATATCCAGTGCCGTGCCCGCCGGAAACGACAGGAACGGCCCACCGCCCCACTGGCGGCACATCACGCAATGGCACGCGTCGAGATGGCGGGCGGTGGGGGTGGCGCGCATATGGACGGCGCCGCACAGGCAGCGGCCTTCGATCGGGGGAATGAT
Source organism: Caenibius sp. WL (assembly GCF_019803445.1). Lineage (NCBI taxonomy): Bacteria > Pseudomonadati > Pseudomonadota > Alphaproteobacteria > Sphingomonadales > Erythrobacteraceae > Caenibius > Caenibius sp. WL. Next base: position 730,622 of record NZ_CP081844.1, read on the forward strand.
GGAATGGCTGGTCATGCAGGCCTCGTGCGGCGGGGACGCCGCACTATTGCGCCGGTGCGGGATGATGGCAAGTGGGGGCAGGCGCGGGCTTGCGCCGCAGGCGGCGCGGCGGCATCATTGCGGCCATGATCGATATTCTTGCACTCCGCGCCGCATCCCTGCCCGCCCGCCGCGCTGCCGGGCTCGCTCTTGCGCTTGCCGCCGCGGCCGCGCTTGCCGCCTGCCAGCAGGGTTCGGGCCCGGCCAATGTGCCGGGCAACGCGCAGGACAACCACCCTTATGACGGGATTGGCGATGGCGAAGTGCTGCATTTCACCGGCACCGAACCGTTCTGGGGCGGGCAGGCCAAGGGATCGGTGCTGATTTACACCACCCCGGAAAACCCCGATGGGGAAACGATCACCGTCGCCCGGTTCGCCGGGCGCAACGGCATTTCGCTGACCGGCAAGCTCGACGGGCAGGCTTTTGGCATGGCGGTGACGCCGGGCGAATGCAGCGATGGCATGTCGGACCGGACCTATCCTTTCACGGTCACGCTGCGGATCGGGCCGCAGGGCGAAGGCGAATTGCGCAGCGGATGCGCCTGGACGGACAAGCACCGCTTCACCGGGCCGGAAAATCCCTGACCGGCGCGGCCATAGGAGAAGGGAAAAAGGATATCGCCCCTGTTCGGCCCGCGTGGCCATCCCCATATGGCGGGCATGACTGAAACCGCCGCACCCGCAACCCAGCCCAGCCTCTATATCCCGCATGGCGGTGGCCCCTGCTTCTTCATGCCCGATCCCACAGGCATGTGGCGCAAGATGGAAACCTATCTCCGGTCGCTTCCCGCCAGTCTGCCGGAAACGCCGCGTGCGATCCTGCTGGTTTCCGCCCATTGGGAAACGCGCGGCTTTGCCTTCACCGGCGGGGAACGGCCGGGGCTGATTTACGATTATTACGGCTTTCCGCCGCACACATACGAACTGACCTATCCGGCGCCGGGCGCGCCCGCGCTGGCGGAACGGGCCGCCGGGCTGCTGCGCGGGGCGGGGCTTCCCGCCACGGTCGATCCCGATCACGGGTTCGATCACGGGATGTTCATTCCGCTGAAAGTGGCGTTTCCCGATGCCGATGTTCCGGTGGTGGAAATGTCGCTCGACGCCAGTCTCGATCCGGCGCTGCATCTCGCCGCCGGGCGGGCGCTGGCCACCTTGCGCGAGGAAGGCGTGCTGGTGATCGGATCGGGCATGAGCTTCCACAACATGGCCGTGATGCGCAATCCCGCGCTGGCCGCCTATTCGACCGATTTCGACCGCTGGCTGGGCACCGCCGTTGCCGCGCCCGCCGGGGAGCGGGCGGCGCTGCTGGCGCAGTGGCTGCAAGCGCCCAACGCGCGCCATAGCCACCCGCGCGAGGAACATCTGCTGCCGCTGATGGTGGCGGCGGGCGCTTCCGGCGCGGCGGGCACGCTGGATTACAGCGAATCCATGATGGGCAGCGCGATTTCCGCCTATCGCTTCGCCTGACGGGGCCGGGCCCGCCGCCATGATCGGCAACGGTCTGGACCGGCATTCCGTCTATCCGCAGGGTTGTTCGGCCGGGACAGATACTAAAAGCGGGCAATAAAGAGTCTGTTCGGCACCATATTTAAATCATGACTTTGTGAATTCGTAAAAATGAATTAACTTTCCCACCTCACATTGGGGAGAGGGGAAGATGGTTCGCAAACTTGCAGCGGAATTTTTCGGCACTTTCTGGCTCGTGTTTGGCGGTTGCGGTTCGGCGGTATTGGCCGCGGCCTTTCCAGAACTTGGCATCGGCTTCGCCGGGGTGGCGCTGGCTTTCGGCCTTACGGTCCTGACCATGGCCTATGCCGTCGGGGGCATTTCCGGCGGGCATTTCAACCCGGCGGTGTCGCTCGGGCTGGCCGTGGCGGGGCGGTTCGGGTGGAAGGATCTGGTGCCCTACTGGGCGGCGCAGGTCATCGGAGCGATTGCGGCGGGCGCTGTCCTGCTTGCCATCGCATCGGGCAAGGCCGGGTTCGAGGCAGGCGGCTTCGCCTCCAACGGCTTTGGCGAACTGTCGCCCGGCGGCTATTCCATGCAGTCCGCGCTGTTGATCGAAATCGTGCTGACGGCGGGCTTCCTGCTGGTCATCATCGGATCGACCTCGCGGCTGGTTCCGGCCGGGTTCGCGCCGATTGCCATCGGTTTCGCGCTGACGCTGATCCACCTGATTTCCATTCCGGTCACCAACACGTCGGTCAACCCCGCGCGCTCCACCGGGGTGGCGCTGTTCGCCGATACGGCGGCGGTGAGCCAGCTCTGGCTGTTCTGGGTCGCTCCGCTGATCGGGGCCGCGCTGGGCGGCGTGATCTGGCGGTTGCTGCTGGCCGCGCCCGACAGCGAAGGCTGACGCTTATCACCAGTTCTCGCAGGGGGGCGTGGCCAAATCCGGCCGTGCCCCCTTGTCGTTCCGGTGGGCCCACGCCTAAGGAGGCCGACCCAGACCCACCCGGAAAGGATCGATGATGAGCGCAGGACATGCAAAGCTGGCGGTGGCCCGGCTCGGCCGCCCCGAATTGCTGGGCAAAGCGGGCTTCGCGCTCCGCTCCGCCGCGTTCGAGGATGGGGAGGAACTGGACCCCAGCTTCACCGCGGATGAAGAAGACGCGGTTGCCCCGCCGCTGGAATGGACTGCGCCGCCCCCCGGCACGGCCGAACTGGTGCTGGTGGTGGAAGATCCCGATGCCGGGGCGGAACCGGCCTGCCACTGGCTCGTCTGGGGTCTTGCCCCGCAGAAGGGGCAATTGCTCGAAGGCGAAGCGCCGCCGCGTGTGGGCAAGAACGCGCATCGCAACAGCGAATGGCTGCTGCCCGAACCGCCGCATGAAGACGATCCCCATGCCTATGTCTTCCAGTTGTTCGCGGTCGATCTGCCGCTGACGCTGATGCCTGGCGCCACGCGGGAGGAACTCTTCGCCGCGATCGAAGGGCATGTGGTAGGTGTGGCCATGCTGACCGCGACTTACGCCCGCCCCGACGAGGACGAAAGCTGGGACGACGAAGACGCGGATTGATCCGCGCTGTTCCATGTCCGGCCCGCGATAAGCGCTTGCCCGGATCGCCGCCCACCGGTTAGCTTCGCCCGATGGGATGACGGGGGAGGAGCGCATGCGCCGGATGGCGGCTTTCGGGCTGATGGGCGTGGCGGGCGCGTTGCTGCTGGGCACAAGTCCGCTCGCCGCGAAAACGCCGGAGCAGGTGGCGCAAAGCGCGCTCAGGGCCGCCCCGGTCTTCGACGGGCACAACGATGCGCCGATCCAGTTGCGCGCCCGCTATCGCAATGTGATCGATGGGTTCGATTTCACCGACACGCGCGACACCGCCGATCCCGGCGCGCCGCAGGGCCGGGCGATGCACACCGATCTTGCCCGGCTGCGCCAGGGGCATGTCGGGGCGCAGTTCTGGTCCGTGTTCGTCAGCGCCGATCTGCCGGAACCGCAGGCGGTTCAGGCGACGCTCGAACAGATCGACGTGACCAAACGGCTGATCGCCCGCTATCCGCGTGATCTGCAACTGGCGCTCGGCGCGCGCGACGTCGAACAGGCGATGCGGCAGGGCCGGATCGCTTCACTCATGGGAATGGAAGGCGGGCACTCGATCGGCTCCAGCCTCGGTGTCCTGCGGCAGATGTATGCGCTGGGCGTGCGCTACATGACGCTGACTCATGCGAAAAACACGCCGTGGGCGGACAGCGCCACCGACGCGCCGCAACATGGCGGGCTCACCGATTTCGGCCGCACGGTGGTCCGCGAAATGAACCGGCTGGGAATGCTGGTCGATCTCGCCCATGTCAGCGAACAGACGATGCTCGATACGCTGGAGGTGGCGCGGGCACCGGTGATTTTCAGCCATTCGGGCGCGCGGGCGGTGAACGGCCATGCCCGCAACGTGCCTGACGGTGTGCTGGAAAAGCTGCGCGCCAACGGCGGCATCGTGATGGTGGTGGCGCTGCCCGCCTATGTCAGCGAAGCGGCGCGGCAATGGCAGGCGGCGCGCGCGGGGGAGGAAGCGCGGCTGAAATCGCTGTGGCAGGGGCAGCCCGATGCGGTGGCGGCCGGGTTGGTCGCATGGGACCAGGCCCATCCGCAGCCGGCAACCACGATTTCGGACATGGCCGATCATATCGATCATATCTGCACGGTCGCGGGCATCGATCACATCGGGATCGGCGGCGATTACGACGGAATGCTGAGTGGCCCGGCGGGGATGGAGGATGTGGCAGGCTATCCCGCGCTGTTCACCGAACTGGCCCGGCGTGGCTATGCCCGGGCCGATCTGGAAAAGATCGCCAGCGGCAATATCCTGCGCGTCATGCGCGCGGCGGAACGCTATGCCGCCGCCCATCGCGGCGATCCGCCGTACGAAACCCTGGTGCCGGACTAGGGCGATCCTTCGGCCAGCAGGGCCAGCGTGCGCCAGTCCCGCTCGCCGCCGGCGAACAGGTCGAGCGCGCGGGTGAAGCAGGCTTGGCCGCCCGCCGCTTCGAACAATGTCATCGAACTGCGGAACTTGAGCGCATCGACAGGGCCGAAAAGAGCATCGAGATCGCACCGTCCCGCCCATGCGAGAACCGCTTCGGTGCAGGCGGCAAGACGCGGCCCGAGCAGCGGATCGGCTAGATAGGCACGTGCTTCCGCCGCGTCCCGTATAGCGTAGAACCGGGCGGTTGGGCTCAGCCCGAGCCCTGCAATCTGTGGGAAGACGAACCACATCCAGTGGCTCTGTTTCTGGCCCGAACGCAACTCTTCCAGCGCAATGCGCCAGATGTCGCCGCGATCCTGTGCGGCGTGAAAGCGGGCGAGGCCGGTCTTGTCCGGACTATCGCCCCGCATACGGTCAGCCGAAGCTCAACGCTCCGGTAATCCACGTCATCGACAGCAGCACGATGGCCAGGATCAGGCTGATGCCCAGCACCCAGCGCACGATATGCGGGGTGGCCCCGCCGCGTGCCTCGTCGGTCTCCACGTGAACTTCATCGCCATGGCGTTCCATGGCCATTCTCCATCGTTGCGAAGGGCGACCATCCGCCCTCGCCACAACAACGGCTGGCCCCGCCGGATGTTCCGGCGGGGCGAATATGGCCTCAGTCGCGCAGCAATTCGTTGATGCCGGTCTTGGAACGGGTCTGCGCGTCAACAGTCTTGACGATCACCGCGCAATAGAGCGACGGGCCGGGGGTGCCGTCGGGCAGCGGCTTGCCGGGGAGCGAGCCGGGCACGACCACCGCATAGGGCGGCACTTTGCCGATGTGGACTTCGCCGGTTGCCCGGTCGATGATCTTGGTCGATGCGCCGAGGAACACGCCCATGGCCAGCACCGCGCCTTCACCCACGACCACGCCTTCGGCCACTTCCGAACGGGCGCCGATGAAGCAGTTGTCTTCGATGATCACCGGCCCGGCCTGCAGCGGTTCCAGCACACCGCCGATCCCGGCGCCGCCTGAAATGTGCACGTTCTTGCCGATCTGCGCGCAGCTGCCTACCGTCGCCCAGGTGTCGACCATCGTCCCTTCGCCGACATAGGCGCCGATGTTGACGAAGCTCGGCATCAGCACCACGCCCTTGGCGATATGGCTGCCCTGACGGGCCACCGCGCCCGGCACGACGCGGAAACCGGCGCCGCGGAACTGCGCGTCATCCCAGCCATCGAACTTGCTCGGCACCTTGTCGAACGCGGGCGCGCCGCCCGAACCGTTGGCGATCACCGCATTGTCGTTGAGGCGGAACGACAGCAGCACGGCCTTCTTCAGCCACTGGTTGACTTTCCAGCCACCCTGGCCGTCCGGTTCGGCCACGCGGGCCTGACCGCTTTCGAGCAGGGCCAGCGCGGCTTCCACATGCTGGCGCACGTCGGCGCTGGCGGGGGTGACGGTATCGCGCGCCTCCCAGGCGGCTTCGATGGCGGCGGCGAGTTCGGCAGACATGCGTGATGGTCCTCCACGGGGATGAAATTTGCGCTCGCGCCTAACGCGTTGGGGCGGGCGGGGCAAGCTTCGGAAGACGCGGTGCGTATTGGGCCGGGTGGCGGCGAAATGACTGTTCGCGCCGCCTGAACTATCAAAGTTCCTTTACGGCGGAGCCAGTATGTGTATCTCGCATAAGTAATGAGGGGGTAAAACTATGGCGGGCACCACACGGTTTCGGATGCGTATCTTGCACGGCGCTGCCCTGTCGGCGTTCGTTCTTCTGGCTGCCTGCGGCGGTGGCGGCGGCGATGGCGTGAAAAGCACGCCGACGCCCGCGCCCACTCCGGCGCCCACGCCGACTCCTGAACCGACACCAACGCCTTCGCCGACGCCCAGCCCGACGCCTACTCCGACACCCACACCCACACCGACAGGTTCTCCTCCCCCGCCAATGACGGTGCCCGGGGCATTCGACACAACCGAATTCCGCTCCAGCAATGGGGCGGTGTTCCACAATGCCGCTGCAGCCTGGAAAGACGGCAAGACCGGCGCCGGGCAAACCATTGCTATCGTCGATAGCGGGATCGATACCGCCACCCCTGAATTGGCGGGCCGTATTACCGCTTCGCGCGATTTTGCGTTGTCTGAGGGCGCATCCCGGGCACCTGGTGATCTCGTCGGAGGAACACATGGTACGCAGGTGGCCATGATAGCAGCGGGTGCGCGCAACGGCACTGGAACGCTAGGGATTGCCTATGATGCGAATATCCTCGGGCTCAGGGTTGATAGTAAGGGCTCTTGCGGAGGGACATGTGAGTTCGCCCCGGGTCCGGTTGCCGAGGCTGTACGTTTTGCTGCCGATAATGGTGCGAAAGTTATCAATATCTCGATGACTTACGGATCGGCAATGTCAGGTATGAACGCTGCGGTTGCCTATGCGGTCGGCAAGGGTGCAGTTGTTGTTATCGCGGCGGGCAATGATGGCCAGGAAAGTCCGTCCGCTTTTGTGACCGATATCCAGAGCGCCGGTGGCGCGAACGTGATTGTGGCCGGATCGGTCGATGCGAACGGCAATATATCCGCTTTCAGCACGCGCGCCGGGACGACCAGGAACATTTATCTTGCAGCGTTGGGTCAAGCGCTCGTCGATCCACTGAATTCGGGGGCGAAGATTAGCGGGACAAGCTTTTCCGCGCCGCAGATCAGTGGGGCGATTGCTTTGCTGGCGCAGGAGTTCCCGTCGATGACGGGGGCAGAACTGGTCGATATCCTGCTGCGCACCGCGCATGATGCGGGGGCGGCCGGCACTGATGCGATCTATGGGCGTGGCATTCTCGATATTGCGCGGGCGATGGCGCCGGTGGGGACCGCTACCATTGCCGGAACAGGCAATGTCGTGCCACTCAACAGTCTGTCCGGGGTTGGTTCGGAAGCGATGGGTGATGCGCTGGCTGGCCCTGCTTCACTCGAAACCGTCATACTTGACGAATACCGGCGCGCGTTCAGCATGGATATTGGGAGGGGCATGCGCAGTGCCACTCTGGTGCCGCGGCTGCATAATGCGCTGTCCGGAGAAACGCGGATGATGGCGGGGGCGAGCGAAAAGGCGAGCTTGGCCTTTACTGTCAGGGCAAATGGCGCGGGCGGGGTGCAGGTCTGGTCGGAAGCTTTGCGCTTGTCCCAGGACGATGCCAGGCAGGCGCAAGTACTGGCCGCGCGTGTGGCTTTGCGATTGTCGCCCGGAACGCAGGTCGCGTTCGGCTTTGCCGACAGCGCAAATGGGCTGGCGGCGCAGATGCGCGGTGCACAGAGCCCAGCCTTCTTCGTGGCGCAGGATGCCACGACGGAAGAAGGTTTCCATGCCGATGATCGGGTCTCGCTTGCCCTGCGTCGCCAGCTTGGCCCGTGGGGGCTGACTGTTGGGGCGGAGAGCGGGCGGATCGTTTCGGGTGCGCCATTGGTTCTCGACCAGACGCGTGGCGGCGGTCGTACGCGTGATGGGATGAGCCGGTTCGGAGTAGTCTTAGATCGCCACTGGGGCGCGGTGGACATGGCGTTCGGCGCGAGCTGGCTGAACGAGAACCGCACCGTGCTTGGCGCACGCTTCAGCGAGGCCTTCGGCGGCAAGGGGGCGGACAGCGTGACGCTGGACGGGCGCGTGGGATGGCAGTTCGCCCCGTCTTGGCGGCTGGCCGGAGCATGGCGCGAAAGCTGGACCATGGCGCGTTCGGCCGGGTTGATCGCCGACGGTTCGCAATTGCGCAGCCGGGCGTGGTCGATCGATCTCAGCCGGAATCGGGTGTTCGGCCAGTCCGACAGCATCGCCTTGCGGATCGCGCAGCCGATGCGGGTGGAGAAGGGGCAGCTCCGCCTCGATATGCCGGTCAGCTACGACTATGCCACGCAAACGGCGGGCTTCGGCACGCGAGCGCTCAATCTCGCGCCCAACGGGCGGGAAATCATGGGCGAACTGGCATGGAGCGGGCGGTTGTTTGCCGGCCGGGCGAGCGCCAGCGTGTTCTATCGCCGTGATCCCGGCCACTATGCGCAGTTGCCTGATGACAAGGGCGTGGCTCTGCGCTGGACCACCGGATTCTGAAGCGGGCGCTAGCGCGTCAGTTCGCGGACGAAAGCGATCAGGCCGGTCTGGCGTGTGCGGCGCAGGCGTTCGGCGTGGAGGATCGTGCGAACCTTTTCGAAGCAGGCTTCGATATCGTCGTTGACCACGACGTAGTCATAACCATCCCAGTGGCTGATTTCCGACTGGGCGCGGGCCATGCGCCCGGCGATCACTTCGGCGCTGTCGGTGCCGCGCGATGACAGGCGGTGTTCCAGTTCGGCGATGCTGGGCGGGAGCAGGAACACGCGCACCACATCCGGCCCGGCGCGCTGATAGAGTTGCTGGGTGCCCTGCCAGTCGATATCGAACAGGTAATCCTTGCCGTTGCGCAGCCCGGCGTCGATCTCCGCCTTGGGCGTGCCGTAGCAATTGCCGAACACCTCGGCATATTCAAGGAACGCGTCCCCGGCCACCATGCGGTCGAATTCGGGGCGGCGGGCGAAGATGTAGTCCTTGCCATCAATTTCGCCGGGGCGCTGCGGCCGGGTGGTGACCGAAACCGACATGTGCAGGTTGTCCTCTGCGGCGAGGAGTTTGCGCGAAATCGTCGTCTTCCCGGCGCCTGAGGGTGAGGAGAGAACGAACATCAATCCGCGGCGGTTGAGGGGTTCTGCATGGGCCATGCCCGCACTTGGCGCGGGGCGGCGCGGGAATCAAGCAGGGATCGCGCTCACTCGCTGTCCGGGTCTGCTTTCTTCCCATTGCGGGCGGTGGCAATTCGGGCCTGCCGGTTGGCGCGGGCACGATCCAGCATGATCTTGCCCATCATGCCGCCGCCGACCAGCAGCGCGCCGGGCAACGATCGGGCGGCGATGCGGCTCATGCCCAGAGACAGCATGCGTTTTCCGAGCCCGCGCTTGGCGATGATCGCCTTGGCGGTGGTGGCATCGTAGCGGTTGCGCAGCAGCGCGTGTTCGATCGCCAGACGGGCAAAGACGTTGGCCCCGCGCAGGGCGATATCGGTCAGCAGCAGATTGGTGGCAGGGTCGGTGCTTGGCCCGGCCAGGCCCTTGCGCGCCGCCTGCTTGGCGGTGGGTGCGGGTTGCCGCCGCTTCTTGCGGGGACGCCCGGATGCGTCGCTCGCCATCGCTCTATCCCCTGTTGCGCCCCCCATGGCCGCCCGCGCGGGGGGGGGGGCAGGCTATTTCTTGCGGCCGAAATCGATTGTCACGACATTGGAGCCATCTTCGCTGCCGGGGGCGGGCTTGCCATCCGCCTCGGGCGAATCGTTCTCGGCATCGTCATGCGGTTCGGGGGCCATGTCGGGCACCGAAGCCTGGAATTGCAGGCCGAAATCCACCGCCGGATCGACGAAGGCGGTGATTGCCGAGAAGGGAATCACCAGCTTGGCCGGAATCTGGTTGAAGCTGAGGCCGACGGAGAAGAAGGCATCGCCCACCGTGAGATCCCAGAACTTGTTCTGAAGGACGATAGTCATCTCGTCAGGAAACCGTTCGCGCAGGTGCGCCGGGATCGAAACTCCGGGCGCGCCGGTCTTGAACGTGATGTAGAAGTGGTGACTGCCGGGCAGGTGGCCCCCCGTGCCTACTATCTGGCCCAGCACGCGGCCGACCACGGCGCGCAGGGCTTCCTGAACGATTTCATCATAGGGAATAAGGCTATCGGGTGTTTCGTCACTCATACTGGCGAAATTGGCCTTGTGGCGAAGGCCGGTCAAGCGCAAAGCGCAAGCGCGGCGCATGAGGCGGTGTGTCCGAGGCGGAGCCGCTTGCAGGAGAGCGCACGCGGCTGTTGCGCTTATCCGCCATCGGCTTATAGGCGGGCCCATGCGTAGAGGCACGATCACCCGCAAGACCAGCGAGACCGATATTGCCGTCGAGGTGAATCTCGACGGAACCGGGGCCTATGACGTTTCCACCGGGATCGGATTTCTCGATCATATGGTGGAACAGTTTTCGCGCCATTCGCTGATCGACGTGACGATGAAAGTGGCGGGCGATCTCCATGTCGACCAGCACCACACCACCGAAGACAGCGCCATCGCGCTGGGCCAGGCGATCGCGCAGGCGCTGGGCGACAAGGCGGGCATCGGCCGGTACGGTGCGGTCTATTCGCCGATGGACGAAGCGCTGTCGCGCGTGGCGCTGGACATTTCCGGCCGCCCCTATCTGGTGTGGAAGGCCGGCTTCAGCCAGCCGCGGCTGGGCGAGATGGACACCGAGCTGTTCGAACACTGGTTCCATTCGATCGCCCATGCGCTGGGCATCACGCTGCATATCGAACTGCTTTACGGGCAGAACAACCACCACATCGTCGAAGGCATCTACAAGGGCTTTGCCCGGGCGATGCGGCAGGCGGTCGAACGCGATCCGCGCAAGGGCGACGCTGTGCCATCGACCAAGGGGCAACTCGGTGGCTGAGGTGATCGCTCTCGTCGATTACGGCGCGGGCAACCTCCATTCGGTGCACAATGCGCTGAAGGCGGCTGGCGCCAGGGGTGTCAAAGTCACGGCCGATCCCGCCGTGGTGCGGGCGGCGGATCGGATCGTCCTGCCCGGCGTCGGTGCGTTTGGGGCCTGCGCGGCGGGCCTGCGCGCGATTCCCGGCCTGGTCGATGCAATGGCGGAGCGGGTGCGCGGCGGCGGTGTGCCGTTCCTCGGCATCTGCGTGGGCATGCAACTGCTGGCGACGCGCGGGCTCGAATACGGGGTGACCAAAGGGCTGGGCTGGGTGCCGGGCGAAGTGCGCCTGATCGAACGGACCGACCCGGCGATCAAAGTGCCGCACATGGGGTGGAACGATGTCGTGCCCACCCGCCATCGCGATGGGGCCGAACTGATCGCTGCGGGCGAAGCCTATTTCCTCCATTCCTACCACTTCCAGCCCGATGACGGCGCGCATGTCGCGGCGATGACCGACCATGGCGGCGGGCTGGTGGCGGCTGTGGCGCATGACAATCTGCTGGGCGTCCAGTTCCACCCGGAAAAAAGCCAAGGCTACGGGCTGGAACTGCTGGCGCGCTTCCTCGACTGGAATCCCTGATCATGATCGTATTTCCTGCCATCGACCTGAAACAGGGCCAGGTGGTCCGCCTTGCCGAAGGGGATATGGCGCGTGCCACCGTCTATGGCGACGATCCGGCAGCGCAGGCGATGCTGTTCGCCGAAGCGGGCTCGGAATATCTCCATGTCGTCGATCTCGACGGTTCGTTTGCCGGGCGTGCGGAAAACCGCGCGGCGGTGGAAGCGATTCTGGACGTGTTCCCGGGCCATGTGCAGCTCGGCGGCGGTATCCGCACGCGCGAAGCGGTGGAAGGCTGGTTCGATCTGGGCGTCAGCCGGATTGTGATGGGCACGGCGGCGCTCAAGGACCCGCAATTCGTCAAGGACATGGCGAGTGCATTCCCGAACGGAATCGTGGTCGCGGTCGATGCGCGCGATGGCATGGTGGCGACCGAAGGCTGGGCCGAAGTGTCGGACGTGTCGATCGTCGACATGGCCCGCCGGTTCGAGGATGCGGGGGTTGCCAGCCTGCTGTTCACCGATATCGGCCGCGACGGCCTGCTCAAGGGCTGCAATATCGATGCCACGGTCGAACTCGCGCGGCAGACCGATCTGCCGGTGATCGCCAGCGGCGGGGTCAAGGGACTGGACGATATCCGCCTGCTGTCGCTCCATGCCGGCGAAGGCATCGAAGGCGTGATCGCCGGCCGCGCGCTTTATGACGGGCGGCTCGACCTCGCCGCCGCGATAGCGATGGCGCAGAAAGGCTGAGGGTCGTGACTGTCCGTATCCGCGTCATCCCCTGTCTCGACGTTGCCGATGGCCGGGTGGTCAAAGGGGTCAATTTCGTCGACCTCAAGGATGCGGGCGATCCGGTGGAACAGGCCCGCGCCTACGATGCGGCGGGCGCGGACGAACTGTGTTTCCTTGATATTTCGGCCAGCCACGAAGGGCGGGGCACGTTGCTCGATATCGTCCGGCGTACGGCGGAAGTCTGCTTTATGCCGTTGACTGTGGGCGGCGGCGTGCGCAGCGCGGAGGATGCCCGTGCGCTGCTGCTGGCCGGGGCGGACAAGGTGGCGGTCAATTCCGCCGCGGTGTCGCGGCCAGAAGTGGTGTCCGATATCGCCGACAAGTTCGGCAGCCAGTGTATCGTCGCTTCGGTCGATGCGCGCCGGGTGAGCGGCGCGGGCGAAGCCCCCCGCTGGGAAATCTTCACCCATGGCGGGCGCAAGGCGACCGGAATCGACGCCGTGGCCCATGCCGTGCGGCTGGCGGAACTGGGCGCGGGCGAACTGCTGGTGACCTCGATGGACGGGGATGGCACCAAGGCTGGCTACGATCTCGAACTGACCCGCACGATTGCCGATGCCGTCAGCGTGCCGGTGATCGCCAGCGGCGGCGTGGGCACGCTCGACCATCTCGTCGAAGGGGTGACGCAAGGCCACGCCAGCGCGGTTCTGGCCGCTTCGATCTTCCATTTCGGCACTTACACCATTGCTGAGGCTCATGCCGCCCTGCGCGCGGCCGGATTGCCGGCTCGGGGATGAGAGCCGGTTGATTCCCGCCCCCGCTTGACCGGCGGCCTTGGGCAATCCATGGATCGGGGCATGACCCAGTCGCATGATACGCTGGCCCGCCTCGAACGGACCATCGCCGACCGCCGCAGCGCCGCGCCCGAACACAGCTACGTCGCGCAGCTCAACGCGCGCGGAGTGCCCGTGATCGCCCGCAAACTGGGCGAGGAAGCAGTGGAAACCGTGGTCGCCGCGCTTTCGGGCAGTCATGAGGAACTGGTCGGCGAAGCGGCCGACGTGATTTTCCATCTGATGGTTCTGCTCGGCGCCAAAGGCGTGCCTCTGGCCGATGTACTGGCCGAACTGGACCGCCGCGAAGGCGTGTCGGGCATTGCCGAAAAAGCTTCGAGGAACGCATGACCCCGGTCGATCCCACTATGCCTTACGACGATCAGAACATTTTCGCGAAAATCCTGCGCGGCGAACTGCCGTGCACCAAGGTCTATGAAGACGAATGGGCTTTCGCGTTCGAGGACATCCACCCGCAGGCGCCCGAACATATCCTGGTGCTGCCCAAGGGGGCCTATGTCAGCTGGGACGATTTCAGCGCCAGGGCCAGCGCGGAAGAAATCGCCGGTTTCGTGCGCGCGATCGGCAAGATCGCGCGGGACAAGGGGTTGGTCGAGCCGGGCTATCGCGCAATTGCCAATGTCGGGCCGGATTCCGGGCAACTGGTGCCGCATCTGCATGTGCATATCTGCGGCGGCCGCCCGTTGGGGGCGCTGGTCCCTGCCTGAGCCTGTTTTCCTGCGTCTGGCTGCGGGGTTTTTGCGGCACACCGTATCCACCGGCTTGCCCGGCGAGTCGCAGTAAGGTTAGAGTCAGACTTCATCCAGCAGATGAACTGGAGCGGTCTCGCATGATGCCGCGTAACCAAGAGGGCGTAGGACAGTGATTCAACCCGGTGACCGATCGATGCTGCGATCAGCCGGTCTGCCAGCAGGCAGGCACGGGGGCGCACAATGACGATCGCGGCCGGGCAGGCTCCCGGCTCCTTTCCAGCCCCGCCGCAAGGCTGGTTCGACGGGCCGGTGCATCATTTCGCCCTGCGCGCCTATTTCGACGATACCGACGCGGGCGGGGTGGTTTATCACGCCAATTACCTGCGCTGGTTCGAACGCGGCCGTTCCGATCTCCTGCGCCAGATCGGCCTCGATCAGCCGGGCGCGCTGGCCCGCGGATGGGGCGCTTACGCCGTCACCGAAATCGGCATCCGCTATCTGCGTCCCGCCCGCCTCGGCGATGCGGTGACAGTCACCACGCGGATGACCGAACTGCGCGCGGCGAGTTGGCGCGTGGAACAAAAGGCGCTGTGCGGCGATGTGGTTCTGGCCGATGCGCAAATCCGCATCGGTTTCGTCGCGCCCGATGGCCGGGCCTCCCGTCATCCGGCGGGCTGGTTCGAAAAATTGCAGACAGTTCTTGCCCCCGAAGGAGCAGCATGACCGACCTCGCTATTCTGTCCGCCGCCGCCGCTGCGGCCGCTCCCACCCGGCTCGATCCGGTAAAGCTGTTTCTGGATGCCGATATCGTCGTCCAGTTGGTGATGGTCGGGCTCCTGCTCGCCAGCGTCTGGGTGTGGATGATCGTTATTTCGTTTTCGGTGCGAATCCGCTCGGCCCGCCGCCGCTCAGCCGCTTACGAAGCGACCCTGTGGAACCGCCCCGGCGATAGCGGGGTCGAGGATGACAAGGGTCGCGACACCAGCCCGGCCGGACGCGTGGTCGCCGCAGGGCTTGAGGAACTGCGCCTGTCGAGCAAAGCCAAGACGTTCGATGCCGATGGCACGCGCGAACGGATTGCCAGTGCGATGGAAAGCCAGGTCGCGGCTGAGGCGGATGGCCTGTCCGAACGGCTGAACTTCCTCGCCACGGTCGGTTCGGTAGCGCCTTTCGTCGGCCTGTTCGGCACGGTGTGGGGGATCATGAACAGCTTCTTCCAGATCGGCAGCCAGCAGAACAGCTCGCTCGCGGTGGTCGCGCCGGGTATTTCCGAAGCTTTGTTCGCCACGGCGATCGGCCTGTTCGCGGCCATTCCGGCGGTGATCGCCTACAACCGTTTCTCGCAGCAGGTGAATGTGCTCGAAGGCCGGTTGCAACGGCTGGCCGACAAGGTCCATGCCCAGCTCAGCCGCCAGATGGATGCAGGCTGATGGCGATGGGTCTGGCCGGAGGCGCGCGGCGGCGGCGCGGACGCGGTTCGCGGGCGCCGATGGCGGAAATCAATGTCACCCCGCTGGTGGACGTGATGCTGGTGCTGCTGATCATTTTCATGGTCACGGCCCCGCTGCTGACATCCGCGGTCCCGATCGACCTGCCTGACAGCCGCGCCGCGCCGATGGAGCAGGAGCCGGAACAGATCGCGATTGCGATCGATGCTGATGGCACCATCTATCTCGATGATGAGCCGGTGGCCCCCGGCGCGCTGGCCGATCACTTGGCCGCGTTGCCGCGCGATGCCTCGGGCAAGCCGCCGCTGGTGACGGTGCGTGGCGATCGGGTGCTGAATTACGGGCGGTTCATGGAAGTGATGGGTGAACTGAACCGGGCCGGGCTGACTTCCATTTCGCTGGTCACCAACAGTTCAGAAACCGCTCCATAGGCATTCCCGATGGCCTTTGCAGCGCTCAAACCTGAAGAACGTACCGGCCTTGCCGTCGCCGTGGTGCTGCACGTGGCGATTGTGGCCATGCTTCTGTTGCAGCCCAAGCCGAATCATCCGCTCAAAGTGCCCGAACGGCTGACGGTCAGCCTGGCCGAGGATGTCGGGCTGGAATCGACCAGTCCCTCCGTGTCGCGGCAGACGCAGGCGGCGGTGGCGCCGGTGATTTCGGAAGATATCGCCCCGCCGCAAGAACCGACGGAAGCACCGGCCGAACCACAGGACGCCCCGCCGCCCGAGCCCGCGCCGCCGAAGCCAACTCCGCCCAAGCCTGCTCCGGCCAAGCCCGCCCCGGCCAAGCCGACCCCGCCGAAGAAGCAGCCGACCAGACCGGCGCCCGCCAAGCAGCCTACCAAGCCCGCGCCCGCGAAACCGGCTCCGAGCAAGCGCACCCCGGCGAAACCAGCGCAATCCAGCGCCCCATCGTCCAGAGCCGACACGAGCAGACCTGCTCCTGCCAAACCCGCCGCCAAACCGGGCGGTGGCAGCAAGCTGGGGGACGATTTCCTCAAAGGCGCGAATTTCGGGGAAACCAAGGCCGATGCGCCGGTGGCCGCATCGCAGATCGGTTCGCAGGTGCAGGCCTCGCTGGCTCAGGCGATTGCACGCCAGCTCAAGCCGCATTGGTCCAGTCCGCAGGGGGCCGATGCGGAATTGCTGGTGACAGTGCTGGCTTTCAATCTCAATCGCGATGGGACCCTTGCCGGGGCTCCGCGCGTTGTCTCTCAAACGGGCATTACCGATGCCAACCGCGCGCAGGCCGCGCGGCACAGGGAATTGGCCATTCGCGCAGTGCAATTGGCGGCGCCGTTTGACCTGCCAGAACAGTATTACAACGGTTGGAAGCGGGTTTCCGCATTCCGTTTCGACAGGAAGTTGTCACAGTGAAAAAACTGATAGCTTGCATTGCCTTCGTCATCACCGTTCCCGCTGCGGCGCAGACCGCGGCCCCGGTGATTCCCGCGACTCCGGTGGAGCAAGGCGGGCTGACAGGCAGCGTTTCGGACGAGAAGGAATGGCAGGATCTCGGCATCGCGATCCCGGCTTTCGCCACCGACGCCAACAAGCCGACCCCGGCCAATGCGCAGGGCACCGGCGCATTGGGGGTGGAAGTCGCCCGGGTGATCACCGCCGATCTCAGGAACAACGGCCTGTTCCTGCCGGTGGGGCCCGATGCGCTGCCGCGCCCGTCCTACCCTGAAATTCCCGCGCCCAATTGGGGCATCTGGTCGGGACGCAACGCCGATATGCTGGTGCACGGGCACGTAGTGGCCGAAGGCGACGGCAATCTGACCATCGCCTGCCATCTCTACGACGTATCGCTGCGGCAGCAACTGGTGAGCCAGACCTGGCGCCTGCCGCCTGCCGATTGGCGTCGCGGCGCGCACAAATGCGCCGACCTTGTCTATTCGCGCCTGTCGGGCGAAAGCCCGTTCTTCGACAGCAAGATCGCCTATATCGCCGAAACCGGGCCCAAGGGGCATCGAACCAAGCAACTGGCGATTATGGATTCGGACGGGGCCAACCACCGGTTCATCACCACCGGCAAGGCCACGGCGCTGACTCCGCGCTATTCGCCCGATTACCGGTCAATCGTCTATCTCAGCTATCTCAACGGCAATCCGCGAATCTACGTCTATGATCTGGCATCGGGTTCGCAGCGGCTGGTGACGCAGAGCACCAATCCGACTTTCGCGCCGCGTTGGTCGCCCGATGGCAAAACCATCCTCTATTCGATGGCGGTCAATGGCAACACGGATATCTACAGCGTCTCCGCGCAGGGCGGGCCGAGCAAGCGGCTGACCGATGCGCCCGGAATCGACGTGGGCGGCAGCTTCTCGCCCGATGGCCGTTCCATCGTGTTCGAGAGCGATCGTTCCGGCAGTCAGCAAATCTACATCATGAACGCCGACGGCAGCAACCAGCGGCGCATTTCCTTCTTCGGCGGCCGCGCGGCGACGCCCGAATGGAGCCCGCGCGGCGACCAGATCGCATTTACCCATATCGCGGGCAATTTCCGGGTGGCGTTGATGGACCCCAGCGGTGGCAATGTGCGCCACCTGACCGATAGCTGGCAGGACGAAGCGCCGACCTGGTCGCCCAACGGCCGCATCATCCAGTTCTTCCGGACGGAGCGGAATTCGGGCCGGACATCGCTCTGGCAGGTCGATCTGACGGGCCGTAACCTGCGCCGTCTGGCCACCCCCGTGGATGGCTCAGACCCCGCATGGGGCCCGGTTCTGCCTTGATGGATCATGCCCGTGCGAACGGGCGGCACATAAGTGAATGCGGTAGAGAACGAGGAGAAAAAGCATGAAAAGGAAGCTTGCCACCAGTGTGATCGTTGCGAGCGCGATGGCGTTGGCAGCCTGTCAGAGCAAGGCTCCCGACACATTGCCGCCGCAGCCCGCCGGATCGACTCCGCCGCCGGAATCGGCAGGCCCGATCCCCGGCAGCCAGGCCGATTTCGAAGCCAAGATGGCGGGCCGCCAGGTGATCTATTTCGATACCGACCGTTACAACGTCGACACCCGGGCGGTGGCGGCGTTGCAGGAGCAGGCACAGTGGCTGATGCAGTACCCCAACAAGCGCGCCACGATCGAAGGCCACGCCGACGAACGCGGGACACGCGATTACAACCTCGCGCTGGGTGAACGCCGGGCCAATGCGGCGAAGAATTATCTCGTCAGCCTGGGCGTCGATGCCAGCCGTCTGACGACCGTTTCCTACGGTAAGGAACGGCCCGCCGCGCTGGGTTCGGATGAATCGGCCTGGGCGCAGAACCGCCGTGCGGTGACTGTCACGATCGACTGATCCCGTCCTGTTTTTTTCCATTTTGGGGCCGGTTCCGCTGGTATAGCGGGCCGGCCTCCTCTATTCTCGGGCCTATGCATTCGAGGCAGACCTGATGGCACGTCCCCGCCGTTCGACCGACTGGGGTTTCCCGCGCTGGCGTGGCTATGGCAGCGCGCAGGAAGCCGCGCAGGTGCGCCTGTGCGATCGCCACGGGTGTGACGAGCCGGGCGATTGCCCCGCGCCCAAGGCGCCGAACAGCCGGGATCGCTGGTATTTCTGTCAGCGTCACGCGGCCGAATACAATGCGAACTGGGATTACTTCGCGGGGTTGGACGATGCGGAAGCAGCCGCACGCGCGCAATCCGAACGGCAAACCAATGCGGGTTACGCCGAATCCGCGCATTATGGCTGGGCCGGGTCCGGCGATGGCAGCCGCAGTGCCGATGAAATGCGGGCGCTGGAAGCGCTGGGGCTCGATCCCGACGCCAGCTTCGACGCGGTGAAGAAGGCTTGGCGGACCAAGGCCAAGGAAGTGCACCCCGATATCCGCCCCGGCGATGAAGAAGCGGCCAAGGAATTCCTCAAGCTTCAGCTTGCCTACGATGTCCTGCGGCAGGCGGAAGAACGGCGCGTGTGGTACGGCGCGGCGGACAAGCGCTGAGCCGCTGCTGACGGGGAGAAGGAGCCATGCAGGCACCCGCTTCCTGCCTTGGCTGGATGGCGATCCCCGTCATTCCCGTTTCAGGGAAATGACGAAGATAGACATATCCGACCGTGGAACGGGTCTGAACCGCGCCTGCACCCTTCCGGGCGCGTGCGATGGCGATGCGCTTTACTTGGGGGCAAGCACCATCAGCATCTGGCGGCCTTCGAGTCGCGGATAGGCTTCGACCTTGGCGATCTCGGCCACATCGTCCTGCACGCGGCGGAGGAGGTCCATGCCGAGCTGCTGGTGGCTCATTTCACGGCCACGGAAACGCAGCGTGACTTTCACCTTGTCCCCATCTTCGATGAAGCGGTGCACGTTGCGCATTTTCACGTCGTAATCGTGCGTGTCGATGTTGGGACGCATCTTGACCTCTTTGATATCCTGGGTCTTCTGCGTCTTGCGGGCGGCATTGGCCTTTTTCTGCGCTTCGTAGCGGAATTTGCCAACATCGAGGAATTTGCACACCGGCGGGTCCGCGTTGGGCGATACCTCGACCAGATTGAGGCCGAGATCGGCGGCCTGTTCGATCGCTTCGCGCGTGTACATCACGCCGATATTCTCGCCGTTCTCGTCGATGACGCGGACTTTGTCGGAGAGAATCATATTGTCGTAGCGGGGCCCGCTCTTGACGGGCGGCGTCATCATGCGCCGGGGTGGACGAGGTATAGCAGGTTCTCCTTAGCGTTGGTTCGCTGGCGCCTCTTAAAGTGATTCGCGCCCATGCGAAAGAGGCAAGCATAGGCAAGCGGCACGGCCGGAGATCATTTTTCGGCACGCCACAGGGGAAAGCGTGTCAGCCGCCCCTGTGCGGGCAGCACGGCATCGATCGCCCGGGCGGGCTGCATCGCCGCTATGATCGCCGGGTCGGCAGCGTCCATGCCCCCGGTTAGCGCGCCGAAAGCGGGCAGGATCATGCGGCTCGGGCCGTTGCGATCCTCCCCCAATACGGCGCAGGGGCGGCGGATGTGCCGCTCGCGCACTGTCAGACACAGGCGCGGATGGAAATGGCCCGATATCTCGGGCCGGGTTTCCCCGGTCAGCGCCTGATGGCGCAGCACGATCCCGGCTTCCTCGGCCTCGCTGGCCACGGTGCCGAGATTTTCCGGCGTGCCCTGCGCATCGTGATTGCCGGTGATCCACACCCAGTCGGTCGCACGGGTGAGCGCGGCGAGCATTCCGGCCGCGTGCGGTTCCATCCGGCTGAAACCACCACGGTCATGGAAACTGTCCCCCAGGCAGAACACGCGCCGTGCGCCGGTCTGCCGAATGGCATCGGCCAGCCGCCCCAGCGTTTCCCGGCTGTCATAGGGTGGCAGCATTTGCCCGTATGTGGCGTAGAAGCTCGCTTTTTCAAGATGCAGGTCGGCCACCAGCAAAGTCGCGCTGCGGGGCCGGAACAGCGCGCCGCTGCCCGTCAACCACCATTCTTCATCGGCGAACGAAAGGGGAACCATCGCTTGTGCTTGCCGGATGCGCCGCAACTTGGCAAGGCCGCATGCATGGATGACTGGACTGCCCAAACCGCCCGCGCGAAAACATGGTTCGAGACCCTGCGCGACGATATCTGCGCTGCGTTCGAAGCAATCGAGCGCGAGGCAGGCAGCGATGCCGCCTTTTCCTATACATCCTGGAATCGCGATACCGCCGATAGATCGGAAGGCGGCGGCGGCACGCGCGGACTGATGAAAGGCAAAGTGTTCGAAAAGGTTGGCGTCAACGTGTCGACCGTGCAGGGGGAATTCGCCCCCGAATTTGCCCGGACCATTCACGGTGCGGGGGCTGAACAGCGCGGGTTTACCGCCACCGGCATCAGCCTGGTGGCGCATATGGCCAATCCGCATGTTCCGGCGGTGCACATGAACACCCGCTTCCTTACCACCAGCAAGGCGTGGTTCGGCGGCGGGGCCGATCTCAATCCGCCAATCCCTTATGAGGAGGATACGTGCGATTTCCATGCCGCTTTCCAGCAGGCGTGCGATGCGCACGATCCCGAACATTACCCGCGCTTCAAGAAATGGGCGGACGAGTATTTCTACATTCCCCATCGCGGCGTGCATCGCGGGGTGGGGGGTATCTTCTACGATCACCTGGAATGCGCTGATACGGCGGAATGGGAACGCCATTTTGCCTTCACCCGCGATGTCGGCTCGGCTTTCCTGGGGATTTTTCCGCAACTGGTGCGGCGGCGCATGGGCATGGCCCACACCGCGGAGGACAAGCAACGCCAACTCGAATGGCGGGGCCGGTATGCCGAATTCAATCTCGTCTATGATCGCGGCACGTTGTTTGGCCTCAAGACGGGCGGCAATATCGATGCGATCCTGATGAGCCTCCCGCCCGAAGCGGTGTGGAACTGACCGCGCGCCCGCGCGCGATCTACACCTCGCGGCAGAGCGGCGCCGTCTTTGTCATTGCATTGCCGCAGGAATTGTTCACATCATGACCGCGATGTTGCGACAATACGAGCTCGTCGAACGAGTAAAGGAATACGCACCCGACGCGGATGAGGCCCTGCTCAACCGCGCCTATGTCTATACCGTGCAGAAGCACGGCACCCAGAAGCGCGCCAGCGGCGACCCCTATTTCAGTCATCCGATTGAAGTCGCCGGATTGATGACCGCGCTCAAGCTCGATCAGGAAACCATCATCACCGCCCTGTTGCACGACACGGTGGAAGACACGCTGACCACGACCGAGGAAATCGAAAAGCTGTTCGGGCCGGACATCGCCCGGCTGGTCGATGGCGTGACCAAACTTTCCAAGATCGAAGCGATGACGGAAAGCGAACGCGCGGCCGAAAATCTGCGCAAGTTCTTCCTGGCGATGAGCGAAGATCTGCGCGTGCTGCTGGTCAAGCTGGCCGACCGGCTGCACAACATGCGCACGCTGCATTTCATCAAGAGCGAGGAAAAGCGCCGCCGCATCGCCAAGGAGACGATGGATATCTATGCCCCGCTGGCCGAGCGTGTGGGCATGTACGAATATATGCGCGAAATGCAGCTGCTGGCGTTCGAACAGCTCGAACCGGAAGCCTATGCCACGATCACCGGGCGGCTCGACCAGATCCGGAGCACCGATGGCGGTCAGGTCGATGCGATCGCTCTGGCGATCAAGCAGGCGCTGTCCGAAGCCGGTGTCAGAGTCGAAGTGTCGGGGCGGGAAAAACACCCCTATTCGATCTGGAAAAAGATGGCGGAACGCCACGTCAGCTTCGAACAGATCACCGATATCATGGCGTTCCGCGTGCTGGCCGATACGGTGGAAGATTGCTACCGCGCGCTCGGCGTCCTGCACACCACGTGGCAGATGATCCCGGGTCGGTTCAAGGACTATATCTCCACGCCCAAATCGAACGGCTACCGTTCGCTGCACACTTCGCTGATCTATGAAAACTCGATGCGGATGGAAGTGCAGGTTCGCACGCACGAAATGCACCGCACCAATGAATTCGGGCTGGCCGCGCACTGGGCTTACAAGCAGGGCGACAGGCCCGATGGGCAGGTCGGGTGGCTGCGCGATCTGATCGAAATCGTCGACGCCAGCCATGATGCGGAAGAACTGCTCGAACACACGCGTCTGGCGATTTATCAGGACCGTATCTTCGCGTTCACGCCCAAGGGGACGCTGTTCCAGCTTCCCAAAGGCGCCACGCCGGTGGACTTCGCCTTCGCCGTCCACACCGATCTGGGTGCGAAAGCGGTGGGGGCCAAGATCAACGGCCGCCACATGCCGCTGCGTACGCAGCTCAACAACGGCGATGTGGTCGAAATCATCAAAAGCGAAGGGGCGGGCCCCGAACTGTCCTGGCTCGGGTTTGTCGTCACCGGCAAAGCCCGCGCCGCCATTCGCCGTGCCGTGCGGCAGAAGGAACGCGCGGAAATCGCGGTGTTCGGCCGTACCTTGTTCGAAGAGATCTGTGATCGTCTGCCGACCAAGATCGGCAAGAAGGCGGTGCGCGAGGCGGTCAAGCGTCTGGGCTTCGACGATGAAGACGAATTGATGGCGGCCATCGCCGCCGCCAAGATCACCGATGTCGAGGTGATGGAGGCGCTGGTGCCTGGCAGCGCACGCAATATCGCCGAGCCGGGGGCCTGGCCACGGCAGGAACGGGCCGTTTCGAT
Organism: Caenibius sp. WL; assembly: GCF_019803445.1. Lineage (NCBI taxonomy): Bacteria > Pseudomonadati > Pseudomonadota > Alphaproteobacteria > Sphingomonadales > Erythrobacteraceae > Caenibius > Caenibius sp. WL. Next base: position 754,021 of record NZ_CP081844.1, read on the forward strand.
CAAGGGACTGACCACCGGTGCCGGTTTCCGGCTGGCGCAATGCTGCCATCCGGTGCCGGGTGATCGCATCGTCGGCCTCAAGAAGCCGGGGCAAGGCGTGGAAGTGCACGCGATCGATTGTCTCGAACTGGCCAACGGCGTCGATGCCAACTGGATCGATCTGTCATGGGGTGAACGCTCCAACGGCGCGATCGGGCGCCTGCGTCTGGTGCTGTACAATCGCACCGGGACACTGGCCGAAGTGACGGGCATTTTCGCCAAGAACCATGCCAATGTCACCAATCTTCAGATGGTTCAGCGCGATGGCCCTTTCGGCACATACGAGGTGGATCTCGAAGTGGAGGATCTGGCGCATCTCACCCGCATCGTCAGTGCCCTGCGTGCCAGCGATGCGGTGGCCGAGGCCGCCCGGATTTAGGTGGTCCGGCGGCAAGTGCTGGACGGTTAAAGCAAAGTCAGTTCACACGTCGCCGGGTCAGCTTCGGCCAGATTCTCGGCCTTGCGGATGGCGGCCTTGACCGGCAGCATCCAGCCATCCTTGCCTTTGGGGAACAGCGATGTCCGCCACACGCTGCCGCCGATCCGGGCTATCACTCTGACAGAACCGAATCCGCGTGCCTGACCCAGTTCCAGCCGCCGCATCAGGGCGTGGCCCGCAATCTGCTCGGCGGCGGCTCCGTCGATGGTCAGAAAATACCAGGAAGCCGATTTTCCCCCGGTCCAGCGCCACAGCGGCCCGCAGAAAACCACGCATTCTTCGGCATTGCCGGGCTCGGGAAAGGGGGGCGCAGGCATAAAACCCCGTTTGCCATCATCGGATGCCTTGCGAAAGCCGCAAGTCACAGCTAGGGCGCGTACCGCAGGCGAACGGAGCGGTGGCCGAGTGGTCGAAGGCGCACGCCTGGAAAGTGTGTATACGGTAACCCCGTATCGAGGGTTCGAATCCCTCCCGCTCCGCCACTTCGGTATAAAACCGGGAACGCCGATTCCCGCCGATTTCCCTCCCTTGGTGGCTACCAGCGTCCTCAACGGCGCTGTCAGAAGGATTGCACCGATTGCTTGAATGGGTAGGGCGGGGTGATGCCCCGTCCTCGCAAACCAGCCAATCCGTTCCGGTATTTCCACTCCTCACCCGAGGTGATCCGCATGGTGGTGATGCTGTATGTGCGGTTTCCGCTATCGCTGCGGAACGTGGAAGATCTGCTGTTCGAGCGCGGCATCGACCTTTGTCATGAAACCGTGAGGCTGTGGTGGAACCGGTTCGGCCCGCTGCTCGCTGCCGATATCCGCAAGCAGCGGGTCAGCCGGATGCGGGGCTTCCGTCATTGGAGATGGCATCTTGATGAGGCCTATGTGCGGATTAACGGCGAGATGGTGTATCTCTGGCGGGCCGTCGATCACGAGGGAGAGATCCTCGAGAGCTACGTCACGAAGACCCGGGACAAAGCTGCGGCTCTGCGGTTTATGAAGAAGACACTTAAGCGCCACGGGACAGTGGAGACCATCACTACCGACGGGCTTCGTTCCTACAAGGCTGGGATGAAGGACCTCGGCTGCGAACAGAAGCAGGAGGTCGGCCGCTATGCGAACAACCGGGTGGAGAACAGCCATTTGCCCTTCCGGCGACGAGAGCGGGCGATGCTGAGATTTCGACAGATGAAGTCGCTACAGAAGTTTGCTTCGGTCCATGCCAACGTCCACAACCATTTCGCTTCAGAACGCCATCTCGTCGATAGAGAAACCTACAAGGCCCGCCGCTCAGCTGCCTTAGCTGAGTGGCAAAAGCTGATGGCCTGAGTACGCGCACTCATAGAACGGAATCTGCCAAACGGAGAGCAGTTCGCATCGGACTGACAGCACCGTCTTCCCGCCTCTTCGACCGCGAAGCGCGAAAAGGAGCGTTCGCGCAGCGAGCCGTAAAGTAGCAGAATGCGGGGCGGCGGCTGATCATCGCCCAGCCCGAGACCGGGCCGGTCGAGAACGAAACGGCTATCCAGCGCTGGAAGATTGTCAGCATCGAAGAGCGGGCGCACACGGGACATGGTGTTTCCTTGCCTTGGGATCAGCGTGCCGGCGCCGCGCGCTCATACCAGTCGCGACTGGTTTTTACGATCCAGACGACCGAAAGCATGACAGGGACTTCGACCAGAACCCCTACGACTGTTGCCAGCGCTGCGCCTGAATGAAGACCGAAGAGCGAGATCGCGGCCGCCACCGCCAGTTCGAAGAAGTTTGACGCGCCTATCAGTGCGGAAGGCGCGGCAACGCACCAGACCACGCCAAGCCGGCGTGACAGCAGATAGGCAATGCCCGCATTAAGATAGACCTGAATGAGGATCGGCACCGCAATCAGCGCGATGACTAGCGGTTGCTCCACGATCTGTTCGCCCTGGAAGCCGAACAGCAAGACGAGCGTGGTCAGCAACGCAACGAGTGACAGCGGGCCGAGCCTGCCGAGCAGGCGATTGAGCGCGGCTTCGCCACCCGATGCCATGACAGATTTGCGCACTGCCTGCGCCACCAGAACCGGCACGATGATGTAGAGGCCGACCGAGATCAGCAGCGTATCCCAAGGCACCGTGATCGCGGCAACACCCAGCAGCAGGCCGACGATGGGTGCGAACAGGGCGACCATGAGCAGATCGTTCAATGCGACCTGACTGAGCGTAAAGATCGGATCGCCATCGCAGAGGTTGGACCAGACAAAGACCATTGCCGTGCACGGCGCCGCAGCCAGCAGGATCAGTCCAGCGATATAGGATGAGGACTGTCCGGCCGGGAGGAACGGAACGAAGAGCCAACCGAGGAATAGGGCACCCAGTAAGGCCATCGAGAATGGCTTCACCGCCCAATTGACGAAGAGCGTGACGCCGACGCCACGCCAATGTTGGCGCACGGCGGCCAACGCGCCGAAATCGATCTTGAGCAACATCGGCACGATCATCAGCCAGATCAGGATCGCGACGACCAGATTGACCTGCGCAATCTCGGCTGAGGCGATGACCGTGAACACAGCAGGCACTGCATGGCCGAGCGCGATCCCGGCAACGATGCAGAGCGCGACCCAGAGGGTCAGCCAGCGCTCGAACAGGCTCATCGCCGGCTTGGTGAGCCCATCTTGGGCGACAGTCGCCATCTTCAGATTACACGCTGGCCGGCAGCGTCGATCACCTGCTCGCCGTCCTCCTTAGCGAAGGCGCCGCGCTGCGCATCCGGCAGGATATCGAGCACGGCTTCGGACGGGCGGCACAGCTTTACCCCGATCGGTGTCACAACGAGGGGGCGGTTGATCAGGATGGGGTACATCACCATCGCGTCGATCAGCGCATCGTCGGTGAGAGCATCATCACCAAGACCGAGTTGGGCATAGGGCGTGCCCTTTTCGCGGAGCAGTTCGCGCGGTGTCAGCCCTGCCTGATCGATCATCTCGACCAAAAGAGCTCGTGATGGCGGGGTTTTGAGATATTCGACCACATGCGGCTCGATGCCCGAGTTGCGGATGAGGGCGAGTGTATTGCGCGAGGTCCCGCAGTCGGGATTGTGGTAGATGACGATCACGGTCATGGTTTGCCTTTCAGCGGCAGGTGAGTTCGGCGAGCAGCGGCTCGCAAAGGTCAGACCGTCCCTGACAGCAGTCCTTGGCCAGGAAAAGCATCAGGCCGCGGAAGTCATCGATACTGACGCGCTGAATCTGATAACGTCCGCGCTTCTCCGATATGACCAGTCCCGCCTTCGCCAGGACGGCGAGATGGGTAGAGAAAGTGCTCTGGGTCAGCCCGCTTGCTTCGACAAGCTGTCCTGTCGACAGACCCTGAGGTTCATGCTGAACCAATAGCCGGAAGGTCGCGAGCCGCGTTGGGTGCGCCAGGGCCGCTAGCATTGAAAGGGCAGATTCGGTTTCCATGCATCGGAAATATCCGATGCGATTGGGATGCGTCAAGACACATCGCAATTTTCCGATGCGATGCTTGCCGGCCAAACTGACAGCCTGCGATTATCGGCAACATCGCGATGAGATGGGTGATGAACGCATGAGTGCTAACAGGGAGCCAATTTGCGGCGCGCAGTGGCAGCTATGTCGGCGGACAATCCCGATCAAGCAGTTGGTACGGTTCCCCCGTCGATCACGTATTCGGTCCCGGTGATGCTGCCGGCCAAATCGGACGCCAGGAATGCGATCAGGTTCGCAACCTCCTCGGGTGTTGAAGGGCGGCCGATCGGAATGCCGCCGAGCGATGCCATAATCATGCGCTTGCCATCTTCCAGACCGGTGCCCGCCTCCGAAGCCAGCCGCCCGGCGAGTTGCACGGATGCTTCGGTTTCTATCCAGCCAGGCGATATGCGCACGACACGAACGCCGCGGGACGAGACTTCCTTCGACAGGCTCTTGCTGTAGGTCGACAAGGCGGCCTTGGCAGCGGCATAGGCTGTCGTCGCTTCCGGCAGAGGCAGCACACGCTGGATCGAGGTCACATGGACGACGACGCCGCTGCCACGCGACACCATGTCTGGCACGAGGTCGCGATCAAGGCGGACGGCCGGCATCAGGTTCAGGTCCAGCTCCTTCAACCACTCGGCGTCGCGCAGCGCGGAGAAGCCGCCGGCCGGCGCGCTCGAACCGCCAAGCATGTGGACGATGACGTCCAAATGACCGAGCCGCTCCCTGGTAGCGCTGGCCAGCACTGAACAGCCTGCGGCGGTTGTCAGATCAGCAGCAATGAAGAGCTCTTCCGGGAGCGCGTCAGGCTTCGTCCGGGCGGTTGTCAGAACCTGGGCGCCGAGTTGGCGAAACAGGTTTACCGTGGCCGCGCCCGCTCCCCGCGTGCCGGAGGTTATCAGCACCCGCTTTCCCTCCAGCGTGAGAAAACTGGTCATGGGACGATCTCCAGTTCGGCGATCTCGTCACCCTGTAGAACGAAGAAGTAACGTAGATCCACTGGGCTGCCGGGGAAGTCGCCCACGAGATGGCTGGCTACTATGATCCGGCCATTATCGTGTCCGATGGCCACCGGTTCGGCCGCATAGCTATATTTATTGGCGGAGTGTGCTTTCCATCGCCGGATCGCCTCGCGGCTTGTGTAAGTACGGCCCTCATCCTTGACCACCGCATTTTCGGTGAAACACCGGGCGATCGCTTCGGCACCCTTCTGTCTGTCAGCCTCGAAATAGGCAGCTATCGGGTTCGGTAGATCGATGGCCATTGTTCTCTCCTTAGGTTGCCGACCGACGGGAGCATGGGCACCCGCCATTGTCGCCGACTGACATAGGGATGGACGCGGCTGGCGATAATCGGGATAAAGAAGCATGTTGCGTTGCGATTAGCGGGACAATGATCAGGCAGAGTTTCATCGAGCTTGAAGCGGTGCTCGCCATTGTGCGGAGAGGCTCCTTTCGCGCTGCGGCGCTGGAGCTCGGTATGTCGACCACCGCGTTGAGCAATGCCATCGGCAAACTGGAGCGGCAGCTTGGCGTCCGGCTCTTCAATCGCACGACCCGCAGTGTGTCGCTGACCGATGCCGGGCGATCCTTTGTCGAGCGAGTGGGGCCGGCATTGGGGACGATCCACGAGGCGATGGAGGCGGTGAGATCCCAGCAGGAAACCCCGTCCGGAACCTTGCGCATCAACGCCTTCGCAACCGCCGCGCGGGAGATATTCTCTCCGCTCATTCTGGAGTTCCTCCGTCGCTATCCGCAGGTCCATATCGACTTGGTAACCGAAGGGCGGCTGGTCGATGTCGTGGCGGACGGCTTCGATCTGGGGGTCCGAAGCGCCGACCTCGTTCCGAGTGACATGATCGCGTTACCGCTGGGGCCCGCTCGACGCTTCTCCGTCGTGGCTTCTCCATCATATCTTAAGGGCAAAAACCGGCCGCGCGTGCCGTCGGATCTTCTCGGCCACATATGCCTCTGCATCCGCCTGCCCAATGGCGCACCCTATCGATGGCATTTCGAGAAGAATGGCGAGCCGCTGCAGATTGATGTGCAGGGCCCGATCACGCTCGATGAAGCAAGCCTGTCCCGGATCGCGGCCCTTGAAGGTGTTGGCATCGGCTTTTTCATGGAGCACGATGTTCGTGACGATCTCGCCTCGGGCCGCCTGATCCAGCTTCTGGAAGACTGGACCCCGCCGCTCAATCCGCTGTGCCTCTATTACCCTAGCCGGCGAAATCCTTCTGCCGCTTTCAAGGCCTTCATTAAGCTCGCCCGAGAAATTTCTGTCCTTACACGCCGCGAATGACCGCTCTGTCGGTGGACAACAGGCACCAGATAAGAGCTAGCGAGATCTGCGACCTGACTGAAAGAAAGAAGCCGTAAAGCCGATGGCACATCAGATAGCCTGAGATTATGTACGCGGCATGAGCGATCAAACCGAGCAAAATCATCATCCTGAAAGCCTATCCGCCCTGACTGTGGGGGCCTTGGGCGTGGTGTTCGGTGATATCGGTACTTCCCCGCTTTATGCCCTGAAGGAAAGCTTCGTCGGTCATCATCCTCTGACGGTCGATCATGCACATGTCTTCGGGGTGCTATCGCTAATCTTCTGGACAATGACGCTTGTCGTCACAGTCAAATATGTCTTCATGATTTTGCGTGCAGACAACAAGGGGGAGGGCGGTAGCCTTGCTCTTCTCGCCTTGCTCGGGCGGAAGCTGGGTGAAAGCCGCTGGAGCCCGTTAATCGCTATGCTCGGACTCATCGCGGCCGCGTTGTTCTACGGCGATGCCATTATTACACCGGCTATCTCGGTGCTGTCCGCCGTCGAGGGGCTGACCATTGTGAACGAAGGTTTGGCTGATTGGGTTCTTCCCATCTCCGTGGGAATTCTGGTCGGACTGTTCGCAATTCAATCACGAGGAACGGCTGCGATGGGCAAGCTGTTCGGCCCAATCATGATCATCTATTTCCTCGCTCTTGCGGTGATGGGGCTGGCGGGGATTGCAAGAGCGCCTGAGGTTTTGTGGGCCCTTAGCCCCCATTTTGCATTAGAGTTTTTCCTGATCGATCCCGCACTCGCATTCCTGGCGCTGGGCTCGGTTGTGCTTGCCGTTACAGGGGCGGAAGCGCTTTACGCTGACATGGGCCATTTTGGGCGCAAAGCGATCATGATCTCCTGGCTTTATATCGCTTTCCCCTGCTTGCTCATCAACTATCTGGGCCAGTCGGCGCTTCTGATTGAAAATCCCGGTGCAGCAGCCAATCCGTTTTTTCTGCTGGCCCCGGAATGGGCCCGTTTGCCGCTGGTCGCACTAGCCACGATGGCGACTATCATTGCCAGTCAGGCCGTAATTTCGGGAGCCTATTCCGTTTCACGGCAGGCAGTGCAACTGGGCTTCCTCCCGCGTTTGCGTATCGTCCACACCAGCGCAAAGGCGGCAGGCCAGATTTATGTGCCCGTGATCAACTGGGGCCTGCTTGTCATGGTGATCATGCTGGTGATCGGCTTCAAGAACTCCAGCAATCTGGCAGCTGCCTATGGCATCGCTGTAACAGGGACGATGTTCATTACCGCCTGCATGCTCGGTGTGCTGACTTTTACCGTCTGGAAATGGCATCCGCTTCTGGCCGGGGCGGTGACCTTACTGTTCCTGATCATTGATGGCCTCTACTTCGCATCAAACGTGACCAAGATTCCCGATGGCGGATGGTTTCCGCTGCTTGTGGCAGGGGTGGTCTTTACGATGCTTACCACATGGGCAACGGGGCGGCGCCTGATGCATGCGCGCCTGCAGGAAGGGGCATTACCGACTGACATCTTCCTCAAATCGATAGCAAGAGCCGGGCGTGTGCCGGGGACAGCAGTGTTTCTCTCGGCCAACGCAGACGGAATTCCGATTGGCCTGCTGCACAACCTGAAGCACAACCATATCCTGCACGAGCGGGTCGTCTTCCTCACGATGAGAACGGAAAGCGTGCCGCACGTGTCGCAGGAGAAACGTCGTGAGGTTGAGGAACTGGGTGAGGGTTTTTATCGCATAGTGCTGCGATACGGCTTTATGGATGAAGTCGATATCCCCGCCGAACTTCTGCTTGAGGAGAGGGCAGGCGGCCCGTTCACCCCGATGGATACAAGCTATTTTCTCTCACGCCAGACGCTCATCGCCTCCCGGCGGCCTGGCATGGCCATTTGGCGAGAGAAGCTGTTTGCCGGAATGGTCCGTAATGCGGAAAGTGCGATGGAGTCTTTCAAGTTACCTACTAATCGCGTGATTGAACTGGGAAGCCAGATCGAAATCTAGACCTTCGAATTTTTGGAGCATGATTGCCACCGCTGTACGGGTCCAGCGGTGTACCGTGTGCGCAAATTTATCAATCAGAAGGCTGGAACGGTCTTCACGTCACTGCGACCACGGGCAAGGACATATCTATAGCCAGAAGCAGTCGGCCCATTTCGGTGGGGTTGTCCAAGGGCAAAGTGGACCGGCTGCTTGTAGCTCCATTTGCTAGTCGAACAGTTCCTCCAGGAAGGATTTTCGCCGCTTGGGGTATCCCTTGTGATGCCCGCTTTGGTGTCCCCAGGAATTTGACGGAGCACTTTGTACATATGTCTGCGATGGTGCCGCCGCCTGGGATCGGGTGTCGTTGGCCATGCTACGCTCGATAATCTTGTCAAGTTCGCCGCGATCAAGCCAAACCCCACGGCATTGCGGGCAATAATCGATTTCTACCCCCTGCCGATCACTCATGGCGAGTGGAGTCTTACATACCGGGCACGGCATACCCACAGCTGGACCTGTCATTGCTTAAATCTCCTTTGGCGGTGTTCGATGCCAACCGGAGACCAGGAACTGAGATCATCTGTCGAATGCACCATCAGATAAGCTCCCGTTGGGATCACGCGAGGTATCGATGCTGCTTACCCATGGAACAGGTCGAGCCGACATCGAGAAACCCCGATGCGGTCCGACATCACGATCCTAACGATCGCCAGAGGGGCCCGGCCCGCGCTTCCAATATAGGCTGGAGAAAGGGGCTTTCAATGAGATCGGGCCCTAATTTGCGCTGGTGGAAATCACGGGGTCAGGTCATCTGCATTGACCAACCTACCACACCGCGCGAGTAGAAGTCGATCGCTACAGTCAGATAAGCAAAGCCTTCCACGGTGCGGACTTAGGTAACCTCCGTCACCGGATACCCACGTTTGGTGATCTGCGCCACCAAATCACGCTTGAACTCATCACTGAAATTGATCTTCCCAATCATCGTCTCCTATCCCCAAAATTAAGATGGAAGGCGTTCCGAAATCTAGGGCTATTCACACCTCACTGATCAGTTCTCGTTGACACCGTCCCATTCTCTCGCTTAATAATACATAAATCCCATTAAATGGGTTGAGGAGAGACCATGGCGGAGTTGAAGCGGTTTGCCCGGGATGCCGCAATTGGTGAGATTGTTGCCGCGATTGCGGGCGATGGCACGGTGATTGTCGAACAGTTCCTATCCGAGGATGTGCGGGATCGCTTCAATGCGGAACTCGATCCGCTCCTGGATGCACGCTGCTCCAACCATGGTTCACCCAATGCCGCTGTAGAGGCGTTTCACGGCGCGCAAACCAAACATGTGACCGGGTTGGCGGCCCATTCAGACACGTTTGTAGAGCAAATTCTGCTTCACTCGCTCTATGCGGCGTTGGGCGATCATTTCCTGCGGCCATCGTGCGCGGACTATTATCTTAACATCGGCCATGTGCTCCAGCGCGGGCCGGGATCGGGAGATCAGATGCTCCATCGCGATCAGGATGTCTGGCCGCGTGCGTTGGGCAATACGATGCCACATCGGCAATTCGCCTCGGTTATCGCGCTGACCGATTTTACCGCGCAGTCGGGTGCCACCCGCGTCGTTCCGGGCAGCCACCTTTGGCCTGAGGAGCGCGTCGCAGAGCCGCATGAAGTGGAGATCGCCGAAATGCCGGCGGGCTCTGCCGTGCTATACCTCGGCGCCACGCTGCACGGGGCAGGGGCGAACGAGACCGTTGCTGTGCGACGCGGCATGCATATGAGCTTCTGCCTCGGCTGGCTGCGGACAGAGGAAAACAATTGCCTGTCGGTGTCGCTCGACCGGGTGCGGACCTTGCCGCGGCGGGCACAGGAACTCTTGGGTTTCGGGCTGCACGACGGGCTAGAGCGCGGCGAGGGGTTCCTCGGCGCGGTGGACAATCGCAACCCGCTCGATCTGCTGGCCGCGCATGCGCTCTGATACAGGCGTGCTCGCAGCAACGCCGGGTATCACAGAGGCAGCGCATGCAGCACAGCGCACCACGCGCTGGGGGGCACTGGCGGTGCTGTGCGTAGTCAGTTCGCTGGTTACCGGCGGGCTGATCGCCACGCTCAGTCTCTATGCGCCGGTGATCGAACAGGTGGAGCATTGGGGTACGGTTACGCTGGGGATCGCCGGAACGCTGCTGCTGCTGTGCCTCAGTCTGGCTGGAATTGGCGCAGGTTATGCGCTGGAACGGATCAGGGCGCGGCTGGTGATCGGGGCGGGCGCCTTGTTCGTGGCCGCGGGGTGCTGGCTGACGGCCTCGGCGCATTATGTGCCGATGTTCTGGGCAGGCTTCGCGCTGATCGGGGCTGGTGCGGCGGCGGCCACCACCGTGGCCAGCATTCCCCTCATCACTAACTATTTCCATCACAAGCGCGGGCTGGGGCTGGGCATCTACTTTGCCGCGATGGCAGGGGCGGCCGCCGGGCTGCCCCTGCTGGTGTCGGATATGATTGCCCAATGGGGCTGGCGCATAACCTTGCAGGGGACCGGTGCGGTGGTGGCCGCATCGTGCGTGCTGCTGCCGTTCCTGCCGCAGCCTGCGGCGATGGCGATAGAGGCGGAAAACGGGGGTGACGAGGCGGGGCTGACGGTCAGACAGGCTTTCCACGCGGGCGACGTCTGGGCGCTTATGGGAGCGATTGTGCTGGCCCAGCTCAGTATTCAGGCGGTGCTGTTCACCGTAGTCAGCTACCTTTTTGGCGGGGGCTACACCATGGCGCAGGCTGTCATGGTCTATGGCTGCGCCAACCTGTTCAGCGTTCCGGCGGGGATCATCACTGGCGCGCTGGCTGACCGTCTGGGCGCGGCCAAAGTGCTGCCGATCGGGCTGTGGGTACAGGGTGTCGGCACTGTGGCCATTGTCGGGGCATTTGCTGGCGGTATGACTGGCTGGCTCGCGCTCGGCCTGTTCGTGGTGGGCTGGGGGATCAGTTCCTCCATCCAGATCCAGATCGGGCCGATGCTGATGCGCGATCTGATTGGCGGACGCCACTTTGCCGCGATCCTCAGCTACGCGCTGGCGGCGGTGGGGCTGATCGGTGCGATGGCGCCGCTGATGTCTTCAATGGTGGAGCAATGGACCGGCGGTTATGGCGTGTTGTTCCTCATTTGCGGGGTTCTCAGCGCGCTTTCAGCCATGCTCACCATGGTTATCCGGCGGCGCGTTCTAGCGTGCTGAACGGGCCGATGCGTGAAAGTCTGGGGCGGGTACTTTCACGCACCGCACAGGGTCATCAACCCTGTAGGATCATCTCGGCCGCTTTTTCCGCGATCATGATAATCGCTGCGTTGGGGTCGCCTGTGGTGATGCGCGGCATCACCGATCCATCGACGACCCTGAGCCCGGCGATCCCGTGGACCCTGAGCTGATCGTCCACCACGGCGCGATCATCGTGGCCCATACGGCATGATCCCACCGCTTCGTAATTGACCTCGCAGGTGCTGCGAAAAAATGCGTTGAGTTGAGCGTCGGTGGTGAGGTTCGCTCCGGGCAGGAATTCGCGCCCGCGATAGCGGTCATAGGCCGGCTGGGCTAGGATTTCGCGTGCCATTCGCACCCCGCGCCGGAGCACTTCACGGTCGCGTTCGTGGGCCAGGTAATTGGTATCGATCAGCGGTGCATCGTGGGGATTGGCAGAACGCAAAGTCATTTGTCCCCGGCTTTCCGGACGCGTCAGGATGATCAGGTTGGAAAAACCGTGCTCCTGCGGCAGGTCCACGCCGGCGCCGATCAGCATCGGCAGAAAATAGTATTTGAGATCCAGTTCGTTGTGCCCTGGCGCACCCGACCGGAGATAGGCCACGGCATCGGTGCTGTTACCCGCCAGCGGCCCGCCGTGCGTGGTGAAATAGCGCAGCGCGGCTATGCCCAGTTTCCAAGGGCTGCTGACCAGCGCGAAATCGGACACAGGCTCGGGGCAGGTGATCTGTACGCTAGTGCCGATGTGGTCGTGCAGGTTTTGCCCCACGCCCTTGAGATCGATCAGCGGGGTAATGCCCAGCGGCGCCAGTACGTCGGCATCGCCAATCCCCGACAGCATCAGCAATTGGGCGGACTGGAATGTCCCACCACTGGCAATGACTTCGCGCGCGGCGAAGGCCTGGCGTGTTTCCTGCCCCTGCCGGAATTCGACGCCGATCGCGCGGCGGCTAATGTCGAACAGGATGCGCGTGACAAAGGCATGTGTTTCGATGTGCAGATTGCCGCGTTTGCAAACGGGATCGAGATAGGCGACGGCGGTACTGATCCGGCGTCCGCGCTTGATTGTGCGATCGGACGGGCCGAACCCTTCGGGCGCGCTGCCATTGTGATCCTCGCTATAGGGATAGCCAGCCTCCAGCGCAGCGTCGATCCAGGCCTGCTGCGCTGGGTTGGTGATTTGCGCGCGGGTCACCGCCAGCGGGCCGTCGCCGCCGTGAAAGGCGTCTTCGCCATGTTCGTTGCCTTCAGCCTGTTTGAAATAGGGCAGGACATCGGCGTAAGCCCATCCGGCGTTGCCTTCTGCGGCCCACAGATCGTAGATTTCAGGCGCGCCGCGGCTGTAGCACATACCGTTGATCGAACTGCTGCCCCCGAGAACCTTGCCGCGGGCATCGGCCAGAACGCGCAGGTCAAGATGTCGCTGCGGTGCGGTTTCATACTGCCATTTGAACTTGCTTCCCAGCAGCATCGGGAAGAACCCGGCGGGCATGTGGATCATCGGGCTGCTGTCTTTGCCGCCCGCCTCGAGCAGGAGCACGCGCAGATCGGGCCTTGCCGACAGACGGTTGGCCAGAACGCATCCCGCCGAACCGGCTCCAACAATAATATAATCGTATTCGCTTGCCGCCCGCACTGCACCTCTCCACGCCGTGCGCGTTCGACGGCGCGCAGCTCTATCTAATGATTCATATGTATCATTAGAGTGCAAGGTGTATGGCTGTCAATTGAGAGGACTACGCGGAGGGAAAGGGCGTCATGAAATCAGCGATGTGCGCGCGCCTTGTCCGATTTGCTCTGCTGCTTCTCTGGTGGTCTCAGCCCACGGCACAGTTGATCAATCAGCACGTCGCTCAGCCGGGGCCCCGCCAAATCGTGGAATTCGGCAACCAGAGATTCAATCGTTAGGGTGCAGGTCAGCATCTGCACGACGGCTTCGACATCGGTGCTTTCGTCAATCGCGCCGGTCAGTCGCGCGGCTTCGAGCGGTGCCTTGATCTTGTTGATCACCGGCTCCCAGTAGGCGAGCATCTGCGCGTTGAATTCGGCGCTGTTGGCCGAGAGCATGGTGCGATTGAACGCCTGTTCCGCCGGAGCGCTGAAAAACACGCGCAGATCAGCGGCAATTCGGCGAAAATCCTGTTCCCAGTCGCCGGTCAGGTGCACTTCGAAATGCGAGGTATGTTCGGCCAGCGCTTCCCCGATCAGGCTGGCACGGTCGGGCCAGCGGCGAAAAATCGTCGCGCGCCCAACGCCGGAGCGCTGGGCAACGGCCTGAATTTCAAATTCGATACCCTCTTCACGGATCAGATCGATTACCGCATCGGCCACGGCCTTGCGCACACGTTCGGTGCGGCCACCGGGCCGGGCCTTTTTTGCACTTGCTTGCTCGGTCAAACTGTCATTCTCCCACACGCCCATGCTGTGCCTCGTCTGCCTACCCGGCCCTAGCTGCAGGGCGGGTGATTGTCATCCTGCGCGCTGCTATGGGCCGTACGGATGATGGCGTGCATGGCACGATTGGTTGGTGTGTCAGACGGCGCGGGGCGAACGGGCCGTTGCCTTTATCTCCACCAGCGTGTCGGGCGTACCGAGCGCGGCGGCGCCAATGGCGGTCCATGTCGGCAGGGCCGTGCCCAGGAATGCGGCCTTGGCCTGCATAAACAGATCCATATGTGCCGGGTAATGGGTGTGAAAGCTGACCAGTTCGACAAGGTCGTTCGTGCTGCATCCTTCTGCCGCCAGCGCCTTGCCGAGCGTGGCGAAGGCCAGCGCATATTGCTCGGCAGGGTCGGTGGGGGTGCTGCCATCGGAGGTCATCCCGATCTGCCCGGCAAAGAAAACCAGTCCCCCCGCGTGAACGGCGTTGGCAAAGCCATAAGTTGCGGCGAGTTCGTCGTGATCCATCCGGGTATCCTTCCTGTCCGTTTATATGTGCCCGAAAACTGTCCCACATCCACTACCTCAGCGCAATCGTTAAGACCCATTTTGCAAATATTAATGAGCTTAATGGTTCAATAATCCTGCAGTCTGTTTGCGCAAGAAAGGTTTCGACTTCCGTGGGTTGCGCGGTTCCGTGGTGGATACCTGAATCTGGCATTATCCTAGTTCCAAAAAAATATACGTAAAAACAGTCTAATATAATTCTATGGCTGATATATTTGGCGCACGTGCCGTGTGTTTCAGGATGCGAATCAGGCGACATACTGCCTCTTGCGTTTTCTAGTTGACGCAATCAAAAGAATCATATGTATCGATAATAAGAAAAGAGTCCCTGTGTGATCTGGTTGCGCAGGAGGTGAAAACATATCCGGGAGGGGCCTGTTATGGCAAAACAACAATCCGTCTATCGTGCACTTGGGCGCGTTTCCCAGCTCGCGTTAACCGTCGGCTTGGTACAGATGCTGGTGCCGGCTGCGGTACTGGCGCAAGACACGCCTGCGGCGTCCGCTGCCAGAACCGATCCCGATGAAATCATCGTAACCGCCCGCAGAAGGGAAGAGTCGGCCCAGAAAGTGCCTGTGGCGATTACCGCACTCACCGCCGAAATGTTGCAGGAACGGCGTATTGTGGGTGGGCAGGATCTGCAGGGGCAGGTGCCTTCGCTATCGGTATCGGCCGGGGGACAGAGCCGCGATGTCGAAACGATTGCCATTCGTGGGCAGGGCACGAACTACACGGCCGCGCCGGCGGTGGTGACCTATCTGGCCGAAGTGCCGCTGGTCGCCGGGCGCGTGGTGACGCTGCAGGGCACGCCGGGGCAATTCCTCGACCTTGCCAATATTCAGGTGTTGCGCGGGCCCCAAGGCACGCTGTTTGGCCGCAACAGTACGGGCGGTGCGGTTCTGCTTGAACCGAGCCGGCCGACCGACAAGTTTGAAGGATATGTGCAGGTGCAGGCGGGCAATTACCGCGACCGCGAAGTCGAAGGCGTAATCAACGTGCCGATCAGCGATACATTGAAAATTCGCATGGCGGGACGTTTTGTGGACCGCGAAGGGTTCACCAAAGACGTGCTGACCGGCACCGATTACGACAACCGTCACTATTACACTGGGCGTCTGGGGGTGACGTGGACGCCGACGGATCGCATCGAAAACTATTTGATGGTGACCGGAACGCGCAGCACCAGCCATGGCGCGGGCTATGTAATCGGGCGGTACAACACCGCGTTGCTTGACGGGGTGCTTGGCTCTGTGGGGGGCTGCGCGGGGCTTGGTCTTGGCGCCGGATGTTCTGTTGTCACCGATATGATGGCGGCACAGGCAGAAAGGGGACCGCGCAGGGTGGCGCTGGGGCCTAGTCCGCTGCGCAGCAAGATATCCGGCTGGAACGTGATCGACCAGCTCAAGGTCGAACTGAACGACACGCTGACCCTGCGCAACATCATCAGCTATGGTGAACTGCGCGCGCTGTCGGGCTTTGACGGCGATGGTATGCCGCTGGCCATCTACCAGACCGGAATGGGCACCGAGCCCGCCGACAATGTCCGCCAGTTCACAGAGGAATTCCAGCTTCAGGGTTCGGCCCTGTCGGACAAGTTCCAGTACACCGCCGGGGTCTATTACGAACATACCGGCACGCCGGGCAGTCGCCTCGCGACCAACAAGGGGGCGACGTTCTTTTCGCCATCGCTGTCAGGCGGGCGGTACACCACCAGCGCGGTGGCGCTCTATGCGCAGGCTGCGCTCGATTTTGGGGCGTTCAGCGATACGCTGGACGGGCTCAAGCTGACCGGCGGCTTGCGCTATACTTGGGATCGTTATCGCGGGGCGGGCGGCACGGCGGCGCTGGATGACGCTAGCAACGTGGTGGCCTGCACCAACGGTGTGATGGTGGTCCCCACGCGGCTCAGCGACTGCGCGTTGCATGCCAGGGGACGCTCTAGCAAGCCGACCTGGACGATTGGGCTCGATTATCAGGCGACACCTGATGTTCTGTTCTATGGCAAGATCAGCCGCGGTTACAAAACTGGCGGGATAAACCTGCTGGCGGTGAACGCGCGCAATCTGACGTACAATCCCGAATATGTGAAAACCTATGAAGCCGGGGTGAAGTCGAAAGTGCGCTTTGGCGAAGGGGCTAGCCTCACGCTCAACGCGGATGTGTTCAAAACCGACTACACCAATATCCAGATTGCCGGGGCAGACTTCAATCCGGTGTCCTATGCAGGCGGGGCGGCGGTGTTCAACGCAGCTTCCGCTCGGATCAAGGGTGTGGAGCTTGAAGCGGTGCTGCATCTGTCGAGGGCAATCGAACTGTCGGGTAGCTATTCGCACATGTCCTCGCGCTACAAATCGTTCAAGATCGATGTCGATCCACTGCTGTCACAGCTCGATTGTTCAGGGCATGTCGCAAGCGGCACGATCGATCTGTCGTGCGTACCGATGCCCTATCTGCCGAAGAACCAGTTCAACATTGCCGGTCGCTTCACGCTGCCGGTGCCGGAAGAGGTTGGCAAACTCGTCTTCTCTGCCGTCTATGCCTACACCGGCAAGCAGTGGCAGACTGCCACGACCGTTCCGGAAGAGCTGCCCGAGGCGCAGGCTGGCGGGGGGGAGCCGGGCCTGCTGATGAAGGGGTACGGGGTGCTCAACATGTCACTGAACTGGAGCGATGTGATGCAATTGCCGGTGGATCTGACGCTGTTCATGACCAATGTCGCGAACAAGACCTACCGCATTTCCAACACCGGAACGTATCTGTCGTTGGGCTCGCAGGCATCGCTCTATGGCGAACCGCGTATGTATGGCGCCTCGGTGCGCTACAAGTTCTGACGGGGGACAAGGAGCGGATCATGCGGGGAAAACAGCGCGCACTTCTGGGGGCTGGCGCGCTGCTGGCAGGGACGGCCATCGGGGTGCTTGCACGGCAGAAAACTCCGATAGCGGCAGACCGCAAGAGCCGGGGCAGCTTTGCCCTCCATAATCGAGGGCTGGTGCCTGTGGGGCAGAGTGGGTGGACCCGGCCCGAAGGAGAGGCGCCGTCCTATCCTGTGCTGGACCAGAGCATCGATGCTGATGTGGTGGTAGTGGGTGCGGGGCTTGCGGGCAGTTCGCTGGCGCTGCATCTAGCAGAGGCTGGGCTCAGCGTGGCGGTGCTGGAAACCCGCCAGCCGGGCTGGGGCGCCTCGGGACGCAATGCCGGGCATGTCCTGCCGATCTTCAAGGATATGGCGCTGCTGGACAGCTTCCCTATGGGCGGCAAAGCCTTCCGTGAGGCATTTCGAGCGCATCACACAATCCCGTTCGATCTGGCGGAAAAGCATGGGATTGATTGCGATGCGGTGCGTTCGGGCTACCTTAATGCGGCGGTGAGCCGGGGCGAGTTTGAAAAGTTCCGCGATGCCTTTGCCTATCTCGAACGCGATGGGTTCCAGAAAGTATACCTGCTTGGGGCCGCCGATATGCAGGCAGCGATGGGGAGCACGTATTACCCGTACGGTGTGATGTTTGAAAACGGCGGGCGGGTGAACCCCTACCTTCTGACCCATGGCATAATCGCGCGTGCGGCGGCGCTGGGGGCGAAGGTCTATGGCGGAAGCGAGGCGCTCTCGCTCGAGCCGGTCGGCACACGCTGGCGTGTGCGCACCGCGCAGGGGGATGTGCTGGCGGACCGGGTGGTATTCTGCACCGCGGCCTATCCCACCGACATCGTGCCCGCGTTTGAAACTTGCTTCTATCCGCTCACAGCCTATGCCCTGACCACCAAACCGCTTGGGGCAGAGGCGGATGCGCTGATCATGCCGGGTGGGGCAACGCTGGCGCAGGTGCCGGTCGATCTCAACCCGCTGGTCAAGGATCGTCATGGCCGGTTGATCCTGTCATCGCTGCCATCGGTATCGCACCCGCAGGACGGGGAGGCGCATTTCCGCAACCAGCTTGCATGGATACACACCGTCTGGCCGGAAAGCCGTGCGATGGATATCCGACTGGATCAGTACTGGACTGGGCGCGTGGCCATGCGAACCCGCGAATTTCCGGGTGCGTATGATATGGGGGGCGGGGTCTACGGCCTCATGCATTTCAACGCCTGGGGCAATGTCATGGCGCCGCTGATGGGCAAATTGCTGGCCGAAGGTTTGGCCAATGACGCGCCCGACACGTTGCCGTTCCCGCTAGAAAAACCCAGAGCCGTACTCTACCGGCCGCAACAGGAACTCCTTCTGCGCCGAACGCTGCTTCCTGTCGCACGGCTCGGGCAAAAGCTGGGCCTGCTGCGCTAGTTTTTGGGGATGGGGCTCTCCCGGGGGCTGTCAAAGCAACTGCACCGATGGTTCTATCAGCGGGATTGCACCGAGTGCTTGAATGGGTAGGGCGGGGCGATGCCCCGTCCTCGCAAACCAGCCAATCCGTTCCGATATTTCCATTCCTCGCCAGAGGTCATCCGGATGGTGGTGATGCTCTACGTGCGCTTTCCACTATCGCTGCGGAATGTCGAAGATCTGCTGTTCGAGCGTGGGATCGACCTGTGCCATGAAACCGTGCGGCTGTGGTGGAACCGGTTCGGGCCTTTGTTTGCTGCTGACATCCGTCGGCAGCGGACCAGCCGGATGCGGGGCTTCCGGCACTGGCGCTGGCACCTCGATGAGATGTACGTCAAATTGAACGGTGAGATGGTGTACCTATGGCGCGCGGTCGATCACGAGGGAGAGATCCTCGAGAGCTACGTCACGAAGACCCGGGACAAAGCCGCGGCTTTGCGTTTCATGAAGAGGACGCTCAAGCGCCACGGGACAGTGGAGACCATCACCACCGACGGGCTTCGTTCCTACAAGGCTGGGATGAAGGACCTCGGCTGCGAACAGAAGCAGGAGGTCGGCCGCTATGCGAACAACCGGGTGGAGAACAGCCATTTGCCGTTCCGGCGGCGAGAGCGAGCGATGCTGCGATTTCGACAGATGAAGTCATTACAGAAGTTCGCCTCGGTCCATGCCAACGTTCACAACCATTTCAGCCAGGAGCGTCATCTCGTCGACAGACAGACTTACAAGGCCCGCCGCTCAGCTGCCTTAGCTGAGTGGCAAACCCTCATGGCCTGATGCTTCCCTCTCAAAGACCGGATTCTGCCGAACGGAGAGCAGTTCGCATCGGACTGACAGCACCCACTGATTGGATGAGTGATGGTTGCGGGGTAGGGCGGGGCGATGTCCCGTCCTCGCAAACCAGCCAATCCGTTCCGGTGGTGCTGTCAAAGGGATTGCACCGATTCGCTGAGCGATGGTTGCGGGGTAAGGCAGGCTCATGCCCAGACCACGCAAATCGGCCAATCCGTTCCGATACTTCCACTCCTCACCGGAGGTCATCCGGATGGTGGTGATGCTCTATGTGAGGTTTCCGCTATCGCTGCGGCATGTCGAGGATCTGCTATTCGAGCGCGGCATCGACCTGTGTCATGAAACCGTGCGGTTGTGGTGGAACCGGTTCGGGCCTTTGTTCGCTGCCGATATCCGCAGGCAGCGGACCAGCCGGATGCGGGGCTTCCGGCACTGGCGCTGGCACCTCGATGAGATGTACGTGAAGCTGAACGGCGAGATGATATATCTCTGGCGGGCCGTCGATCACGAGGGCAAGATCCTCGAGAGTTGCGTCACTAAAACCCGCGATAAAGCCGCAGCTCTGCGGTTCATGAAGAGGACGCTCAAGCGCCACGCATCAGTGGAGACCATCACCACCGATGGGCTTCGTTCCTACAAGGCTGCGATGCAGGACTTGGGCTGCGAACAGAAGCAGGAGGTCGGCCGCTATGTGAACAACCGGGTGGAGAACAGCCACCTGCCGTTCCGGCGACGAGAGCGGGCGATGCTGAGGTTTCGACAGATGAAGTCGTTACAGAAGTTTGCTTCGGTTCATGCCAACGTTCACAACCATTTCAACCAGGAGCGTCATCTCGTCGACAGAGAGACTTACAAAGCCCGCCGCTCAGCTGCCTTAGCTGAGTGGCAAAACCTCATGGTCTGAGCACGCGTACTCAAAGACCGGAATCTGCCAAACGGAGAGCAGTTCGCATCGGACTGACAGCACCGCCATTTCGCGATATAGTGCTCTGTTTTATTTGAGTTTTACTCAATTTTGTTTAGCGCCCACCTATTGCCCCACATTCGCATAGTCTCCATGGTATGAGCCGTGAGGCAAATGCTCGGTTTCCCTTAAGCTCTTGCAGTGGAATTCATCAGTCAGAGCGAGCAAACAGGAATACGAATCAAGTTTCTGCAATGGGAAGGCCAGCGGAGACTAGGATCGATATCGTTACTGTATAGAGCAGTTGCACTAGGCATTTGGGGCATTCCGGCTCAAGCGTGAAAGCCAGAAGCCGCCCTTCGCTCCCTGGAGCTGGATGCATCACTCAATGGCCGCTTCTTTGGTGCTGCCGTTGATGGCTTGATAAGCGATCCTCACCCCCGGAAACTTCTTCGTCCTGCATGAATAGGGAGCGACTTCGCGGCATATCGGATGAGACCCCAGCCCCTACGCGTGCCGCACCATAATTGTCGTCAGCGCGAACTGCGTTGCCACCTTCAGAAATCTTACCTTCCGGGCTGAGGATCGAGATTTGGGCCGAAAAGCCAGTTGTCGCGCCGTAATAACGCTGAAACAGGATCGCCGTGTGTCGGCCGTCAGGCAACACAGGCTCGGTATCCGTCAACGGCAAGGTTCGGGGAGCGTATTTCGCGCTCCGAACGGCCGTTATGTCGGCGATAGCTGAGGTTTATTATGTGCCGGAGTTCTCGTTGACTCGGCTCCAAATCGCTTCACATCGCGGCGGATCTATCTGGAAGACATTTTCCAGCAGGGATGCGAAGGCGGAGAAGTCACCGACCGGCCGCTCGACGACACCCTGCGGCGAGATTGTCCGCCAGGTCGCATTCACCAGACTTTCGATCCGATCCGGGAAATGGCGTTGTATCACCAGATTGGCACGAAAGGGTGATGCATCGTTTTCCATCAGCCAGCGTTGAGCACCGGCCAGCGCAGCTTCATCGGTATGGTCGGGGCGGAAATCGAAGGTCGGAGCGCCACCATAAGCATGATTATGGAAGCGCAGCCAATCGCCGTCAGCCGGCTCGATCGCGAAATCATACCCGTTCTGGGCAATCGGGCCAATGACGAGCGGAACCGGATCGACAAGGGCATCGCCCAATCCCGCTTCGGCCAGCCAGGGTTCTTCGAAGTCGATCCGCAGCGTCAAGTGATTACCGATCGCCAGATCGCCCATATCCGCGCGCCGGACACCGCCGCAGAGCCGCGTCACCGCGAAGCCGCAGGCAGACAGGGCTGCGCCCAGCAGCCCGTTCATCTCATAGCACCAGCCGCCCCGGCGCTCTTCGACCATCTTGGTGAAGATGGCCTGTGGCGCGAGGCTGGAGGGCCAGCCCATGAAACAATCGATAGCTTCCCAGGTGAAACCGAGCGCATGCCCCTGATGGATTGCTTTCAGCGCCGCGATATCGGCCTGCTCGGGCCGGGCGATGCCGATCCGGGCCAGATAGGCATCCAGCTGGGCCTCCGTGAGCTTCTGGTCCATGCAGCGTTCTCCGGCATGGGTTTCATGCAGGAGGGAAGGCATAGGCGCGATACGACGACGAAACAACGCCGCTTTGGCTGTCGCGTGGAATGACAGCTATCGGCCGGAATGCCCAACGCCTTGGCCAGAAGGCGATAGAAGAATCTAATCTACCGCCACCCGATAGCCAATGCCGGGTTCGTTAATGAGCAGGCGCGGCTGGCTAGGATTGGCTTCCATCTTTCGGCGCAAAGCCCGAACGGCAACGCGAAGATAATCCAGATCGTGCCGATGCGCAGCTCCCCACACGGTCACGAGCAGGCATTCATGCGTGACGACGCGCCCTGGGCTGTCGGCCAGAGCCCATAACAGATTGAATTCACGGGGGGTAAGATCGACGTTATGGCCATTCAGCGTCACGCTGTGAGTGCCTCGATCGATCGACCCACCGGCAAATTCGCGGCGATGCGGGTCCCCCGTCAAACCTGATTTGCGGCGGAGCGCCGAGCGGACGCGGGCTAGCAATTCCTCGCTGTCGAAGGGCTTGGTCACGAAATCGTCGGCGCCGAGGTCAAGCGCGGCGACCTTCTCCTCGGTCGCATCGCGCGCGGTGAGCACGATCACCGCGAGCCCCAGCTTTGCGAGCTGGGAAACGATCTCGAGCCCATCACGATCGGGGAGGCCGAGATCAAGCAGCGTCACGAGCGGCGCGGGCTGTGCGCTCGCGAGGCGCAGCGCCTCTCCGGCAGTGGCAGCTTCCATATGCGTCAGGCCGCTTCGGTCGAGCGCGCCCATGAGCAGTCGCCGGATCGCCGGTTCATCATCGACGATCAGCACATCGCTACGCATCGCAGGCATCCTCGCCAGCCTGCGCGGGGGTTGTCGGCAACGAGATCGCGAACGTCGCTCCGCCGCCCGCGCGGTTCCCGGCGGAAATAGTCCCGCCCACCGCCTCGGTAAAGTTCTTTGCGATCCACAGGCCCAGGCCCGATCCGCCAACACGGTCGCTACCTTCGAGGCGATAGAAACGGTCGAACAGCGCGTTGCTCTCGGCTGGCAGGCCGGGGCCGCGGTCGGCCACCCGGCAGATGATGGCTCGCTCCTCACACTGCACCTCGACCGTGACCTTGCTGCCCGGCGGCGAGAATTTGAGTGCGTTATCGATCAGGTTAATCAGCACATGGCGCAGCAGCAGCGGATCGCTGCGCACCAGTGGACATTCGGTGTCGATGGCGGTTTCGACCCGCGTATCAGGCCCGTCCTGCCTGAGGTCACGCAGCACGGAAGTGATCACATCGGTCAGGTCGATGCTTTCCCATTTGGGCTCGATCGCACCGTTTTCGATACGAGACGCTTCAAGCAGATCATTGAGGAAGCGCTGCAGCCGGCGCGATTCGCCGCGTGCGATGCGCACTTCCTCGGCGAAGGTGCCTTCAGCGGGGATCGCCTCGGCGGCGGCGATGACGGCGGTAAGCGGAGTGCGCAAGTCGTGGGCAATACTGCCCAGCAGCGCGCCGCGCAGCCGGTCGCGCTCGCGCAATGTGTCCACCTGCCGCGCCTGCGCTTCCAATAACAGCCGCTCGTGCGCCAGCGCGGTCTGGTCGACCAACGAGGCCAGCAGCGTGGCTTCGTCGGGCCGGATCACCCGTTGCTGCGATGGCCGGGCGAGCCCGAGCGCGCCCATCGTGCCGAGCGCGGTCTTGAGCGGATGGAACTGCCAGTCGGATGCGTTGAGCGTGCCAGTGTCGCGCCCTGCCGGTTCGCCATGCTCGAGTGTCCAGCGCACGGCCGCTTCGTCGACCATGTCGAGCCGGGTGTATTTGGCGTTACCGCGCAGGACCACCTGGGCGTCTTCGACTGTAACGACGATAGCTTCCACATCCAGCAGGCCACCGATTTCATGGCAGGCCACGCGCGCTGTTTCTTCGCTGTCGGACAGGCCCCCCATCAACCCCGCGAACCGGGCGAGCGAGGCGTTGAGGCGCGCGACCCCTGCGCTGGTCTGTGCCTGTCGGCGCACGCGCCCGGCCAGTGTGCCAACGACGCCCGCAACCAGGGCCAGAACCGCGAAGGTGATGACATCGGCGGTGCTGTAGATCGACAGCGTGTGATAAGGCGCGGTGAAGAAGAAGTTGAATGCCAGTGCCGCCCAGATGGCAGACCATATGGCGCCGCTCATGCGCAGCAATGTGGCGGAAAATATCACCGGCAGAAGCAGCAGAAGATCTATAGCGCTGGCTGATATCCATGGCTGCGCCAGTTCGATCAGCCCCACGGTGGCCGCGATCAGAACCAGCGCGATGGCAGGGTCGCGATAGGGGTGCGGTTCGCCGGCCCGTTGAGGCTTCTCGTCCGCCTCCTCAAGCGGGACGACGAGGACTGCGACCTCCTTCGCCCGCCGGATCACCTCCTGCGCTATCGAGCCGTGGCGCCATTCAAACCACCGGCTGCGGCGGCTCTTGCCGATCACGATCTGGCTTGCGCGCAGTTCCTTGGCCTGATCCACCAGAGCCTGGCCGACATCGGTGGCCGCGACCGTAAGCAGCGAGGCGCCGAGCGAGGAGGCCAGCGCGAGATTGTCGGCGAGCTGCTCGCGTTGGATGCCGCGCACAGCGCGTGCGCTACCGCTCTCAACCACCACTGCGGTCCACGGCGCGTGAAACATGTCAGCAATGCGCTTGGCCTGCCGGACCACGCGCGCGCCGCTCTTGCCTGGGCTGACTGCAACCATCAGCCTGTCGCCAGCGACGAATTTCCCTTTCTCGCCGCTGGCTTCCAGTTGGTCAGCAAGCCGCCGATCCACACTGCCCGCGGCGAAGCGCAGCGCCATTTCGCGCAGGGCGGCGAGCTTGGTCGGGGTGAAGAAGTTGGCCAGCGCGCGCCCGGCGGTGTCGGGAAGGTAGACCTTGCCCGCCTCCAGCCGCTCGATCAGCGCTTCGGGCGGCAGGTCGACGGCGATGATCTCGGCATGTTCAAGGATGTTGTCCGGCACCGTCTCGCGCACGCGGATATGGGTAAAACCGGCAACAACGTCGTTGAGGCTTTCGATGTGCTGGATGTTGATCGTGGTGGCGACGTCGATTCCTGCGACGAGCAATTCGGCGACATCCTGCCAACGCTTGGGGTGGCGGCAACCGGAGGCGTTGGTGTGCGCCAACTCATCGACCAGGATCAGTCCGGGGCGCCGTACGAGCGCCGCGTCGATGTCGAACTCTTCCAGCCGGTGCCCCTCGTGGTCGAAAGCTTGTCTTGGGAGGATTTCGAGAGGTTCGAGCAGTGCAGCGGTATCGCTGCGGCCGTGGGTTTCGGCAGCACCTACCACCACGTCAACGCCTTCCGCCTTCCGCCGTGCCGCTTCCTGTAGCATGCGGTAGGTCTTGCCCACCCCCGGCGCCGCGCCGAGATAGATGGTCAGCCGCCCGCGTCGCTCCTGCCTGGCGAGGCGAAGGAAGCGTTCTGCGTCATTGGCGGGGCGGCGGTTGTCCATCGAAAGACTCGCTTATTCCTCTAACCGGTCGAGGGCCAGATTGAGTTGCAGCACGTTCACGATCGGTTCGGGTGCGAACACGCCGCCGGGTGCGATGGCCGCATCGTAGGCGAGCTTGCGGACCTTGCCCTCGGGTAACCTGCGCGCCCTTGCCACTCGTCGGGCCTGATAGAGCGCACCGGCGAGCGAGATATGCGGATCGAGCCCGCTGCCCGAAGCCGCCACGAGGTCGGCGGGCACAGGGTTGTCGGACGTCGCGCCGTAACGCGCGATCGTCTGGGCGGCGCGGGCAGCAAGGTCTTTGCTGGTAGGCGAGAGGTTGCTGCCCACCGCGTCCATGCCGTCGTAACCGGCGGCCGAAGGGCGCGGCCAGAAATAGAGCGGACTGGTGAAGTCCTGCGCCACGAGTTCGCTGCCGATGGCCCGGCCGTCGATCTCAATGATCGAGCCGTTGGCCTGCCAGGGCGCGAAGATCTGTGCGAAGCCCAGCAGCAAGGCGGTATAGCCGATTACGCAAACGAGGATCGTCATCAGCCAGAGGCGGAGCGAGGGAAACAGGTAGTTCATCGTATCGATTCCTTGTCTCTGGCTGCCATCAGAGCATGAAGGTGAGATGTTCGGCGATCGGGCCGAGCGCAGCGGCGGGGAAGAACGTCAGCGCGCCGAAGATCAGGATGGTAATCAGCAGCATCACGCCGAAAGTGCCGGCTTCCACACTGAGCGTGCCGGCGCTCTCCGCATTGCGGCGCTTGGCCATCAGCGAGCCCACAATCGCCAGCGGCACGATCATCGGCAAGTAGCGGCCGATCAGCATCACGAAACCCGTGGCGATGTTCCATGGCGCGGTGTTGTCGCCAAGCCCCTCGAACCCCGAGCCATTGTTGGCCGCTGCCGAGCTGAACTCGTAGAGGATTTCGGAGAACCCGTGCGCACCTGGGTTGGCTACCGTCCCTGCGCCCCAGGCGGTCGCCGCGAACAGCGCCGTGCCGCCGAGAATCAGCACCGGGTGACTGATCAGCGCCAGCACTGCGAGCCGCATTTCCCGCCCCTCGATCCGGTGGCCGAGATACTCGGGCGTCCGGCCTACCATCATGCCCGCCACGAAGACCGCGACAACGATGTAGAGGAACATGTTGATCATGCCGACGCCAGCCCCGCCGAAGGTCTCGTTGAGCCACATCCCCGCCATCGGCACGAGTCCCGTGAGGGGATTGAGGCTGTCATGCATCGCGCCGACCGAGCCGTTGCTGGTCGAGGTGGTGAGCACTGCCCACAGAGGGCCGGTGGCGGCGCCGAGGCGTAGCTCCTTGCCCTCGAAGTTGCCGACATCGTTCATCACAGGAAAGCTGGCGAAAGCTTCCGTGGGTGCCATCTCGAAGCAGACCGCGGCGGTGAGTTTGACCAGCAGCAGCATTGTCATAACGCCGAACACTACCCTGGCGTGCTTCATCCGCCCGATCAGGCGCCCGAACATCCACACGCACGCCATCGGGATCAGCACGATTGCGATCATCTCGACAGCGTTCGACCAGAAGCTGGGGTTCTCAAGCGGGTGCGTCGAGTTCGGACCGAAGAAACCGCCGCCATTGGTGCCGAGTTGCTTGATCGCGACGAAAGCAGCGGCGGGTCCGCGCGCGATCGTCTGCGTAGCCCCCTCCAACGTGGTTACGTGCGCCGCGCCTTCGAAAGTCATAGGCACACCCGCCAGCACTATCATTGCGGCGGCGACGATGGCCAACGGCAGCAGTACGCCGAAGGCCGCGCGCTGCAAGTCGAGGAAGAAATTGCCCATATCACCCTTGCCGGCGATCCCGCGCGCCAATGCGGCGAGCGCGGCGATGCCGGTCGCCGCCGAAACGAACTGCAGCCACATCAGCCCGCCCAGTTGCGCGAGATAGCTCCAGGTGCGTTCGCCCGAATAGTGCTGCAGATTGGTGTTGGTGGTGAACGACGCGGCCGTGTTGAATACCAGATCTAGGCTCGCCGGGCCCTGGCGGTCGGGATTGAGCGGCAACACGTGCTGGAGCGCAAGTAGGCCAAACACGAAGATGAACATGACCGCGTTGAAGGCTAGCAGGGCGATCGAATACTGCTTCCAGTCCTGCGCCGGGGCGCCGCCCATGGCGCGGGTGAACAGGCCATCGGCCCGCACGAAACGGTTGGAGAACAGCGCCGCCATATACTTGCCGAGCGGCCAGGAGAGCAGTGCGGTGCCGCCGACGACCAGGATCGCGGTAAGGATTGCAATGAGCATGGTTTTCCTTTCGCGGCTTACGCGAGGCCGAGGCCGGCGACGACCACATCGATGAGCTTGATGCCGATGAAGGGGGCCACGATGCCGCCGGCACCATAGATGCCAAGGTTGCGCAGCAGCTGGCTGGCCGCAGGCATCGGGCGATATTTCACACCCTTCAATGCCAGCGGCACCAGTAGCGGGATGATCACCGCATTGAAGATGATCGCCGACAGGATCGCGCTCTGCGGGCTCGCCAGTCCCATCAGGTTGAGCGCGCCGAGCGCCGGATAGAGCACCACGAAAATCGCCGGGAGAATGGCGAAATACTTCGCCACATCGTTGGCGATCGAGAAGGTTGTCAGGCTGCCGCGTGTCATCAGCAACTGCTTGCCGATGCCAACGACCTCGATCAGCTTGGTCGGATCGCTGTCGAGATCGACCATGTTGCCTGCCTCGCGCGCGGCCTGGGTGCCGGTGTTCATCGCCACGCCCACGTCGGACTGGGCGAGTGCCGGAGCATCGTTGGTGCCATCGCCGCACATCGCGACCAGCTTGCCCTCGGACTGTTCCTTGCGGATATATGCGAGCTTGTCCTCGGGGGCGGCCTCGGCGAGGAAATCGTCGACGCCTGCCTCCGCAGCGATCGCGGCGGCAGTGAGCGGGTTGTCGCCCGTGATCATCACCGTGCGAATGCCCATCCGGCGTAGCTCGACGAACCGTTCGCGAATACCCGATTTGATCACGTCCTTCAGGTGAATCGCCCCCAGCAGACGGTTATTCTCGACCACTGCCAGCGGGGTGCCGCCGGTCTGGGCAATCCTGTCGGTAATCTTCTTCAGTGCGAGCACCGTGTCCTCGGGGAAGCCGCCCGGCTTGAGAACGGCGTCGACCGCACCCTTGCGGATCGCACGGCCGGGCAGATCGATTCCGCTGACGCGCGTCTGCGCCGAGAAGGCAACGGTCCGGGCGTCGGGCGGCAAATCCTCGCCGCCATCCGCCAGCGTGACGATCGAGCGCCCCTCGGGCGTGGTATCGGCAAGGCTCGACAGACGCGCGGCGCCGATCAGATCGGCTTCGGCGACACCGGGCAGCGGCACGAACTCGGTGGCTTGTCGATCACCGATGGTGATCGTGCCGGTCTTGTCGAGCAGCAGCGTGCCGATATCGCCTGCCGCCTCGACCGCGCGGCCTGACTTGGCCAGCACGTTGAAGCGAATCAGGCGATCCATCCCCGCGATGCCGATGG
The DNA here is from genome assembly GCF_019803445.1 of Caenibius sp. WL. Lineage (NCBI taxonomy): Bacteria > Pseudomonadati > Pseudomonadota > Alphaproteobacteria > Sphingomonadales > Erythrobacteraceae > Caenibius > Caenibius sp. WL. Next base: position 782,954 of record NZ_CP081844.1, read on the forward strand.
CCGACAGCAGACCTGAGATCGTGGTCGGGATCAGCGCCACGAACAGCGCGATGAGCACCGGCACCGCGATTGAACCGCCAGCATAACTGGCGAAGGCCGGCAAAGTCCCCACCGCGACGAGGAAAATCAGCGTCAGCCCGGTGAGCAGAATGGTGAGCGCGACCTCGTTGGGCGTCTTCTGCCTGCTCGCGCCTTCAACCAACGCGATCATTCGGTCGAGAAAGCCGTTGCCCGGTTCCGCCGTCACTTTCACGCGGATCTGGTCGGATATGACTGTGGTGCCCGCGGTCACCGCCGAACGGTCGCCCCCGGCCTCGCGGATTACGGGCGCGCTTTCGCCAGTGATGGCAGCCTCGTTGACCGATGCAACGCCAGCCACCACCTCACCATCCGCGGGAATCTGATTGCCTTCTCTCACCAGCACAACGTCGCCGAGGCGTAGCTGCGTTGCCGGGATATTCTCCATCCCGCCGTTCTTCCCAATCCGTAGGGCGACAAGGCTGTCCTTGGTGTCGCGCAGAGCTTTCGCCTGCGCCTTTCCGCGCCCTTCGGCGAGTGCTTCGGCGAAATTGCCGAACAGCACGGTGAGCCAGAGCCAGAACACCAGCTGGGCCTGAAAGACGATGTCATTCGCTCCACCCACGATACCACGCGTGAGGATTGCCGTGGCGGTCGCGGCGACGATGGTGGTCGTGAACATCACCGGATTGCGCACCAGCGTACGCGGATCGAGCTTGGTGAAGGAATCGCGGATGGCCGGGGCGACCAGTTCGCGCTGGAACAGCGACGCGTGCTCCATCAGAAGCGCTCCGGCCGGATGAGCACGAGTGTCAGATAGGCCAGCAGCCCCAGTGCCGCGATACCGGCAAGAGCAAGATCGAATGTCATGCGAAGGCTCCTTCAATCAGAGCCCGAGATGCATCCACACCGTGTAAAAAATCGCAGGGTTATCGCTGGGAAGCGCATTAAATTCACATTAAATGCTCAGTGTTTGATCTCGTCAAACTCAAGATCCGGCGATGTGATCAGTGGCGGGGAGATCCGCAGAAGACTCGGAGTGCAATCCGAGATCATGACAAAGGCCCGGAAGAACACGGGCTCCGCTGAAAAGACCTCTGTGCAGAGCCTGTACAACAGCGGGGCATTTCTATCGCTGAAAGAATGATGGCTTTCGGGCGGCTGCAAATGCTGTCTGAATGTCCGGTATGCTAGCACTTGCTATTGTCGATGGTCGATCATGCTTATACCAGCTTCTGCTTGTCCGTGTTGAACCGGAGGCAGAAGTCGGCTCCGGTTCAAGCCGATCGTCCATCATGCGGCAGCGCGCTCCTGTTCGCGATATGCTCGCGGCGGATGCCGAGGCCCAGCAACCATGCCGGCAGCGCTTGCAGCGCGGGAACGGCTTGCAGAAGATGGATCATCGCCGGGGCACGAGGGGCCGTGTCACGCATGGCCGCGCCGATGACGTTGCGGTGAATGGCGCGCTGTACGGCCTGGATCACTTTGACGGCGAGCATCCGACGTTTCTGCACGCGATGCAGCAGTGGATCGGGATCTACGCCGCGAGCGAGCGGTGCGGCCAGGATATTCGCCGCCGCAACGGCATCCTGAATCGCAAGGTTGATGCCGACGCCCCCAACAGGGGACATGGCGTGTGCCGCGTCTCCGATCGCGAGCAGGCCGGGCCGGTGCCAGCGGGTCAGGCGATCAAGGGATACGGTCAGGAGTTTCACATCGTCCCAATCGGCGATGGCGCCGATATATGCGGCAAGCGGCGGAACCGTCGCCACGATATCCGCTCGGAAACGTTCCAGGCCGGCGGATCGTATCCGCTCCGCCGCACCCTTCTCGATAACGCGCGCACATTGAAAATAATCGCCTCGATCGATGGTGACGATCATCTCACCTCTGTCGATATAGCCTTGGGTGCGATTGTCGGGGGTTCGAGGCTTGGGGACGCGAAACCAGAGCACGTCGATCGGTGCGCCCAGATCCTTTCGCGGCAGCCCGGCGGCCTTGCGCAGAATCGAGCCGCGTCCGTCGGCGGCGATGACCAATGCGCCTTCCAGCGTCTCGCCACTGGCGAGCCACACGCCCTCGACCCGCTCTGCACCCTCGATCAGCCGGACCACTTCCGTTTGCATGCGTAGGGAGAAGGCGGGGGACAACCGCGCCTGCTCCGCCACGAAATCGAGGAAGTGCCATTGCGGCATCATGGCGATGAAGCGCGCTGGGCCAGGCAATCGCGTGAAGTCCGCGATCCGATATTCCTGGCCACCGATGACCGCACCGATAACCTCCACCTTATCGTGTTCGCGCGCGAGGAGCGCGTCGAGAAGGCCGAGTTCGCTGAAGATATCCAGTGTCGACGGGTGAACGGTGTCTCCCCGAAAATCCCGGAGAAAGTCCCGATGTTTCTCCAAGACTACGGTCTGCACGCCTGCACGCGCAAACAACAGCCCGGCCATCATACCGGCCGGACCGCCCCCAACGATGATGACAGGCCGGTTGTTGCGAGCGATCATGGCGTCAGTCTAGGCTGTAAATGCCAAAGCGACAAATGTACGAACCCCGGCGAAGGGCAGCTATCTCAACCTTCGCCTTTGAAACCGCCCAGACCACTTCAGCTATGACTTCGCACCCGACTGAACAGAAAATTTTAAGGCGTTGAGCTGAAAACCGTCATGATCGACGCGATCTACAAGGACGAGCCTCATAGCAACTGATCATTCAGATCTGGGGCTACGAATAGCAACAGATAAAGGGTGGCAGGGCTCACCAGTTTGCCCTTGCTGCCATAGCAAGTTCAATTGTCCGATCGGCGTGGGCGAGCAATTCTTCACGGGTAAGCTTGCCGTTCGGCACTTCGTATAACTGGTAGCCGCCGATGGATACCACGATCATCCGGGCGACACCGTCGGCATCCTTGACGGGGATGCCGTCGCGCTCGGCAGCATCGAGAATATCCTGCCGCATGATACTAACCATGTAGCGATATCCCGCATCAGCTACAGCGTCAGCCAATTGTGGAAACCGGTGCTGCATTCCAAGCAAAACGCGCTGGAAGGCGATGACTTCCGGTTGGCTCAGGGATTTCACCATCAGATGCGCATGGTGACGCAGACGCTGTGCGATATCGGCAGTCAGGAGATGGTCGAACCGGGATGCTTCCTGCGCCCATTGACCGATCATATCGAGCACGACTGCGGTAAACAGGTCTTCTTTCGACGGATGGCGCGCATAGAGGGTGACTTTGGAGATACCCGCCCCATTGGCGACCTGCTCCATCGATACGGCATCGAAACCCTCGGTAAAAAACATCCCCCGTGCCTGTTCTATGATTATACGGTCGATAGCCTTGGCTCGGGCGAGGCTTGGGCGCCCCCGCTTCGGTAGCAGCGTTGTGGTCGTATCGTCAGCCATGGCCTTCTTTTAAGGGCATGCAGGGGTGATGGATAGCAAAACTGCGGAGGGCGGGTTGTCTCGCCCAGCCCCTGAGCGCCATGCGGGAAACGTGATTTTTATCGCCTGATGACACTATTGCGCCACCAGGCAACAAATCAGGCGGCTATTGCCTCTTCCGGTTCGGGTGGGAAGATCGCCGGTTGGCCGGGGTCATAAATTCTCGTGAGCAAGCCAATGAACTTCTGGTCGGTCAGCGGATCGCTCGGCACCTCGAAAGTTTCCCCGCGCTTGCGCAGGTCAGCGATGATCATATCGAACACCTGCTCGTGGGTGAGATCATCTGTATGATCCAAAGCCACTTTGAGTTCGGCATAATCGGTATAGATGTCGGCTCCCCAGTGGATCAGAAAGCGAAACTCTTCTTCCGGAATTTGCTGTATCGCGACCCCGTCAGTCGTGATCTGCCATCCGCCCGCCACAGCGGGATCGGGAGCCATAAGCGAATTGATTGCCAGCCCTTGGGGGTGGCGCATGGCGGCAGGCCCGTTGGATTCGGCGGTGTGGAACATCATTTCGTTTTCGACCACCACCGCGCGGCCCCACATGGGCGCTTTGATTTGATGCGGTTCGGCCTGCGGCCCATCGGGCCAGCACGTGAAGCCGCCGCCGACTTTGCCCTTGTAGTACCAGGTGATGACCTGCGCCTTCTTGGCGCGCCAGTGTTCGAACAGGCCGGTCTTGGTCATGGTGTTCATCAGCCAGACCGGCGAATTGTGCATCGAGATGCCGCGGTAGCGTGTGGCGTCGAGATGCGGATTGGCTCCACCCTGGCATGGCCCCTGAATGTTGAAGAGCATGTTCTCGGGAGTGGCATAGTCCGCTTTCCAATAGGCCCGCACCAGATCGAGAAATGTCTTGTTGAAGAAACAATCCTCGATCTCGGGGTGGAGGACCGTGCTGGCCTTGGCAAAATAGCCGCGAAATACCGGCGAAAGGAACATGTCCCAAGTGGGGGTGAAGCCCTCGGGCACTGCCCCCGAGGTGGTGGCGACCACCTCATCAGGAGATTTGAAGTGCTGGGCGAGGATCAACGACCACGGGCCATTTTGACGCACGACGTCCAACATACGTTGATGCTGATCTTCGGTGAAAGCACCTTCGATAATGCGAGGTGGTGACACGGGCCGGAAAAAGGATGCGCTGTTCACAATGTCTCTCCTTCGGGCTTGAAGCCGTATGTGCGGGCAAGGACCGAGCCGGGTTTCATAGAATCTGTCTTCCGCAGGTGGGCTCGGCCTGCCGCAACACTTCATTAAATGATACGTATATGTTCTATTAAGGCAAATCTGTCATCTGTGCAAGGCGGCAAAAGGTCCGTATCAGGAGGCAATGAGCTCCACATTCTCGCTCAACCGGCCTTCCGGATCGGTGGTGAATAGCACCCGCACGCCGTGCTCAGGCATGCTCTTGATAGCATCCACGTGCTTGCCTCCGTGGTCGATGACGCGCTGGGCCAAGGCATCCAGATCATCCGTGATAAAGCCCAGGATCACTTCCTGTTCTACCGGAGGGGTGCGGTTGAGGAACTTGAACATGACAAGCGTTTCTCCCGCCATGGTATCCCCATGCCCGAGAATGACCTCACGAATGGCGCCGCCTGCTCCGCTATCGTCGGTTTGTACGCGTTGGATCTTATTGAGGCCGTACACATTGCAATAGTAATCGGCCATCGCCTCCTCATCATTGACGATCAGTTTGGTAAAGCCGAACTTGGTTTTTGAGATAGCTGTCATATCGTGTCCCTTCGATTTCGGAATATTGGCTAAAGCAAACGAACGCTCACGCGTTAGTTGGCGCTTGCGCCGAAACGATAACGGAGTGACGCCCCATACATACGCGGCTCTCCGTAGAGCGATTGGGTGAAACCGGATGCGCCGCGCAATCCGATATAGGCATTGGTGCGATAGACCTTGTCTGTCACGTTGGTCCCGAACACGCGCAGATCGAAGTTGGAACCCATGATGCTTTGCCATTCCAGCGACAGATCGAGTTTTCCGTAGGCATCCATCCAGGCATGGATATCATCCCGTGGCGTCGTTGTTGCGCTGTTGTAGATCTTGTCTACCCAGCTGTAGTTCGCACCAAGGACCAGCGTCCCCACAGTTTCACCCAGCGGAAGTTCGTAGCGCGCATTGAGATTGACGAGGTTCTTGGGCGTAAGCTGGAAGGGGATGCAGGAAAAATCCAGCGGGGTGGCAACACCATAGATCAACTGGGCTTCGCCATTACAGGTATCGATCCGGGTTTCGAGACCGCTGCCGGTAATGTTCTGGATGAACTTCTTGTACTTGGCGTCGATATAGGAATAGCTTCCCGATAGACGCAGGCCTTCAACTGGCTGGAGAATCATTTCCACTTCGAGGCCGCGCATTTGTGCCTTGTCCGCGTTGAAAGTCACTGCCCCCTGATCGAGGCCAGTCGTATTGCCGAGGAGCGCGCATCGCGGCGATGCTGCCGGAGTGCCGCATCCATTGGGCGTATTCAGCCCGGCAGCTCTCTGGATGTCTTTATAATCGACATGGAACACGTTCGCATTCAGCCTGACAGGCATCGCACCGACATCGAAATCGGATTTGAAGCCCAATTCATAGCTGGTGACATATTCGGGATCGGCGGTAATCTGGCGAATATCCGCGCCTGAGTAGTTGAACGCGCCTGCCTTGTAGCCGCGCGCGATTTTGCCATAGACCAGCAGCCCGCTGCTCGCTTGATAATCGAGCCCGACAGTCCATGTGGTAGCGCGCGATTTCAGCTTTTCATGCAGTACCACGGGATCGAGAACGAAATTGGAAGCATAACGCGAACCATCCAGTTCATCCCATGTTCGGCGGATGCCGCCAGTGAGTCGGAGGCCATCGAGAGCCGGAGTGAACGCACCGAAATCGAGTGTTGCTTGCGCAAAAAGCGCCTTGGCCTTGGTGGTGATCGCGTAGAATGTTCCGGGATTGGGGCTACCCGCGTTGAACGACCCCGTGGCCTGCAAGCCTTGGGGCTTTTGTTTGCTGTAAAAGCCGCCGACGACATACTGCAGTTTTCTGTCCAGCGCTGAGCCTTGAAGTTGCAGTTCCTGCGTAAACAGGCTCGTATCGGCAATTTTGACCGGATCGCCGGGGCGGCCCACAAGCCATTCTGGCGCCTCTGCACTGGCAGCGCCCGTTGTGAATGGCTCTGTCATGGCCAGAATAGGCAGGATCGATCCATCCAGATCCCAGTTGAAATTCTGTTTGAGCCGTTGGTAGCCGGTAATGCTCTTGATCAGCATCGTATCGGACAAATCCACGCTCAACGTGTTGATAATGCCCCATGACTTGGTTTGTTCAAACGTATCACCGTTGACAGCGGTCTTACGCGGTCCCAGCGCCTTCTGCCGGTTCAAGATCTGCAGTGCCAACTGGTTGGCGGTATAGATACCTGCCGCATCAAATCCGATCGGACTCGTTGGATTGTTGACATTATAGACGTTCATCGCAGCGATCGTCGCCACACTTACATCGTAGGGATTGCCAGTGGCATTCATCCGGAAATCGTTGACGACAAACCCCGATCCGTTGTCGTGGGACTTGGCATAATAGGCGACGAGATAGTTTTCGATGGTTTCAGTCGGCCGGGCCAATATGCCGATCCGCGCATGCCAGTAATGCCGGTCGTCATAGTCCTTGCCGGCAAAGCCATCGCTTACCGCGCATCCCCCTGCGGAACCGATTGCAGGCGGCGCACAAAGCTTGGATAGCCCGAATGCCTGGGGGCCGACATCCTTGGTATACCCGTCACGGTCGACTTTCTTGAACGCCGCACGAACCATCAATTTGTCATCGATGAGAGGCAGGTTAATCGCCCCCTCAAATTCACGATCCTTGTAGTTTCCGATCTGCCCCTGCACGTAGCCGTCAAATTCGCTTGTCGGCTTCTTGGGTCCGAGAAGAACCGCACCACCTGTGGTGTTGCGTCCGAACAATGTGCCCTGCGGACCGCGCAGCACCTGCATCGATTCCAGATCGAAAAACATTCCGGGGGCGCCTTGGATGGCGGTGATGCCACCCTGTATCAAAGGCACATCGTTGAAATAGTTCACCACGCCGACAGGCGAGAGGTAAGTCTGCCCTTGTCCCCGAATAACAACGACTTCAACGTTTCTCTGATTACCGCCCGAGGTCACGAATACCGAAGGGACCTTGCCGTTCAGGTCCGCTGCGTTTGAAATGCCAAGCTCGCGGATTTGTTCACCCGATACGGCCGTCACCGCCACTGGCACAGTTTGGGCGTTTTCTTCACGGCGATTGGCTGTAACGACAATGTCAGCGATGCCAGAGCTGGCTTGTGCACCGCTGTTCTCCTGCGCAGAAGCATATTGTCCCCACATCCCGCCGACTGCCCACATCAGTGCGCTCGATCCACGCAGAAATACTGCCTTTCTCACAATCCCATTCCTCCCGATGCTTTTTTCTCGTGATCTGCCATCTACGTGGGTGGCCGCACCGCCAAGCAGACGCCAACAGGCGCTGCCTGGCAGCACAAACTCCACGCGCTATCGACGATCACCGTAAATGCTACGGTACTGTTTCTTTTATTGGAGTCAATGGGGTTTCAGTTTGTGCCCAAAGCTTGGGTCTGAAAGGCTTGTGCGCACGTAAGTATGTGAAATTTATAATCTTAATTGGAGTCTTTGGCGTGTCGATCAGGCAGATATCATGGCTTGCACATTATTTTTAGTGTTTACTCACTCACAATAGGTCCGTGACGGATTCGCGTCTCAGGGCCAGAGAGAGAAGGGGCAAGAGCCTACGAGCAGCATCGGTGCTTGAGAAGCTCGGCGGTGGCAGCCGCAACATGGTCGCCGTTTGCATATCGAGCGGCAACTCGTGAACGCTGCCGCCCGTTCGGAGCCGTCTTCATGCAATTGAGCGATACAACTCAATACTCGTCGTGAAGCTTGATCCAGCTCATGGTGCCATCGGTTTCGTTCCGGCCCTTGGGTGTCAGATCGAGCCAGTTGAACGCGCCCATGAGTAGCTCAGTGCCGCGATGATAGGTCGAGTAGCTGTGGAAGATGTCGCCGCGCTCGTCTTTCACAAAAACGCTGAGGCCGAACATGTCGGAGGCGCGCTGGATCGTTGTCAGACCGAAGTTGTAGAGCGCACGTCCGGTCTCACGGTCCTCTTTTGTAAACGATACGCCGAAATCGTAGTTGAAGGCACTCTCGTCCGCACTCACCCAGGGAAAGGTCCAGCCCATCCGCGCCTTGACGGCCTGAATCTGTGCGATCGGTGCACGGGAAATGGCGGCAAAGCTGAGATCGGCATGTTCGAAATGCTGTCGGGCCGCATCGGCGTGATCCATTGTGTAGGAGCATCCTTCGCACAGGTGGTCCGAGCCCGGTGTCAACATGAAGTGATAGATCGCGAGCTGACTGCGACCCGCGAAAAGATCGCCTAAGGTGAGCGCGCCGTCCGGCCCCTGGAATACATAGGGCTTGTCGATCCGGACCCACGGCAATTGCCGCCGCTCGGCGCGCAATTCGTCAAGTGCATGGGTCATGGCGCGTTCCTTGTCGAACAGCGCTTTACGCGCGATCAGCCATTCGTCGCGGGATACTATCTGATGTTGCATGATCATTCTCCTCTGCTGGATGGTCAACCGCGGCCGGTAAGCTTCAGCCACGGCGGCAAGTGAAAAAGGCTCATAAGAACGTACATCACGATCATACCGTCGATCGGAAGCAGGCGAGCGCTCGCCGCGCAGAGTGCCGGTGGCGGCGCGTCAATTGTGGCGATCAGCGCCATCAGCGCGAATGTCGGCGACGCTGCCAGACCGAGCCAGTGGGCCTTGTCATGCGCCTTGTTTGCAATGCCCGTCATCGTCATGCTCCGCCTGTTCTTGAGTCGATCCGAAGCCTAAGGGACAGTGCCGGACGGGTGAGAGTTACAAGTGTGGCGGGATTTCGATGGACTCACTGATCACTGCAGCCGCCCGGTCGCTCATGGAAGGCGATCCACTCACTGCTCTGAAGCACGTCGCGCTGCGTGAGGATCCGCCGGCAGTCGCACTGCGCGGCACGGCGATGGCGCAACTGGGCGATCTGAACACTGCTAGACAACTCCTGCGCCGCGCCGCGCGCGGTTTCGGCCCGCGTGAAGCGACGGCCCGGGCGCGTTGCCGTGTCGCCGAGGCCGAGATTGCGCTGGTCCTGCGCGACATCAGCGAGCCAATGCACGATCTTGAGGATGCGCGGGCGACGCTGGGCCAACATGGCGACCGTGCCAATGAGGCGCATGCCGGCTATCTGCAGGCGCGGCGGCTTCTTCTAATCGGGCAGCTCGACCAAGCGCAGGCGATCCTCGAAGCGCTGGAGCCTGCCGCGCTCCCGCCTGCTTCGCGGGCCGGCGCATGGCTGGTTGCCGCCGGCATCGCAATCCGGCGGATCGAGGCGGAGCCCGCCCGAGCCGCGCTTGGCAAGGCGGCGCTGGCAGCCGAGCAGACTGGCATCGCAATGCTCGTGGCAGAGGTAGAGCGTGCGGTGCGGGCATTCGAGGCGCCAGCCGCGCGGTTGCTGACACGAAGCGAGGAGCGGCTGCTCGGGTTGGACGAGGTTGAGGCCCTGATCGCTTCGGACACGCTTGTTGTCGATGCGCTACGGGGCCTCGTCCGCGCAAACGGGGAAGTCGTTCCTCTGTCTCGCCGTCCGGTATTGTTCGCACTGGTACGCGCGCTTGCTGAGGCATGGCCCGGCGATGTTTCGCGCGAGCTTCTCCTCGCGCGTGCTTTCCGCGCACGCCAGGTGGATGAAACTCATCGCGCGCGTCTGCGCGTCGAAATCGGCCGGCTGCGATTCGAATTGGGCCCGCTCGCGAACGTGCTCGCAACGGAAAGCGGCTTCGTGCTTCAACCCAGCGGTGCGCGCCCTGTGGCCGTGCTGGCACCGCCGCAGGAGGACGAGCACGCCAATGTCCTCGCGCTGCTCGCCGATGGGGAGGCCTGGTCCAGTTCGGCGCTGGCGCTGGCGCTGGATGTCAGTTCGCGTACCATCCAGCGCGCGCTGAAAGAGCTTGCTTCGGCAGGCAAGGCCGATTCCTTCGGTCGGGGCCGCGCCTGCCGCTGGACGGTGCGTCAGGTGCCCGGTTTCCCGACAAGCTTGTTACTCCCGGCCCCGTTGCCGGCTGGTTAGCTTCCTCATCCTTAAAGGGTGACGATCCCCCTTTCATGGTAAAGGAGTACGCATTGTGAGACATTCCGCAGCCGAAATCCTTCGCGAGTACGGCCCCTTTCCCGGCCTGGAGAGCATCCACGGGGTCAGCTACGACGGTGAACGCGTCTGGTTTGCGTCCGGGGACCGGGTGAATGCACTTGATCCCGACAGTGGGACGATCACCGGCGCGATCGAGGTGCCTGCGCATGCGGGCACCGCCTTCGACGGCATGCATCTTTACCAGATCGCCGAGTCGGTGATCCGCAAGATCGACCGGGAAACCGGCGAAGTGCTCGCCATCATCCCAACGCCCGGCAGGGGTGGGGCTTCGGGCCTCGCCTGGGCGGAAGGATCGCTTTGGGTAGGGCAGCACCGCGACCGCAAAATTCATCAGATCGATCCAGAGACGGGCGCAGTGCTGCGCACTATCGTGTCCGATCGCTTCGTCACCGGTGTGAGCTGGGTCGACGGTGAGCTTTGGCACGGCACCTGGGAAGAGGATGCCAGCGACATCCGCCGCATAGATCCGGAGAACGGCGAGGTACTTCAACGCCTCGACATGCCTCCCGGAATCGGTGTTTCGGGCCTGGAGGCGGATGGTGGCGACCGTTTTTTCTGCGGCGGCGGCGCCAGTGGCAAGGTTCGGGTGGTGCGCCGGCCGGGGAAGATCGGCTGAGGGCCAGATCGATCTTCACGCGCTTTTCACGATTGCTTTTTTAGCGTTGGGGCAAACGCGATAGCCAGAATGTCGTGGCACGTCGTCATTGACGCGGCGTCTGTAATGCACGATAGCTTCCTCGCCGGGCATATGCGGACGCCCGATCAGACGGCACCCGTCCAAGTCCGCTCCATTCGCCGCGCTGCGGCCAAGGAGCGTTTATGGATTATATCGCCGCTAAAAGCCGTGTTCCGGCCATCAGTCTCTCCGCCCTTTTTCTCAAATTCCTGCGTTTCGGGTTTCTCGCCTTTGGCGGACCTGTGGCTCAGATCGCCATGCTGCGTCAGGCATTTGTGGAAGAAGAACAGTGGATTGACCGCTCACGGTTCAACAGGCTGCTCGCGGTGCTGCAGGTTCTGCCTGGACCTGAAGCCCATGAACTGTGCGTTCACTTTGGCATGATCGCCCGGGGCCGCATCGGCGGGCTTCTGGCAGGGTTGGGTTTCATGCTGCCCGGCCTGGTGCTGATGCTCCTCGCCGGGTGGATCTATGTCACCTGGATTGCGGGACACGCGCTATGGGGTGGGCCGCTTCTCGGCATCCAGATCGCCGTGCTTGCGATCATCCTGCGGGCGGTCTTCCGTATCGGCGAACATATCCTGATGGATCGGCTGACCTGGGCAATCGCGCTTGGTAGCGCGTTGGCGACAGTCACGGATACGCCATTTTGGGTGCCACTGGTCCTTGGCGGCGCGATCTACGCATTCGCGGGCAAGCCTTTGCTGTCCGCGGCGGTCGCTGCTGCAGGCGCAGGCTTAATCGTCTATTTCCACCTCGCCCCAAGCGAGCAGGTGGTGCTGATTAGCGCCCATGAGCCGTCGACCGTCCTTGCTCTCTTCATCGCTGGCCTGAAGGGCGGGCTGCTGACCTTTGGCGGCGCGTACACCGCAATTCCCTATGTCCGCGCTGACACCGTGGGGCGGGGCTGGTTGGGCGACGGAACTTTTCTGGATGGGATCGCGCTGGCGGGAATTTTGCCGGCCCCACTCGTGATCTTTGCCACTTTCGTCGGCTATGTCGCCGGTGGACTACCCGGTGCGCTCGCGATCACCGCAGGGATGTTCCTGCCCGCCTTCGCTTTCTCGCTCATATTCTATGAGCGGTTGGAGGCTATCGTGGATCATCCCGCGCTTCAGCGGGCGCTGGAGGGCATGGCGGCGGCCGTAGTGGGTATTATCGGCGCGACGTTGCTGCAATTGGGCGAGGCGGCCTGGCTCCGCATATCCGCGCCGATTTCGGTGGTGATCCTCTTCGCCCTCGCTTTGTTGGCGGCATGGCGCTTGAAGGGTGCGTGGGTGACACCGGCGATCCTTGCAACCGGTGCGATCTTCGGGGCAGTCGTTGCGCTTTGATCGATCTGCCACGCCCATCGATTTACAAAACGCCATGGATGGCTTCACCTGCGATCAGCCTATCCTACATGGATTGCCATGATCGGGGAAACGGACAGGTTTCCTGTCTAAGCAGGCTTTGGTTAGTGGAAAATTAGGGGAAGAAAGGTAGAGCTGCATCATGAAATGGATATATCTCATGCCTGCCCTGCTGGCTTCGGCATCCTGCAGCCCTTCGCCCGATGAACTGCTGACCAAAGCGAAAGAGGCTTATGCCGCCCACGACTATGCCGTGGCCCGGCTGCATCTGGCGGAGGCGGCTGAGGGAGCCCCTGGCAATCGCGAGATATCGCTCTTGCGCGCGAAGACAGCGTTGGCGTTGGGGGATGGCGAAGGGGCCAGTATCGCGCTTGCGACGCTGGCGGCCGGAAAGCCCCCGCAGGGGGAGTTGGCCGAACTGGCGGCGGAGGCCGCGCTTCTGCGCCAGACCCCGGCCCAAGCGAGGCAATTCGTTGCCGCCAGCCAGTCTGCTGAAGCCTTCCGGTTGCGCGCGCTTGCCTTCCTGCAAGAACGCAATCTCGATGGGGCGCGGGAGCAGTTCCGGCAGGCAGTGGCTGCGGGCGGCAATGCGCGCGCCTTTGCTGACTATGCCCGGTTCCAGCTTCTCGAAGGGGATATCGGCGCGGCGCTGGACATGAGCAATCGCGCGTTCAAGGCTGCGCCCGATGGGCTGGATTCGCTATTGGTCGGCGGGCAGGTGGCTGCGGTGCGGGGCGATCTCGGACTTGCGCTCAAGCGCTATGAGCAGGCGGCGAAAAGCTACCCCACCAGTGTTGCGGCCAAGATCGGTCAGGCGGGTATTCTTGGCGATCTGGGGCGAACCGCTGAAATGGAAACGCAGCTTGCCGAACTGACCAAAGCCGGTGTCAGAAACCCCGAATTGACTTATCTTCAGGTGCGCGCCGCCGCCGCGCGCAAGGACTGGGGCAAAGTGCGCACGCTGATGCAGGCGGCCGAAGCAGATTTGCCGCGTTATGACCGCGCCCGGCTGCTCTATGGCGAAGCCTTGCTTCATCTGGGGCAGGTGGAGCAGGCAATCGCGCAGATCGGACCGATCGCGCGGGTGCAACCCGGCAACCGGATGGCACAGAGATTGCTGGCGGAAGCGCAGTTGGCAGCGGGCGATGCAAAGGGGGCGTTTGCCACTTTCCGCCCGGTGGCCAAGAGCGTCGAAGCGCGGCCCGAAGAATTGCAGCTGATGGCGAAGATTGCCACGGCCGCCGGGGATGCATCCGCGGAAGAATATCGAAAGCGTGCTTCGCAGCCCGCGGTCCGGGCGCTCGCAGCCGATCTGGCCGAGGCGGACAGCGCCATGCGCCAGGGCAACTGGGCGAAGGCGGTGGTTGCTTACGATCGGATACTCGGCAACACCGATGGCCGGAATGTCGTGGTGCTTAACAATGCCGCCTATGCCCATCTGATGCTGGGCAACCATGACAAGGCTTTGGGCTTCGCCAAGCGTGCGGTGGAACAGGCGCCCGACAACCCTTCGGTGCTCGACACGATGGGCTGGGCGACATTCAAGGCTGGGAAGAATCCGGCTGAAGCGCAGCGTTTTCTGCGCAAGGCGGCGGAAATCGCGCCTCAGAACCGGACGATCGGGGCGCACCTTTCCGAAGTCGAGCGCGCCCTCAAGAATCGTGGTTAGGCGGCAGCCGTCGCCTTGCGCTTGCGCCGGGTCATCAGACCGAGAGCGATGAGCCCGCCACCGAGGAGGCCGAGCACGCCCGGTTCCGGCACTTCGCCGCCCGAGCTGGAGGAACTGGTCGAGCTGGTCAGGCTGCCGATGCCGCTGGCCGAGGACACATTGCCTGCGCCCGAGACCGACTGGTAACGCACGTAGAAATCACCCAGCGTGACGTTGGACAAGGCGTTGGCGAACGTGAGGATGAATGTCCCCGCACCGGTCAGGCCATCGGCGATGCCACCGCCGCCGCCGCCTGCGCAAGATCCGGTCGAGGCGTCCTTGAAGCACACGTCGATCGCGCCAATTCCGTTGGGGTAGCTGCTGCCCACCGTGGTATAGGCGAACGCACCGGTGGAGGAAGCCCCCGTGATATTCGGATCGGTGTTGAAACCGAACGATGAAATCCGCGAATTGACCGGGTCGCTGGTGGTGTTGGTGACGGAATAATCGAAGGTATACTGGTTCCCCGAAATCCCTGTCAGAGTGAACGTGGTCGACGCCGTCAACCCGTCGATCGACGGCGAGTTGGCGCCGGAGAACCCGTTGTAGTTGAACGTGTACGAATTGCCGATCGAGTTGGAATCGAGTGTGATCGTATCGGCATAGGCCGGCGCGCTGGCGATGAGCGCGCTCGCAGCGAGGGACGATAACAGAAGCTTGGCACGTAAATTCATAACGACCTCCCAGAAGTTATCTGTCTTAAAGCAACCTTCGTGCCAATTGCGATTTTCAGCCATTTCGGCTCAAATGGCGGCTTTTCTACGTACTGATGTGTAAAATATTGCGACACATGCCGCGACAACGAAACCTCGTTGCGCCCCCTCTGAGCGGAGCCGGGGGGACGCTTATTACGAGATGGGGAGAGGTTCGGCTGCAAGTGCCGGATCGTTCCGCATCTGCGAGGTTGAACTTACCCTCTCCCCTCGACGACTGTCGGCTTTGGGAGCACTGGTTCTAAAGCATCCGCCAGGCTACAAATCATCAGCTTATCAAAGGTAACTTATCGCCTGCCCATTATGCGCAGCGGAAAATCCGATCATCGATCAGCACCCTCCTCCAACACGATCGTCTATCAGATTTCAGTGGCGAGCCGGATGTTTGGTTTGCTTCCAACGAGCGGTCCAGTTGGACGAGAGATACTCGGTCGCGCTCATGAAGGTTCGGATATACGTCTCATGAGGGTAAGAATGTGTCCCGTTTAGGGAAGAACAGGCATCATAACTCTCTACGAACTGCCTTGGTGAGGGCGGGAAAAACTGCCTCGGACTGACCGTTATATGGCTGAAACGCGGATGGTCAGGTGCTGCTTCTTCATCGTGACGTGGGATATTTCTAATATTTTCAGGCAATTAAAAGGATTGGAAAATTTTGAAGCGGTAGATCGTCACGGTATAAATCGCGGAATAAAATTAATTGCCATGCTAACTTTCTGCCGTTCCCTGTTTCGAGTTGAAACACAATTTAACGATACAGGAGAAGCAAGAAATGTATTATTGAAAATATCATATAGTTAATAGGAATTAAAATTCTAAAGATAGGCAATTTAAATTTCAAGATATGTAATTTTTACGCATGTCAAGCGATTCGAAGGTGAAGATCGGGGTAAATCCGTATAGTTTCGTGTTTGTGTGAGTAGTTAACGAACTTGTAATGAAGAAGGCTCCCTGCTCTCTTATGCGCATCAAGTTCTGCGAGTCGTGAAAAGACAGCAGATTGTACTTGGATTGAAAGTGCATTGGGCTTGGGAGTCAGTGCTGACATAGCACTGTGACACGATGAACGATGTGTTCGGCCGTTGTTGTCCAGTCCTACGCCCCGCTTGAATTGGGTGCTTCACCCAGTTTCGAAATTTTTAGGGGCAGGCAAGATGGACAGCAACAAGTTCACTGTAACGGATGCTCAGAGCGCTCTGGACCAAGCTGCGGTGCAGTTGGCGGCCGATGGGCAGCATCTTGCGGGGGCAGGCAAGGGGAGCGGCCGGGCTGCTGTCGTCCTGACGGTATCTGCCGACAATATCGTTGTCCTGCCTGCTGGCGTTTCCCTCGATGATATGCGTGCGATTGGGCGCGATCTTGTGGTGGATGGCCCGGATGGGGTGCGGTATGTCATCCCCGGCGGGGCTGTCGATGTGCCGCAAATCGTGGTCGACGGGGTAACCATTCCGCCTTTGAACCTGGCGGCGTTGCTGATCGGTAACGAACCGCAGCCGGCGGCGGGGCGCCCGCAGAGTTCCGGCGGCAACTTCGCCGATCCCACCGGCCCGATCCAGGATGCTTATGCACTGGGCGATCTGCTGCCCTACACGGAATTGCAGTTCCCGAGACCGGAGCATGAAGAACTCTTTTTGCCCATCGATCGCGAGCCGACGACTGAGGTAAATTCGCTCGTCCAACTCGATGACGATGTCCTCCTGGGCGGCAATCCCGGCGGTGTCGGCGATGATGCGGACAGCGTGAATGCCACCGGCATTCTATCGGGTTCCGGCGGTGACGGCGATCTGACTTTCGCGCTGACCGGGGCTGTCCTGCCGGCGGATGGCGGTTTCGCGATTGCTTCGAACAATGGCCAGACGCTGGTCATCAGCCAGAATGGCGTAAATGTGCTGCAAGTGGTCGTCAATCCCGACACCGGCGCCTACACGATCACGCAACTGGCGCCGATCCAGCACCCGCAGGGGCAGGATGAAAACAATCTCGATGTGATCGTCACTTATACCGTCACCGATGCCGACGGCGACAGCGCGGCTGGCACGCTGCCGATCAATATCGACGATGATACGCCTGTGGCCACCGATGATGCGGCGAATCTTATCGCAGGAGGGCCGTCATCCGTGACCTTGGATGTCGATACGAACGATGCCCCTGGCGCGGATGGGACGGGGAGTCGTGTCTTCGACACTCTCGTGGGAGTCTACGGCACTCTGACGCTGAATGCGGATGGGACTCAGACTTATACGCTGAATGCCACTGGCCAAGTTGCGATCAATGCCTTGGCTGACGGAGCAACGCTGCAGGATGTGTTCCCCTATACGCTGATCGATGGCGATGGTGACGGCGACAGGGCAGTCCTGACCGTGACGCTGACCGGTGTGAATGATCCGCCTGTGGTGACGGTCGATCCGGGCAACCCGGTCGGCGCGAATGATATGGTTCTGGAATCGGGTCTTCCGACGGGCTCGACGGCGGGCACGGGGCATATTGCCACGGGCACGTTCACGCTGTCGGATCCCGATGGTCTGGCGACATTGCAGAGCGTGACGTTCAATGGCGGCAGCCCGGTTGCGATCGGCAGCCTGGTGGGCACGGTGATCCACGGCGCGTACGGCGATCTGGAGATTACCGGCTACAATGCGGGAACCGGGGTTGCGACCTACACCTATACGCTGACTTCGGCGACGGTGGACGGCCCGGGGACCGAGAGCGATGCGTTCACGCTGACGGTGTCTGACGGGGCGGCGTCTTCGGCTCCGGCGACGATCACGATTGAGATCGTCGATGATGTTCCGCATGCGGTGAACGACGGTCCGTATGTGGTGACGGAAGATGCGGCGCCGAATGTCGTGTCGGGCAATGTGCTGACGAACGACCTGCACCCCAACGGTCAGCCGGGCGCGGACGGCAAGGTTCCGGCAGTGACCTGGAGCGCGGGCGATGCGGCGGCGATCGCGGCGCTGAACACGTACGGCACGCTGGTGCAGAACGGTGACGGGACGTGGAGCTACACGCTGGACAACAGCCGTGCGGCGACGCAGGCGCTGGGCGCGGGGTTCAGCCAGGACTACGTGCTGCATTACACGATGCAGGACGGGGACAACGATCCTGCGGATGCGACGCTGACGATCACGGTCAAGGGGGCGGACGACAGCGCTTCGGTGGTGACGTCGGCCACGCTGCTGAACCCGGACAATACGGTCTACGAAGCGGGCCTGAACCCGAGTGGCTCGGAAGCGGCGACGAGCAAGGAAACGGACACGGGCAGCTTCACGGTCTCGGCCACGGACGGGATCAGCACGGTTGTGATCGGCGGGACGTCGTTCACGCTGGCGCAGGTCATGGCGTTCGGGACGACCAACGGAGTGGTCGATACGGGCGAAGGGACGCTGACGCTGACGGGCTATTCGGGGACGGGTTCCTCGGGGACGATCAGCTACAGCTACACGCTGAAAGCGACGATCGACAACGACACCAAGCCGGGTGCGACCGGTGACCACTTCGACGACAGCGTCACGCTGACGGTGAACGGGGCGGGCGGCACGAGCGCCAGCGACACGCTGGTGGTGCGGATCGTCGACGAT
This sequence comes from Caenibius sp. WL, assembly GCF_019803445.1. Classification (NCBI taxonomy): domain Bacteria; kingdom Pseudomonadati; phylum Pseudomonadota; class Alphaproteobacteria; order Sphingomonadales; family Erythrobacteraceae; genus Caenibius; species Caenibius sp. WL. Next base: position 801,692 of record NZ_CP081844.1, read on the forward strand.
GTGCCGCATGCGGTGAACGATGGTCCGTATGTGGTGACGGAAGATGCGGCGCCGAATGTCGTGTCGGGCAATGTGCTGACGAACGACCTGCACCCCAACGGTCAGCCGGGCGCGGACGGCAAGGTTCCGGCAGTGACCTGGAGCGCGGGCGATGCGGCGGCGATCGCGGCGCTGAACACGTACGGCACGCTGGTGCAGAACGGTGACGGGACGTGGAGCTACACGCTGGACAACAGCCGTGCGGCGACGCAGGCGCTGGGCGCGGGGTTCAGCCAGGACTACGTGCTGCATTACACGATGCAGGACGGGGACAACGATCCTGCGGATGCGACGCTGACGATCACGGTCAAGGGGGCGGACGACAGCGCTTCGGTGGTGACGTCGGCCACGCTGCTGAACCCGGACAATACGGTCTACGAAGCGGGCCTGAACCCGAGTGGCTCGGAAGCGGCGACGAGCAAGGAAACGGACACGGGCAGCTTCACGGTCTCGGCCACGGACGGGATCAGCACGGTTGTGATCGGCGGGACGTCGTTCACGCTGGCGCAGGTCATGGCGTTCGGGACGACCAACGGAGTGGTCGATACGGGCGAAGGGACGCTGACGCTGACGGGCTATTCGGGGACGGGTTCCTCGGGGACGATCAGCTACAGCTACACGCTGAAAGCGACGATCGACAACGACACCAAGCCGGGTGCGACCGGTGACCACTTCGACGACAGCGTCACGCTGACGGTGAACGGGGCGGGCGGCACGAGCGCCAGCGACACGCTGGTGGTGCGGATCGTCGACGATGTTCCGCATGCGGTGAACGACGGTCCGTATGTGGTGACGGAAGATGCGGCGCCGAATGTCGTGTCGGGCAATGTGCTGACGAACGACCTGCACCCCAACGGTCAGCCGGGCGCGGACGGCAAGGTTCCGGCAGTGACCTGGAGCGCGGGCGATGCGGCGGCGATCGCGGCGCTGAACACGTACGGCACGCTGGTGCAGAACGGTGACGGGACGTGGAGCTACACGCTGGACAACAGCCGTGCGGCGACGCAGGCGCTGGGCGCGGGGTTCAGCCAGGACTACGTGCTGCATTACACGATGCAGGACGGGGACAACGATCCTGCGGATGCGACGCTGACGATCACGGTCAAGGGGGCGGACGACAGCGCTTCGGTGGTGACGTCGGCCACGCTGCTGAACCCGGACAATACGGTCTACGAAGCGGGCCTGAACCCGAGTGGCTCGGAAGCGGCGACGAGCAAGGAAACGGACACGGGCAGCTTCACGGTCTCGGCCACGGACGGGATCAGCACGGTTGTGATCGGCGGGACGTCGTTCACGCTGGCGCAGGTCATGGCGTTCGGGACGACCAACGGAGTGGTCGATACGGGCGAAGGGACGCTGACGCTGACGGGCTATTCGGGGACGGGTTCCTCGGGGACGATCAGCTACAGCTACACGCTGAAAGCGACGATCGACAACGACACCAAGCCGGGTGCGACCGGTGACCACTTCGACGACAGCGTCACGCTGACGGTGAACGGGGCGGGCGGCACGAGCGCCAGCGACACGCTGGTGGTGCGGATCGTCGACGATGTTCCGCATGCGGTGAACGACGGTCCGTATGTGGTGACGGAAGATGCGGCGCCGAATGTCGTGTCGGGCAATGTGCTGACGAACGACCTGCACCCCAACGGTCAGCCGGGCGCGGACGGCAAGGTTCCGGCAGTGACCTGGAGCGCGGGCGATGCGGCGGCGATCGCGGCGCTGAACACGTACGGCACGCTGGTGCAGAACGGTGACGGGACGTGGAGCTACACGCTGGACAACAGCCGTGCGGCGACGCAGGCGCTGGGCGCGGGGTTCAGCCAGGACTACGTGCTGCATTACACGATGCAGGACGGGGACAACGATCCTGCGGATGCGACGCTGACGATCACGGTCAAGGGGGCGGACGACAGCGCTTCGGTGGTGACGTCGGCCACGCTGCTGAACCCGGACAATACGGTCTACGAAGCGGGCCTGAACCCGAGTGGCTCGGAAGCGGCGACGAGCAAGGAAACGGACACGGGCAGCTTCACGGTCTCGGCCACGGACGGGATCAGCACGGTTGTGATCGGCGGGACGTCGTTCACGCTGGCGCAGGTCATGGCGTTCGGGACGACCAACGGAGTGGTCGATACGGGCGAAGGGACGCTGACGCTGACGGGCTATTCGGGGACGGGTTCCTCGGGGACGATCAGCTACAGCTACACGCTGAAAGCGACGATCGACAACGACACCAAGCCGGGTGCGACCGGTGACCACTTCGACGACAGCGTCACGCTGACGGTGAACGGGGCGGGCGGCACGAGCGCCAGCGACACGCTGGTGGTGCGGATCGTCGACGATGTTCCGCATGCGGTGAACGACGGTCCGTATGTGGTGACGGAAGATGCGGCGCCGAATGTCGTGTCGGGCAATGTGCTGACGAACGACCTGCACCCCAACGGTCAGCCGGGCGCGGACGGCAAGGTTCCGGCAGTGACCTGGAGCGCGGGCGATGCGGCGGCGATCGCGGCGCTGAACACGTACGGCACGCTGGTGCAGAACGGTGACGGGACGTGGAGCTACACGCTGGACAACAGCCGTGCGGCGACGCAGGCGCTGGGCGCGGGGTTCAGCCAGGACTACGTGCTGCATTACACGATGCAGGACGGGGACAACGATCCTGCGGATGCGACGCTGACGATCACGGTCAAGGGGGCGGACGACAGCGCTTCGGTGGTGACGTCGGCCACGCTGCTGAACCCGGACAATACGGTCTACGAAGCGGGCCTGAACCCGAGTGGCTCGGAAGCGGCGACGAGCAAGGAAACGGACACGGGCAGCTTCACGGTCTCGGCCACGGACGGGATCAGCACGGTTGTGATCGGCGGGACGTCGTTCACGCTGGCGCAGGTCATGGCGTTCGGGACGACCAACGGAGTGGTCGATACGGGCGAAGGGACGCTGACGCTGACGGGCTATTCGGGGACGGGTTCCTCGGGGACGATCAGCTACAGCTACACGCTGAAAGCGACGATCGACAACGACACCAAGCCGGGTGCGACCGGTGACCACTTCGACGACAGCGTCACGCTGACGGTGAACGGGGCGGGCGGCACGAGCGCCAGCGACACGCTGGTGGTGCGGATCGTCGACGATGTTCCGCATGCGGTGAACGACGGTCCGTATGTGGTGACGGAAGATGCGGCGCCGAATGTCGTGTCGGGCAATGTGCTGACGAACGACCTGCACCCCAACGGTCAGCCGGGCGCGGACGGCAAGGTTCCGGCAGTGACCTGGAGCGCGGGCGATGCGGCGGCGATCGCGGCGCTGAACACGTACGGCACGCTGGTGCAGAACGGTGACGGGACGTGGAGCTACACGCTGGACAACAGCCGTGCGGCGACGCAGGCGCTGGGCGCGGGGTTCAGCCAGGACTACGTGCTGCATTACACGATGCAGGACGGGGACAACGATCCTGCGGATGCGACGCTGACGATCACGGTCAAGGGGGCGGACGACAGCGCTTCGGTGGTGACGTCGGCCACGCTGCTGAACCCGGACAATACGGTCTACGAAGCGGGCCTGAACCCGAGTGGCTCGGAAGCGGCGACGAGCAAGGAAACGGACACGGGCAGCTTCACGGTCTCGGCCACGGACGGGATCAGCACGGTTGTGATCGGCGGGACGTCGTTCACGCTGGCGCAGGTCATGGCGTTCGGGACGACCAACGGAGTGGTCGATACGGGCGAAGGGACGCTGACGCTGACGGGCTATTCGGGGACGGGTTCCTCGGGGACGATCAGCTACAGCTACACGCTGAAAGCGACGATCGACAACGACACCAAGCCGGGTGCGACCGGTGACCACTTCGACGACAGCGTCACGCTGACGGTGAACGGGGCGGGCGGCACGAGCGCCAGCGACACGCTGGTGGTGCGGATCGTCGACGATGTGCCGCATGCGGTGAACGATGGTCCGTATGTGGTGACGGAAGATGCGGCGCCGAATGTCGTGTCGGGCAATGTGCTGACGAACGACCTGCACCCCAACGGTCAGCCGGGCGCGGACGGCAAGGTTCCGGCAGTGACCTGGAGCGCGGGCGATGCGGCGGCGATCGCGGCGCTGAACACGTACGGCACGCTGGTGCAGAACGGTGACGGGACGTGGAGCTACACGCTGGACAACAGCCGTGCGGCGACGCAGGCGCTGGGCGCGGGGTTCAGCCAGGACTACGTGCTGCATTACACGATGCAGGACGGGGACAACGATCCTGCGGATGCGACGCTGACGATCACGGTCAAGGGGGCGGACGACAGCGCTTCGGTGGTGACGTCGGCCACGCTGCTGAACCCGGACAATACGGTCTACGAAGCGGGCCTGAACCCGAGTGGCTCGGAAGCGGCGACGAGCAAGGAAACGGACACGGGCAGCTTCACGGTCTCGGCCACGGACGGGATCAGCACGGTTGTGATCGGCGGGACGTCGTTCACGCTGGCGCAGGTCATGGCGTTCGGGACGACCAACGGAGTGGTCGATACGGGCGAAGGGACGCTGACGCTGACGGGCTATTCGGGGACGGGTTCCTCGGGGACGATCAGCTACAGCTACACGCTGAAAGCGACGATCGACAACGACACCAAGCCGGGTGCGACCGGTGACCACTTCGACGACAGCGTCACGCTGACGGTGAACGGGGCGGGCGGCACGAGCGCCAGCGACACGCTGGTGGTGCGGATCGTCGACGATGTGCCGCATGCGGTGAACGACGGTCCGTATGTGGTGACGGAAGATGCGGCGCCGAATGTCGTGTCGGGCAATGTGCTGACGAACGACCTGCACCCCAACGGTCAGCCGGGCGCGGACGGCAAGGTTCCGGCAGTGACCTGGAGCGCGGGCGATGCGGCGGCGATCGCGGCGCTGAACACGTACGGCACGCTGGTGCAGAACGGTGACGGGACGTGGAGCTACACGCTGGACAACAGCCGTGCGGCGACGCAGGCGCTGGGCGCGGGGTTCAGCCAGGACTACGTGCTGCATTACACGATGCAGGACGGGGACAACGATCCTGCGGATGCGACGCTGACGATCACGGTCAAGGGGGCGGACGACAGCGCTTCGGTGGTGACGTCGGCCACGCTGCTGAACCCGGACAATACGGTCTACGAAGCGGGCCTGAACCCGAGTGGCTCGGAAGCGGCGACGAGCAAGGAAACGGACACGGGCAGCTTCACGGTCTCGGCCACGGACGGGATCAGCACGGTTGTGATCGGCGGGACGTCGTTCACGCTGGCGCAGGTCATGGCGTTCGGGACGACCAACGGAGTGGTCGATACGGGCGAAGGGACGCTGACGCTGACGGGCTATTCGGGGACGGGTTCCTCGGGGACGATCAGCTACAGCTACACGCTGAAAGCGACGATCGACAACGACACCAAGCCGGGTGCGACCGGTGACCACTTCGACGACAGCGTCACGCTGACGGTGAACGGGGCGGGCGGCACGAGCGCCAGCGACACGCTGGTGGTGCGGATCGTCGATGATGTTCCGAGTCTCGGCCCCATTCAGGATGGCACCGCGAACAACAATCCTGCATCCACAGTAACGACTGGAACGCTACATCTCGTAGGTGGCGCCGATGGCGTAGGCACAGGGATGGTGATCCAATACGACACGACCAACGTTACCTCTGGAGGACAGGCGCTCCATACCACGCAGGTTGGGAATGTTCTGTACGCCTACACGGGCAGCGGGGGTATCGGTGGCGATGGCATTCCGACCACGGGTCTGGTGTTCTTGCTCACGGTTAATCCCGGCACTGACCAATACACATTCGATTTGCGCGCCCCGCTCGATGGAACCGTTACGCCGGTGGAGATCGGTAGCGGAAGCGCATTCGGATCCGGCCCGAGCAATAGTATCGTTGTTGCCGACGGCGGGCATAATCTTGTTTTTGTGACTGGTTGGAGACCGACTGGCGGCTTTACCAGCGGGGAGGAAAGCGCCTGGTTGAATGGTGGAACTCCCACCATGAGCCAACAAAGCAATATCAATGGCTCCACCAATGGCTGGGGGCTCGGCAACAACAATTTCGATGCGACGCCGCAAGGTTCCGATGGCGGAGAGTTTCTGCGCTTCGATTTTGGAGCGTTGAACGATTATGATGGAGCGGGCGGTTATACACCACCTGCCGGCCAGACGATTTCGAACGCAACATATGTCAAGTTCTCATTTTTCAACTTTGACGTTGGCGACAAAATCGAATTCGTTGCGCACTATACCGATGGGACGACTGAATCTTTTGTCTTTGACAACCCTGCGGATCCACGCCTGGTAACCAATGGGAATGAAAAGATTTTCACGGTTTCGGCCCCGGCAGGGGCGGAGCTTGCTTGGGTTGACGCCTATGAAGCGGCCGGATCAATCAAGCTCAATCTCAAGGAAATTGGCGTTCGTACAGAAAATGTCGATGCCAATCTCAACTTCACCGTAACGATACCGGATGGTGATAACGATACCGCGCAGGATAGCTTCACAATCCATGTCGCAGATGGACTGACGCCATCCAGTGCGGTTCCCATCGTGCTCGATCTCGATGGCGACGGTGTCGAGTTCAGTTCGCTGGCTGCCGGGGTGCACCATGATTACAACGGCGACGGACTGCTGGAAGCCACGGCATGGGTCGGTGCGGACGATGGGATCCTTGCCTTTGACGCCAATGGCGACGGCAAAGTCAGCGGTTCCGGTGAATTCGTGTTCGGTGGCAATGGGCTGACGGATCTTGAGGCACTGGCCGCCAACTTCGACAGCAATGGCGACGGCGTGCTGAACGCACAGGACGCCGGGTGGGCCAAATTCGGCGTGTGGCAGGATGCGAACCAGAACGGGGCCGCCGATGACGGCGAGTTCCATCTGTTGAGCGAACTGGGCATCACCGGGATCACGCTCACGTCCGATGGCAAGGCCTATGCCGCCGCGGATGGTGACGTGCACGTTTTCGGCACCGGCTCTTATACCAAGAGTGACGGTTCGAGCGGGATGCTGGCCGATGCGGCCTTCGCCACGCGGCAGACCGAAATGGCGGTGATTGCCGCCACGGCCGGAGCCGTGCTGGTCGATGCATCGGATGAGACGCCGCTCGTTCCCGGTGCACCGGAACCGGAAGAACCGCAGAACGGCGTGACCGAACCCGTGGCTGAAACGCAAAGCATCGCAGGCGAAAACGCGGATGCGCCGCAAGACGCGCCCGCCGCTACTCTGCTGGCGGACAATGCACAGGATACGGCGTCCGATGCGCCGGAATCCGGCTTCGCTTCGGCGGATGACGATGCGCCCGCGCAAATCGCTGCGGCGGAGGGCAGCGGCGACGATGATGCAGCTTCCGTGGCCGCGAACGATGACGATGGGGGCGATAGCAGCGCCTTTGCCGATGCCGGCCATGCCGATGCGCACCAGCCGGGCGATGAAGCGCTGATGGACAGTCTGCTGCTGCTCGCGGCGAACGATACCGGCGAAAAGGCGCCGCCGACGCCGGAAGAAGTGATCGATGCGGTCAAAGGCGCGGTGGATGAAGTCGTCCAGCAGGCGAGTGTCGATCATCTCCTCGACGGGATGCTCGGCGATGCCGGCCCGCATCCGGCCGCGGCGGAAGCTGGCCATGGCACTGAAACCGCACTGGCCGGGCTGCTCGATCAGGGAACCGGAGGCAACGCCTTCCTGTTCGCAGGCGCTGACCAGACACCGATCAACGACGATCTCCATGCGATGGCGGCGGCTGCGGCTCAAGCGTGAGGTAAAGCTTAACCACAAGGGGCAATCTTATGAAAGGCAAAGGACACAGGTGGTTGTGGGGAGCGATTGCGGTCCTGGGCGCTGTTCCATCGGTGGCCATGGCCCAGTCCGCTGGCGCGGATCTGCTGGCGTTGAACGGAGACCAGCTCCGGGGCGAACTGCAGACGCGCTATGACAGTGCTCTCGCCGCAACGACGGATCGCGCCGTGGTTGCAGCCAACGACACACGATACATTTGGGCTTCGGAAGCGAAAGTCCAATGTGGCATTGCCATAGGCTATATGAAATCGTCGACCAAGGACGAGACCAGCATCCGCAAATGCGGCGATGCCTATGCGCGTTACAATCAGGCGTCGGCACCGCCGCCGATGGCGGTTGCGCCGCCGAATGCGGCCTGTGGCAACAAGCTGGCCGGGGTGGTGTTCTTCGATTTCGATTCCGCCATCCCTCCGGCTGAAGCCGGGCAGACGGTCGATGCGGTCGTCAGCGCGGCATCCCTATGCGCTTGGCGTGGCTTGGCGGTTGCCGGACACACGGACCGGGCAGGCAGCGACGCTTACAACGATGCGCTTTCGCTTCGCAGGGCACAGGCGATTGCCGACCTGATGCAGGCCAAGGGCATTAATTCCAGCATGGTCACGGTCAGCGCACATGGCGAGGCCGAACCCAGAGTCCCGACCCCCGACGGCGAACGCAATCCGCAGAACCGTCGCGTGGAAATCGCAGTGATCTGAGAGGAACGGGGGCAATTATGGACAAGAGTAAACTCGTAAGCCTCGCCGCGGCAGCATTGTTGTGCGGCGTTTCCGCCCCGGCGCTGGGGCAGGCTGTTTCGATGCGCGACGCGATTGCCGTCGCGATGGACTCCAACCCGGATATCATCCAGGCACAGATGAACACCGAAGCTATTCAGGCAGAGCGCAAACAGGCCCAGGGCCTGTTTGCCCCGCGCGTGACACTGGATGCTTCGGCCGGTGCGCGGCGTCTGGAAAACACCACCCGGCGGAGGCTGGGGATCGCGGACGACTGGCTCTATCCGCTGGAAGCCAGCCTGAATGCGGAATGGGTGGCGGTCGATTTCGGGCGTCGGCGCGGCGAACTGCTGCGCCAGGCGGCACGGGTCGACGGTGCCTCGTTGCGGGTGCTGGAACGTTCGCAGTTCGTTGCCCTGCAGATTGCGCGGCAATATCTCGACATTCTCTTGCAGCAGCGCATCCTGGCGGCTTCGCAGGACAACAGCGCCTTCCATCGCTCGCTGGTGGGGGATTTGTCCGAAGGCGTGCGCCAGGGCTCGATCAGCATCGCCGATCAGCAACAGGCCGAAGAACGCCTGCAGGCGGCGCTCGTGCGGGAGCAGGAAGCGGCTGAAGCGCTGCGGAACGCCAAGATTTCCCTACGGGCGCTGACCGGCCTCGATATTGAGCAGGTTGCTCTTCCGGATGCTCTGACGTCGGCTTTGCCGGCCAACGAGGCGGAAGCCGTCAACCTGGTGCGGACGCAGAATCCGAAAGTGCTTGAGGCGGTGGCGGATGTCGATGCCACCAATGCTCTAGTCAAAGCAGCCAAGGGCGACCTCTATCCTGAAATCGGGGTCAACGTGCAGGGCCGCGTCGGGGAAGATATCGACGGCTTCAAAGGCAATGCCAACGATGTTCAGGCCCGCGTCTTCCTGCGGTGGGATATCTTCGATGGCGGGATCAACCGGGCCAAGGTGCAGGAAATGGTGCGTCGGGCCAGCGAAGCCCGCTATCGCCTGCATCAGGTCGAGCGCGATGCCGAACAGGATGTGCGCACTGCCTGGAACGCCATGGAAAGCCAGACGGCAATCGTCCGGGCTCTGGAAAAGCAGGGGCACGTAACGGATGACCTGCTGCTGTCCTATCGCAGCCAGTTCAATGTGGGGCGGCGTTCGCTGCTCGACGTGCTGGATGCGCAGAACACCCGCTACAACGTGCAGGTTCGTCTGGAAACGTCGCGGTTCTCCCAGATGTTCGCGCAGTATCAGACGTTGGCCACGACCAATCTCTTCATCGGTGCGCTGAATGTCTCGCCGGGTGCCGGTGCGGGAATGAAGGAGCGTGAACGGTTCCATTATGGGCCACCCGTTCCCGCGGAACTTTATCGCCGGGTCTATCCCAAATAACGTCTCGCCCAAGTATCCCCGGCCCGGCCTCGAAGAAAGCTGACAAATCGTGCGCGACGATGGTTCCATATATGGCGTAGCCCCCGCAGACCCGCTGGAGGCCTGTATTGCCGCGCTTGCCCGGCATTACGGGATGGCGTTCTCGCCGACGCTGCTGGCGACTGTGCCGAGAAATGGGGAAGGGCGCTTGCCCTTCCACCAGCTCGGACCGGCGCTCGAACTGGTCGGGCTGAACCATGAAACCGTGTCGGGCAAGAAGCTGTCGCGCCAGCCCGATGGATGGCCGGCGATCGTGACTCTGCGGGATGGCAAGTTCGCCATTGTTTACGAACTGAAGGACGAGGATCTGCTCGTCTGGCGGCCGGAAACGCAGGAGCAGATGTGGCTGCCTTTCGCATCGGTGGCCGAGGAATTCGCCGGCGGGCTGGTAACGGTCTTCGGCGATCCCAACAGCATTGGCGAACGGGTTCTGCCGTGGCACGCGAAAGGGCGTCATCACTGGTTCTGGAGCGAACTGCGCAAGGAACGGGCGGCATTCCGTCCGGTCCTGCTGGCATCCTTGCTGATCAACCTTCTTGCCCTGTCGATGCCGCTGTTCACGATGAATGTGTATGACCGGGTGTTTCCCAACCGGGCCGTATCGACCCTGTGGGTTCTGGGCATCGGAGTGCTGCTGTCGTTCGCGCTGGAATTTGCACTGCGCCAGGCGCGGTCCAATGTGGTCGACCAGATCGGACGTCGTCTCGACCTGAAGCTGTCGCAGAAGATTTTCGGCCGGTTGCTGGCGACCCCGTTGTCTGCCCGTCAGGGTAGCACGGGGGCCTTGGCGGCACGCGTTTCGGAATACGCCACGGTCCGCGATTTCTTCGGATCGACGACAGTGGTCCTGATGGTCGATCTGGTGTTTCTCGTCCTGTTCGTTGCGGTGATCGCGTTCATTGCCGGATGGCTGGCCATCGTTCCGTTGACCGCCATTCTGGTGATGGGGCTGATCGGATACCGCTTGCAGGAACAGGTGGTCACGGCGGCGCAAGACGCGCAGGCCGACCACGGTCTGCAGCAGACCATGCTCGTGGAATCGATCGCGGGCATGGAAACGTTGAAGAGCATGGCAGGTGAAGGCGGCATGATCGGCCGCTGGTATCGTCTTGCGGAGATCGGCACGCGTTCGCAACAGCGCCTGCGCCACATCAACACGATTGCCGTGGGGCTGGCCGCAACCTGCCAGCAATTGTCCGGTATCGCGTTGGTGATCGGTGGTTATTACCTGTTCGATGCTGGGAATATCACGATGGGGGCGATCATCGCGATCGTCATGCTTTCGTCGCGCTCTCTCGGACCGGCCGGGCAACTGGCTTTCCTGCTGACCCGGGGCCGCCAGGCCCATGAAACGCTGACCAGCATCGAACGGTTGTTCGATGCAGAGGATGAGCGGCGGCAGGGCAGCCGGACCGTCCCGCCGACCATTCGCTCGGCCTCGATCAAGCTCGAAAACCTGGAATTCCGTTATCCCGACACGTCCTCGTTTGCGCTGGACCGGTTGAATCTCACGATCGAACCGGGGGAACGGATCGCCGTGATTGGCCGTGTGGCTTCCGGCAAATCCACCCTGGGGCGTATTCTGTGCGGCCTTTACCAGCCGACCGGCGGTGCGATGATGATCGATGGGATCGACAGCTCGCAGTATCGCCCGCACGATATCCGTTCGGAATTCCGCTTCGTCGGGCAGGATGCCAATCTCTTCACCGGTACGATCAAGGACAATCTGACGTTCGGGCGGCCGGATCTGCCCGATGCGGCGCTGATCGATGCTCTCAAGACAACCGGGGCGGAGCAGTTCCTTTCCCGTGATGCGGGCGGGTTCGACCGTCTGGTCGGGGAGCAGGGGCGGCGGCTGTCGGGTGGGCAGCGCTCCTTCCTCGCTCTGGCCCGCGCCTTTGTGACACCCTGCAAGATGCTGTTCCTCGATGAGCCGACCGGAGCGATGGACAGCCAGACGGAAAAGCACTTCGTCGATCGTCTTTCGGGCTCGCTGATCCCGGGACAGACGCTGATCATCTCCACACACCGTCCGGCCCTGTTCCGGCTGTGCGATCGCCTGATCGTGCTCGATCAGGGGCGGATTGTCGCGGATGGGCCGAAGAATGAAATCATTGCTGCGACGGGCAATGCCGAAAGGTTGACCGCATGAATACCGCGACCGCCCTTCATCTGCCTGCGACGCGTTCGCCGTCGCGCAGGGCGTGGCGTCGCACGGCTTTGCATGTGGGTTATGCACTGTCCTTAGCCTGTGCGCTGGCGCTGGTTGGATCGACCCGGCTGACGCAGGGCGAAGCGAGAGCCGCCGTCGGCATGCAGCCGCAGCAGGTTCGGATGCTGGTGGCGATGACCACCGGCGATCAGGGACGTGTGGTCAGCAAGGGGGAAACGGCCCGCGAAAGCAATGCGCTGATCCCGCTCTCACAATTGCCGGTGGAGAAGCCGGGCAGCCTTTCGGGCATCCGTCCGGGGATCGAAGGCTATGGCACGGCGCTTCGTTGCCTGTCGCAGGCGATCTATTACGAAGCCGCGAACGAACCGCTTGCGGGCAAGCGCGCCGTGGCCCAGGTCGTGCTCAACCGGCTCCGCCACCCGGCTTATCCTAATTCGGTGTGCGGCGTGGTGTACGAAGGCAGCAACCGGGCGGTCTGCCAGTTTAGCTTTACTTGTGACGGTTCGTTGCTACGCGCGCCGGTCGGGCCGCGTTGGCAGGAATCGCAGGCAGTAGCCGAAGCGGCTTTGGCCGGGCAGACCGAACCGCGTGTGGGCACGGCAACGCATTATCACGCGGACTACGTCTTGCCGCGCTGGGCATTCACGCTGGCGAAGATCGACAAGATCGGCGCGCATATCTTTTACCGGTTCCCTGGAAAATGGGGCCGCGCTGATGCTTTCCGCGATCGGTGGTCCGGCTATGAATACATACCGCAGCTCGATTATGCGCGGCTGCGTTCCGCCCTCGATCACCGTACTGGGGATGAAACCGCGGATCTCGCCAATGGCCTGAGTGTCGTGCCGCATATGTCCGATCGCCATACGGCCACCGATATCGGCGGGCGGATCGATGTGACCAAGCAATGGCGGATGACCATTCCCGATCCCTCGCAGGTCAGCCAAGGGTATCATGCGGCGGTGACGGCGCAGGATGTCTCACCTAACGCCACCCTGACGAACGAACAGGTGCAGCCGTGACGGAACAGGCTATCGAACAATCGTGGGACGAGCGTCTGCGCGGCTTGCGGGATCGCTATGCATCCTACGATGCGAACCATCGCCTGATCATGGCGTGTGCCGTCGGTTTGGCACTGTTCATTGTCTGGGCCAGCCTAGCGAGCGTGGATGAAGTGACGCGCGGCACCGGGAAAGTCATCCCGTCGAGCAAGGCCCAACTGGTCCAGCCAGCGGAGGCGGCCGTGGTGAAGGACATCCTTGTGCGCAGCGGCCAGTCGGTGGTGAAGGGGCAGTTGCTCGTCCGCCTGGACGATGCGCAGGCCTCCTCCGAACTGGGGCAATTGCAGACGGAAAACGACCGGCTGACGGTAAGGGCCGAACGGCTCAAGCAGGAAGCGGCGGGCGGGGAGCTCGGTTGCGGCGAAGGCGGCACCGTGTGCGCTGACGAGCAGCATTTGCAGGATGTCCGCATGGCTACCGCGCGGAGCAAGCAGATGGGTCTGGCTGCTGCTGTGGAGCAGCGGCGGCGCGATTTGCGCGAAGCCGAAGCCACTGCCAATGCCCTGAGCAACAGCGTCCGTCTTGCCGCTGAACAGGTGCGTATGCTCGAACCGCTCGCGGCCAAGGGGATCGTTCCACAAACCGAACTGCTTTCGGCGCAGCGTGAACTGGTCGATACGCAGGGGCGCCTGGCTGCAGCCCGGCAGGCGGTTGCTCGCGGCCAAGCGGCCGTGCGCGAGGCTTCCGCGGAGCTCAGCTCCTCACGCCTCGACTTTCAGCAGCAAGCGCTGGCGGAACGAAGCGAAATCCAGACCAAGATTGCCGTCAACCAGCAGACGATCCGTGGCGCTGCCGCCCGGAAGGAACGCAACGAGTTGCGCGCGCCGGCGAATGGCATTGTAAACGATGTGCAGATCGCGACAATCGGTGGTTTCGTCGGAGCTGGGCAGAAGCTAATGCAGGTCATTCCGGTGGGTGACAAGCTGCTGGTCGAAGCGCGCGTCAGCCCCCGGGACATCGCCTTTATCAAAGTTGGGGACCGCGCGAACGTGAAAGTCACCGCCTATGATTTCTCGATCTATGGTGGGCTGAGCGGCAAGGTGCAGCAGGTTTCGGCAGACAGCATCTATGATGAAGTCGAACGGCAGACCTACTACACCGTCGTGGTGGAGACGGAGCGTTCGTTCATCGTCAAGGACGGCCAAAAATTGCCCATCGTGCCGGGGATGATTTGCGATGTCGAAGTAATCACCGGACGCAAAAGCATCCTGTCCTACCTCTTCAAGCCCGTGACCAAAGGGCTGAGCGAGGCGATGACCGAACGCTGATCAGCGTTCGGTCAGTAACCGTGGAGCCAGGCGGTGTTCTCGCCGAAGCTCATGATCGGGCGATAATCGAGGCTGGAACTGGCATCCAGCAGCGTATCGGTGCTGTTGTCCAACACCAGATAACGCCCTTCATGATGCACGATCAGGATCGCGTGATCCGCATTGCGCACCAGATCGCGGGCAATCGTCAGGATCATGTCCTTGCGGGCCAGCCCCGAGGCTGCAAGCAGCTGCATCTTGGTGAGAGCGATATCCTCGCAATCGCCTTTGCCCAGCCGCAAGGTGGTGCGAGCGCCTGCCCAATAATCCGCCCTGCCGAAAAGCTGGCTGTCCTCGACATACCGGATCTTGTGGTTGACGGAACGGTTCACCGCTTCGATCAGGCTCAGCCGATCGGCCCGGCGCCCGCCGGCAAATGCGCGGGCGGTTCCAGCGGAAACGGGTTGCAGGCGCACGCGAGCCCAATCGCCGTCGAAGGGGGTGTGGCGTACCGGCACGCGTTTGCTGGCCAGGAAGTTTTCCGGATCGCTTACCGCGCGCGACGAACCCGAGATGCCGAGCGCTGGGCTGGGCATCGCGAGATTGGTGACAGGGGCAATCGTGCAAGTGGCGGATGGCAATTGCGTGCCACCAAGCGCGGGCTGCAACAGGCGGCCGCCATCGGTCATCGCCTGCGTGGTGCTGAGCGATACCGTTTCCGATCGGGCTTGCTGCATGCGGATTTGATCGAGCATGCTGGGGCTGCCGCCCAGGATCGCAGCGCTCTTCGCGAGAGCTGCATCCTGGCCTGCCAGTGGACCGGGCGGAGGCGTGGCACCGCATGATGCGGCCCCAGCCGCAAGCAAGGTCATCGGCATGATCGCCGCCAGCGTGGCGTGCGCTTGCCCAGGTACCGCCAGGATACCGGCCGTAGCGGCCATACCCACCAGTACCATTCGAGTCCGTGTAATGGGATATTGTGCTCGCATGGCCCATAGTTGGACCTATGGGAAGAAACTTGCGGTTTAGGACTATGGTTACCAAATGGCCCGAAAATAGGGCTCTGGCGAAGGATAATTTACTGAATTATCGGATTAATAAACTTCTGTCCTGGTAACTTTATGGTGGAAAGCGGGCTGGGGCCAATAGGCTGGTTCGTAAAACACCTTGCGTTCGGAGGGCCTGCGATCGCGATTTCAGCGCCGCTACCAGGGCCCCAAAACGGGCGGCTTTTGCGCTTTTGCACTTGCGCAGGACCGGCTGATGTACGGTCCTGGCAATTTCGCCCTGATCCTGAAATCGTGCGATTATGGTCTCGATAACTTCCTCAATGCATCTACGCGCTATTTGGGAGTATTGGCTCCGCTCACCACCAAGCGGATCAATTCGCGTGTTGCATTTTCGCTAACATCGCCGCCACCCAGGAACAGTCGCAAGACTATCGGGCCCATGATCGCATCGATCAGCAGATCGACATTTTGCGGCGTAGCGATTTCCCCGCTTGCGATGGCATGGTCGAGTATCACTCGCACCGGAGCCTTGCGTTGCTCGATGTACGTATGCAACGCTTCCATCAGCGCAGGGTTGTCAGCACACTGGGCCACAAGTGACGGCATCATCGTCACCATTCTGGTTTGCGCTTCGAGTTGCCCGGGAGTATTTTTCACGAGTTCCACGAATTGCTGAATGACACCTGTCAGGCTTTCGATCACGTCGCCCTTTATTTCCGCCTTGATGGCAGGAATCGCCCCCAATGCGGCAAGGACGACTTCCTCTCTTGAGCGCCAGCGGCGGTAAATTGTCGCCTTGCTGACCGACGCAGCCGCGGCGACCCGATCTAGCGTAAATCCCTGCAAACCATATTGCAGCAGGATCAGCATGGCCTGATCGAGGATCGCGCGCTCTGCTTCCTGGCTGCGACGCCGCCCTCTGCGCCGGGGACTTTCTTCAGCCAAATTCCCGCTCCAACTGCCTCATCCACTGGATCAATGCATGCAGGTAATGATCTGGCGATAACGGGTCAACAAAGCCCATTAAAACCACCCCTGAAAAATTATATGAAAAATCCATTTGTGTACGCATGCGTACCTATTTATTTAGATCGTGATAAATACGAATCAACCGTGTGAAACCGGTTATTTCACGCAAGGTACGTATACGTACCTGATAGGGGGAAAGAAGATGTCGTCCAGCTACAGGGGTTACGGGTTTGCGGTCAGCCTGCTGGCAATCGCCCTTGGTTCCACTCAGGCCATGGCTCAGGAAGAGCAGGCGCCGCTTTCGGAAATTGTCGTCACAGCCTCGCGCACGGGGGAATCGCGGCTCAGCGACACACCGATCGCCATAACGGCACTTTCTGCAGACCAGCTCGATCAGCGCGGCGTAAATGACATTCGCGGCCTGACCGATTATACTCCCAACCTGCAAATTGCTGATTTTGCCGGGTATGCGCAGATCTTCATACGTGGGGTCGGGTCCAACGATCCCTTCGCCGGCACCGATCCCAGTTCCACGGTGCACCTTGATGATGTCTACCTTGGCCGTACTCTGGGATATTTTTCCAGCTTCCTCGATGTCGAACGGATCGAGGTCTTGCGAGGGCCGCAGGGTACACTTTACGGGCGCAACTCGGTAGGCGGCACTATCAACGTAATCACCCGCAAACCAACGGACGCGTTCAAAGCCCAGCTTCAGGTTGGCGCGGGAACCTACGGTACCGCATCGGGCGCCGCCTACGTCAGCGGAGGGCTGGGCGGGGGAATCGCCGCAGGCCTTGCCGTGCAATATCGCCGCAATGGTGACTATTTCGACAATGTTTCCGCGGGCGGCGACATCGGGCGAGACAGCAATTTCGGAATACGCGGGCAGATCGTTGCCCCGCTCGGTGCCGGTGAGGCAATTTTGCGCGGTGACTACACTCGCCAGAAAGGGCGGCTTGTCGGTTATTCCAAATTGCTGGCTCCGACCGGCCTTGCCTCTGACGATGCCGTATTGGGCGACTTCGACAAGATTTCGCTGAACCGTCACAACCGCCAGAAGCAATCGGGTGGTGGGGTGTCTCTGGAGTTGAGCTTCCCGTTATCCGATACGGTGACTCTGAAATCACTCTCTTCATGGCGCCAGTTGCATGGCGATCTGGACTATGATTCCGATGCGAGCGCGATCGATATCGGGCGTTCCACGGTCAACCTGCGTCAGGAGCAATACAGCGAAGATCTCTCTCTGACAGGTAAGTTCGACAATCTCACGTTGTTTGCGGGCTTGTTCTATTTTTACGAGAAGGTGAAGGAGCCGCTCCGCTTCGCACTCTATCCGGCAAATGCCAGCAATTTCCGCCTTCCCGAGATCCGCACCAACTCCATCGCGTTTTACGGGCAGGCTGAATACGCTGTCAGCCCGCAACTCTCGTTCATTGCGGGGATGCGATACACCCGCGAACGCAAGAAACTGAATGGACGTTTCCTCTGGACAGCGTCGGCATCGCCTGACTTCGATACGGCCTTGGCAGCCCCCGCCATTGGTGCCCCGTATTTCTACGATCCCTTCACTGCGAAAGCATCAGAAACCTACGATGCCTGGACACCCAAGTTTGGGTTCAATTTCCGGCCTGACAGCCATACTCTCATTTACGCGTCGATCACGCGTGGCTTCAAGAGTGGCGGGTATGACATGGGATCAACTGACAAAGGGAATGCCGAGCGCGGCTTCGCTCCGGAATTGCTGTGGTCTTATGAAGTGGGGGCAAAGACTTCGCTGATCGATCGCAAGCTCGATATCGCGCTCACCGGCTTCCGGTATGATTACGATGATCTGCAGGTAACCCTGTTTGTTCCGCCCTCTTACGCTGTGACGCAAAACGCTGCTTCCGCGCGGACCTATGGTGCCGAGCTGGAAATGCAGGCCCGTCCCGCTCGTGGCCTCACTCTCTCGGGTACACTGGCCTATCTTGATGCCAAATACCGGCACTACACAGGCGCCTATACGGCCACCTTCGGCGCGTTTGACGCAACCGGGAAACGGCTGAACAATGCCCCCGAATGGGCGTTCACCCTCGGGGCACAGTATGAATTTCCGTTGGCGGGGGGTAACAGCTATATCGGTGCCGACTACAAATGGCAGGACGATCTGTACTTCAGCCCTGCCAATGATGGGGTGGGCGGTGCCAGCGGCTATCTCGAACAGCAGAAGGCCTATGGTCTGCTCAACGCGCGTATTGGCTGGACCAGTGATGATGGGCGATATGGCATTGCTCTGGTCGGGCGCAATCTGCTCGACAAGAACTACGTCGTGTCCACCGCCAGTTACACCGCGGCGATCAGCGGAAGGCCGGGTACGCCGCGTACGGTGGACGCCACGTTTACGGTTAACTGGTAAGATACGTCACACTCACGTCTATTTGAGACGTGCGGGTTTTCGGATTATGTGAGAACAGCGGTGGGTCAGGCCGCAAAAGGATATGGGTATGAGCAAAGGTGTTGCCGTCGTTACAGGAGCAAGCCGGGGCGCTGGCCAGGGCATCGCACGGGCATTGGGGGCAGCAGGCTACACCGTCTATGTCACCGGGCGCAGTCAGACAGCGGACGCCTCGCCGCTGGGTGGAACCATCCATGAAACAGCCGCCGAGGTGACCGCAGCAGGCGGGCGCGGCGTTGCCTTCGCCTGCGATCATGCCGACGACGAAGCGGTGCGCGATCTGTTTGCCACCGTTGAGCGTAACGAAGGCCGCCTCGATATATTGGTCAACAACGCCGCGGCAATCAGCAATGATCTGATCCAGCGCGGGCCGTTCTGGACCCGGCCCGTCAGGATGGCGGACATCATTACCGTGGGCCTTCGGTCGAGCTACATCGCGGCCCATGCAGCGGCCCCTCTGCTTGTCGCCAAACCTGGCGGCCTGATGATTTTTACCTCGGCGCCTGGTGCGGTCAATTATGCCCATGGTCCTGCCTATGGCGCGCAAAAGGCCGGAACGGACAAGATGTCGGCCGATATGGCGGTGGAACTGCGCCCCTTCGGCGTGGCGTCTGTCAGTATCTGGATGGGCCTTCTGAAGACAGCCCGATCAGCGGCTTCCATGGCGGAAAAACCCGGTCAGTTCGATTTTCTGCTGCCTTATATGGAAACGCCCGATTTCACGGGGCGCATTATCGCGGCGATACATAGCGATCCGGATATGATGGCGCTGTCGGGCCGTACCGTGATCGGGGCGGAACAGGCACGGGAATATGGCGTGCTCGACATCGACGGAAACAGCCCGGACTCTCTCCGTCCCGTCGTCGGCGGTCCTTTCAAGTACGACGAACTCATCATTGATTGATTGGGGGGCGAGGTTTCCCAGAGGTTCGGCTGGACAAGTTTCATTTGCAACTCTCGAGTGTCGAGGAACTGTCGCGAAGAATAAGAATATCGGCTACGCTGCCGTGATGCTCGACACGCTCGCTCCTATCGCCATGCAGGCAGCGGCCACCCTGACCAAGAGGCGTGAGACCATTGCCGTCGCCGATGGTGCGACCGGCGGGCTTATCTTGGCAGGTCTGCTCACGGTGCCCGGTGCCACCAGGTTTTGCCGAGGTGGCGGCGTAATCTATTCATTCAAGGGCCGTGAGGTGTTGCTGGGCCTGTCGAAGGAAGACTTGGCAGGCATGGAATCGGTTACCGAGCCCTACGCGCTGTTGCAGGCGCGTGCGATCCGGGACCGCTTTGATGCGGACTGGGGCATTGCCGAGAGCGGATCGGCAGGGCCAGGTAGGCATCCAGGCGGAGTGCCGACGGGCAGGAGCTGCATTGCCGTGGCTGGTCCCGATATCGCGGTCGTGACGACAATCGAAAGCGGCAGTGAGGATCGCATACACAATATGGGCGCCTTCGCGCTGGCGGCGCTCCGGTTCCTCAATTCCACATTGGAAGCAGCGTCCTCGGTCCAGGACTCGTTTTCCAACTAATTGCATAACATATGTTATAAACCGGCAGCAGGTCATCGCATTTGCTCTGAGCAACTGA
The DNA here is from genome assembly GCF_019803445.1 of Caenibius sp. WL. Lineage (NCBI taxonomy): Bacteria > Pseudomonadati > Pseudomonadota > Alphaproteobacteria > Sphingomonadales > Erythrobacteraceae > Caenibius > Caenibius sp. WL. The sequence continues at coordinate 822,164 of NZ_CP081844.1, forward strand.
AACCAAATTGCTGATGAGACGTCCACCAAGCGGACGGGACGCTTGGAGAGTGAAATGCAAAACAACCAGAATCAGCAGTCCGGTCAGGACCAGAATCGCCAGGACCAGAATGCAAACCAGCAGCCGGGCCAGCAGAACCAGGATCAGAACAAGCCGGGTCAGCAGGATCAGGACAGACAGCGCCAGCAGGAACAGGAAGAAGAGCGTCGCCGCCAGCAGGATGAGAACCAGAATCCTCAGCAAAACCGCTGATCGGGAAAGGGCGGCTTCGGCCGCCTTTTCATGACACGAATGATACCTGCCAGATTTGAGAAGCTCTAATGGATGTTACAGCAGGAGATGGCTCTTTGAGCGATCTCGAACGGGCTGCATGCGCGGTGCCGGATGTAGGTGCATGCCCCCACACCTTCGCTTTTGCGCCGGAGCCAGCAGAACGGATCGCACATTTTGCACCGACGGGCAGCGTGGTTATCCGCGGCCGGACATTTTACTATGGTCCTTTCCCCTTCAAGGATCAGCCCTCGCGAAATGATGTAGGCCTGCTCGGCCGTGAGGTTCTTATGCATGGCAAAACCTACAGGATTGCCGGGATTGAACGATACTCTCTTCCCACCCCTTTGATGCCGGGCGAGCCTGTCGGGCTGCTCTTGGAGCCGAGGGCTTAACGGACCATTTCCTCCTGTAGAGCGAAAGTTTCGACGGCGCGCGCGCCAATCCGAAAGCGTGCCAGGGCCACCCGGTTCGCCTGTTGCCGCTGTTCGCGCTACTGTTGCTCGCCGCTAGGATAGGGAAACGGCCCTTTGCCAGCGATACGAGGAAAAGGAGGCGATAATCCAGACATCAGCCAATACCATGCATCATGGGCTGCCCAAGCAGATTGCCGCTGCGCGCAACGCACCAAGCGCATTCGCAAACGCAATGGGTGGGGAAGAGCGGCCATGACGCAGCAAACGGAAAAGCAAGATACTCCGATAGCTGTGGAGCAAGATGGAACCGTGATTGCGCGGGAAGATTTGCCCCGGCTTGCCGAGAATGTGCCAGGCGGCACCGGTATCTCGCCTTTTCATATGCCGTGGGCCGCCTGGTGGCTGATCCTGAAGCGTATCTATGTGATGATCGGCTTTCACAATCTCAGTCTGCTGGCAGCAGGCGTTGCCTTCTATGCCTTCCTCGCATTTGTCCCTCTGATCGCATCTGTGGTGTTGCTGTATGGCCTGATCGGTGATCCGGCCACGGTGGCGGGCAGCATTGATCTCTTGTCAGGCGTGGCTCCGCCCGAAGTCCTGACGATTCTTCAAGATCAGCTTCTTTCTATCGTGACCAGCAGCAAGACCGCGCAAGGTTTCGGTCTGGCAGTCGCGCTGTTTTTTTCACTGTTTGGAGCGATGCGTGCTGCCACGGCGATGATGGCAGCGTTGAACGTCATTTATGAAGAGTATGAAACCCGCAATATTATCCGGACCACGGGCGTCGCCGCCGCTATAACGCTCGGGATGGTCAGCGTTGCGGTTGTGGGTGTCGCGGCGATCTCGTTCTTCACTTACGTTCGCAATTTCCTGTCTCCCTACCTTGGGGAGACCGCGGTTTTCCTCGTTCAAGTGGCCACTTGGCTGGTGGCAGGCGCTCTTGTCAGCTTCACTTTCGCTATCTTCTTTCGCTATGCGCCGGACAGGAGAGCAGCCAAATGGCGTTGGCTGTCGATGGGATCAGCTCTTTCGACGCTGCTCTGGCTCCTGATCACGGTGGGTTTCGGGTTCTATGTGGCCAACGTCAGCAATTACAATGCGACCTATGGTTCGCTGGCCGCAGTCGTGATCTTTCTGATGTGGCTTTTCCTGTCGGCCTATGCCGTCCTTCTGGGGGCGGCAGTCAATGCGGAAACCGAAAGGCAGACCATGGTCGATTCCACAGTCGGGCCAGACATGCCAATCGGCACGCGTGGGGCGACGATGGCAGATACCATTGCCTTGAACGAGACAAGCCGCGCTCTTCTGGAGAAAAAGCGGCGCTACAAAGCCAACAGGCGTGCGGAGAGGGTGTGAGGCTCCTATCGGTGCGCCAAGAAACGGCCGCTCCCCGCGAACATGCTTTCGAAGGCTGGCTTTCATCGCGCTTAGGTGACGTCGAGCGCGTTGATGACAACGGCGAAACAAAGCCGGCCCTTTTCGTTCACGACATTGATCCGCAATCCGTCGTTGCGGTTCAGAATATCGGGTTCATCGGAAAGGAGACTCCCGCCGTAGCGTATCGCTTCACGGCGGGCAGCGTTATCGTCCGCCAGATCGAGACCGTCTTCATCCCGCTCGTGTGCGCTGCCGTGCATATGAAAGAAATAACGTGTCATGATGTGGCGCACCTTCCTGTGCGTTCACGGCAATGAGTTGTCGCGATGGAGATAGAGATCGGAAAAGCCGGCGATTGTGTAGAGCTGTTCGATATCGGCAACACGCAGGCGCCGACCTGTCCGCCTGACCGCACCCGATGCCTCAAGCGATCGCAATGTGCGATTGATATGGACAGGGGTCAAACCCAGCAAATCGGCAAGCTGTTCCTGTGTGAGCGGGATATCGCTTTCATCCAGCCCCGGTGATGCCATCTGTCGCAACCGGACATGCAGTTCGCACAGAAAATGCGCGAGCCGTGCAAGGGCGTCTCGTCGTCCGATATTGAGAAGCCATTCGCGGCCGATCGATGCTTCGATCAGGATATCGACAAGGACAGCCCGCGCGAGCGGCGGACGGTTCACAACGAGATTTTCCAGATCGGACAGAGAGACGATGGCAAGTTCGGCCACTGTCAGAGTCTGCAGATTATGATCCGCAGTTTTCAGGTAAAGCGATTGAAAATCGAGCGGGTCGCCGGGAATCTTGAGGGCGACGATCTGACGGCCGCCGCTTTTGGAAATCTTGTGACGAAACGCATAGCCCGAGAGCAGGATCGGACATATCTGCGCACAATCGCCTTCGCGGAAAATATACTCCCCGGGCTCCAGGCGCCGCAAGCTGTAGGGCAGTTCGGCCATCGCGTTCTGAACTTCAGTCGACAACAAGCTGTGGGACAGCAGTTTGCGCACGAAAATCTCGAGGCGTCCTTCGCCATGAATCACAGGCAGCCCGTTACGGGATAACGGCAAGTGGTCAGGGGCCATATTTTTGCTTTCCTGGCTGGTACGAATTCCGAATAAGCGACTGGCGCGCAAGTTCGTTCCAAGGTGCGGATATGATATGTTTTTACCTCGAATTTAACATGGGTTAAGTCAGGGTTCCCGGCGATCTGCTACACGGCCGGGGATGGGCGCTGGTCGCCGAGTATCGGCACCGTAAAACCTAGGAAAAGCGTCATTGGAAACGGATAAGATTACTGCGCTTGGCGGAAATGCGCGGTCGAACCGCATCATCATCGCTCTCCTCTCTATCGGTTTCGCAGCGCTCCTCGCAGCAGCGCTGGTCGCTTTCTGGGTGCAGCGGCAGAATGAGCAGGATGCGCGTTCGGTGTCCCATACCCTGGCTGTCGAGGCGAGCGTAGCGGCTTATGCCAGCGCCAACGAGCGGTTGGAGACGGCCCGGCGTGGTTTGTTGCTTACCGGCAACGCGGATTTCACCCGCACGATGGCGCAAGCTGAAACGGCAACGCGCAGCCGGCAGCGGGAACTCGACAGGCTCGTCTCTGACAATCCTTCGCAGCGCGCGCGGGTTGCCGAACTGCGATCACTTCTCGATGCTTATAGCGATCATCATCGTCGCCTGCTCGCTCTCGGTGATGCGGGCAAGCGCGCGCTCATTGCCGATTTCGGTAATGACGCGGGCGTAAGATATATCCGCCAGGCGCGAACGATTATTGACGCGATGCTGGCAGAAGAATTGGCATTGCTGCGTGAGCGCGAGCACCGGCAGGCCCGCACGCAGAAGCTGTTTCTCGGCGCGCTGATTGTGACCGGATTGCTGATCCTGATCGTTGCGATTGCCACCTTGCTTCTGATGCGCAGCAACCTCGTTGCGCTGCGCCTGTCGCGTGCAGAGCTTTTCCGGCTGAACGATGATCTTGAGGATATGGTCGAGGCGCGAACGGCGGAACTCAAGCGCGCCAATGCTGAAATTCAGCGATTTGCCTATATCGTTTCGCACGATCTGCGTTCGCCGCTCGTCAACGTGATGGGGTTTACCGCCGAACTCGAAGCTGCGCGTAAGGCCCTTGCAGACTACCTCGCAAAGAGTGATGCCGATGGTTGGCAGGCGCCCGATGCAGCGACACGCCTTGCCATCGAAGAGGATCTGCCGGAAGCGATCGGCTTCATTCGCAGCTCAACCCAGAAGATGGACCGCCTGATCAACGCGATTCTCAACCTGTCGCGGCAGGGCCGGCGTCTGCTGGCGCCCGAAAAGATCAATCTTACGGAACTGGCGCTTGGCATCGCGGCAAGTCTGGAGCACCGTGTGCAAGAGACCGGGACGGTGTTAAAAGTAGAACCGCTGCCGACCATCGTAAGCGACCGGCTTGCCGTCGAGCAGATGCTTTCGAACCTGATCGAGAATGCGCTCAAATATCTCAAGCCGGGGACGGCAGGTCTGATCACGGTCACGGGCGGGGGGGAATTGGGGCGTGTCTTTATCGAGGTATCCGACAACGGGCGTGGTATCGATCCGCGCGATCATGAACGCATTTTTGAACTTTTTCGCCGATCCGGACCACAAGACCAGCCTGGCGAGGGCATCGGGCTTGCTCACACCCGGGCGCTCGCCTACCGGCTCGGCGGCACGATAGAAGTGCAATCGGCCCTTGGTGAAGGCTCCACCTTTCGTTTGAATTTGCCCATGAAATGGCATGGCGGAGAAGAAAATGCCTGATCAACTGCCCGTGAATATCGTGATGATCGAGGATGACGAAGGTCATGCCCGCCTGATCGAAAAGAATATCCGCCGCGCCGGAATCTCAAACGCCATCCATCATTTTACCGATGGGACTTCGGCCCTCGAATTCCTGTATGACGCGAAGGACGGGCCGGTTCGCAACGGTCCTGCACTGGTGCTCCTCGATCTCAATCTTCCCGATATGAGCGGGACGGATATCCTTGAGCGCCTCAAGCGGGACGACAGCCCGCTGCGCCGCACTCCGGTTGTCGTCCTGACCACCACTGACGATAAGGTCGAAATCCAGCGCTGTTATGATCTCGGCTGCAACGTCTATATCACCAAGCCGGTGAACTATGAGAATTTCGCCGATGCGATCCGCCAACTCGGCCTGTTTTTGTCGGTCATTCAGGTTCCTGAAGCGGATCTTCCTTGAGCATGCCGTCGGCTCCCATTCTCTACATAGATGACGACGAAGGCATCCGCCGCCTCGTCTCGCGGGCCCTTGCGCGTAAAGGCTTGTCGATCTGCACGGCCGCTAGCGGCGCCGAAGGTATCGAGATGGCGCGGCAGCAAGATTTCGCGTTGATCGCCGTTGATCATTATATGCCCGATCAAAATGGATTGGTGACGCTGGCCGCGCTTCGCTCGCTCCCTAATTGCCCTCCTGTCGTCTATGTGACGGGATCGGAGGAAAGCCGTATCGCCGTGGCCGCGCTGAAGGCTGGTGCGGACGATTATGTTGTCAAATCAGTGGGGGAAGATTTCTTTGACCTGTTAAGCAATACTTTTGAACAGGTCCTTGAACGTGCCGAGCTGCGCCGCGCCCGCCGCCACGCCGAACAGGAACTGCGGGCAAGCAACATCCGCCTCGAAGCGATGCTCAAGGAGGTCAATCACCGCGTTGCCAACAATCTTCAGATGGTAATGTCCTTCATTACTCTGCAGGGCAAATCCCTCACCGATTCCGGCGCTCAGGAAGCGTTGCAGAAGGCACAGCAGCGCATCGCGACAATCGCGCAGGTCAACCGCCGCCTTTACACGACGGGCGATGTCGAATTCGTTGTTATGGACGATTATCTCAACAGCCTAGCCGCCGATCTGAGCGAGAGTTGGTCCACCTCCGGGGCAGTGCGCATGGTGACGGTTTCGGCCAAAGCGATACGACTAAGCACTGACAAGGCCGTGGTGCTCGGGATGATTGCCAACGAATGGATCAGCAATGCCTGCAAATATGCTTATGGAGATGCGGGGTATGGCGAAGTTCGCGTAAGTCTCACTCTGCACGGAGGGGGGGTACTGGAACTCGCCGTCGAGGACGATGGCATCGGTTACCCGGACGATGGCTCAATCCATGGGACGGGACTGGGAACGCGGCTTGTGGAGGCGATGGGACGGGCTCATCGTGCTGATATCTGCTATGGACCGGTCCCGGAAACGGGCAGGGGAACGCGCACATCGATCAAGCTGCAGCTAAGTGAGAAAGACCTTGCTCCCCCTGCGATCGCTGTGGGGGAGAATATGCCCTGGACGGATGAGGCAGGGGTTCGGTAAGACGAACCCCACACAGATATTCTGTGCGGGGTCGCATCTAAACGGGAATATTCAATAGCTGTTTTCGAAGTCATCAACTTCTTTTTCGGCTTCTTCGCGGGCTTGGCCGTATTTTTCCTGAATTTTTCCAGTAAGGATTTTCCGGATTCCGTTTATCTGGTCAATTTCATCATTGGTCAGTTCGCCCCATTTCTTTTGAATGTGACCCTTAACCTGCTCCCAATTGCCTTTTAATGTATCGCTATTCATCTCGTTTCTCCGTTTGGGATAGTGAGACAACGCTGCGCGATTACGAATGTTCCGGACCTATTGCGATGTTCTGACGTTGGTTGGGAGAAAGGAAGGAGCGATGTTCGTGGCGGCCTATTGGTGGAAAGTGCATCCCGGCAAAGAGGAGCAGTTTCGGGCGGCATGGCGGCGCGGAACGGAGTTAATCCGGCAAACTTACGGCTCACTCGGCTCGCGCCTCCATAGAGATGCTGATGGGCGTTTCATCGGTGTGGCCGAATGGCCCGATCAGGCGACGTGGCAAAAAGCTTTCGATGCCAAGATGGTGTATGACGATCCCGAAGCCCGCGCCGCTTTCGTCGATGCGGTGGCTGATGCGGCGGACGAACCTTTCCTGCTGATGGAAGTGACCGACGACCTGCTGAAGCGCGGGGATTGATCGCAGATCCCAATAGTTCATGGCGGGTAGCAGACATGCCTCTACGCGGCCAAGCGGAAGGGCCGGAGCGACTGGTATGGACGAGACACCCTCCATCGGGCCGGTGGTGGCTCTCAACATTGGCTAGCTTGAATTCAATTTTTCCCTGGTCGTAAATTTATAACTCACCGGTGAAGCGAGCCGGGCAACGCTGACGCGCATTTATCTGGAGCAAGGTCTGGCCGTCTTTCTTGCACGGAGCCGCCCGGTTTTGGCGTCTATAATCCGAATGAGGGATGCCAGACTCAATATCAGTCCATACCCTCGTCACCTGCTGAACACAGATGCCTCTCGGTAACTGAAAGCCATGATGGACATAAAGGGGGGAGGAGGGAGATGGTGCTCAAAAGATTTCTGCTATGGTCTCTGGGCGGTTTTCTGGCGATTGTCGGCATTCTGCTGGGAATTGGTGGCGCCTGGCTCGCGAGCCTTGGAGGATCGCTTTATTACCTCCCTGCCGGCCTCGCATGCCTGATTGCGGGCGTTCTGATCTGTAAAGGCAAATCGCTGGGCATCTGGATCTACTGTGCGGTTTTTGCAGCGACGCTTGTCTGGGCTCTGGTCGAAGTCGGCCCCAATTTCTGGCTCCTGCTTCCGCGTGTCGGTGGGCCCCTGGTTATCCTGTTGTATATGTTCACGCCATGGATACGGCAGCATACCGGCGTTCGGCGCACGGTTCCGCCTGCCACCGGTGATAGCCGCGCTCGACGGGGTAGACGCCCCGCATTTATCGCCATCGCCGGTATTCTGGTGCTTCTGATCCTGGGCTTCTGGTTTTGGCACGGGGTTGAGCGTGTGCAGCCTGCTGGGGCTGGAGAAACCCAGGCCCCGACGATCTGGGCCGATTATGCGGGCAACAAGGCCGGCACGCGCTTTTCACCTGCATCCCAGATCACGCCTGCGAATGTGTCGAATCTGGATGTGGCCTGGACTTACCGGACAGGGGATATTCCACGCGGTGCTGCGCCGCAGATGTTTCAGGCGACGCCGTTGCAGATCGGCGATACGCTTTATCTATGCACCCCGCATAATATCGTGATCGCGCTCGATGCGGATAGCGGGAAGGAACGGTGGCGGCACGATCCCAAGGTCGATGCAACAGGCGTTTTCACCGTTGCCTGCCGGGGCGTGTCCTACCATCAATCCAGCGATCCGGCTGCGAAGGTTTGCGCCCGCCGCGTTCTGGTATCGACGATAGACGGCCGCATGATCGCGTTGAATGCGGACACCGGACAACCTTGCCAGGATTTTGGCCGCAATGGCGAGATTTCGTTGCGCACGGGTCTTGGCGCGGTCGAGGGCGGCATGCAGTTTGTCACCTCCCCCGCCATCATTGTCGGCAATGCTGCAATTGTCGGCGGTTTCGTGCTCGACAATATCGGGGTCGATGAACCGTCGGGTGTCGTGCGGGCCTTCGATGTCGCCAGTGGCAAACAATTGTGGGGCTGGGACGCCGGCAGGGCGGACCCTACGCAAGGGTTGGCAGCGGACGAAACCTATGTGCGCGGTTCGCCGAATGCATGGAGCCTGTTCAGCGCCGACGAAAAGCTGGGCCTGGTCTATATCCCTACGGGCAATCCCTCGCCGGACCATTTCGGCGGGCTGCGGAGCCCGGAGAAGGAGCGCTATGGCAGTGCGGTGGTGGCACTGGATGTCGCGACCGGAAAAGTGCGGTGGTCGTTCCAGACCGTGCATCACGATCTCTGGGACTACGATGTGGCATCCCAGCCTGTGCTGGCCGATCTGCCAGTGGGCGGCATGCTCGTTCCGGCTCTGATACAAGCCACCAAACAAGGTGAGATTTTCCTGCTCGACCGGCGGAATGGCAATCCTCTGGCACCGATTGAGGAGCGGCCGGTGCCGCGCGGGAACGTTCCGGGCGAACGCTATTCTCCCACCCAGCCGGTCTCTTCGGCATTTCCGAGCCTCGTACCGCCGATCATGCAGGAAGCGGACATGTGGGGGGCAACACCACTCGATCAATTATGGTGCCGGATCGCGTTCCGGAAGCTGAACTATCAGGGCCGGTTCACTCCGCCATCGCTGCGGGATAGCCTGATCTTCCCCGGCAACAACGGGATCATGAACTGGGGCAGCGTCGCGGTGGATCAGACGCGCGGCATCATGATCGTGCCGACATCGTACATGCCATTGAAATTGCGACTTATCCCGCGGGATCAGGCACCGGCTGCGAACGGCATCGTCCTTGAAGGGCGGGGTGCGATCTCTCCCATGCTGGGAACGCCCTATGCGGTATGGACCGAGCGGCCTTTCGTATCGCCGCTGGGCCTGCCTTGTAATGCCCCACCGTGGGGGCGGTTGACGGCGATAGACCTGAAGACCCGTCAGATTCTCTGGCAGGGGCCGCTTGGGACGACCGCCGACCACGCTCCCTTGCGTATTCCGGTTCCGGGTGTCTTCAATCAGGGCGGCGCGATGGTGACGAAGGGCGGGCTCGCATTCATCGGCGCAACGCTTGACGATTATCTTCGGGCCTTTGACCTGAAGAGCGGGAAAGAAGTGTGGAAAGGGCGCCTGCCAGCGGGAGGGCAGGCCTTGCCGATGAGCTACGTTTCGCCGCGTACCGGCAGGCAATATGTCGTTATCGCAGCAGGTGGGCATGCATTCATGAACACGACCATGGGCGATTACGTGGTTGCTTACAGCCTCAAGGAAAAGGGTAAAGGGCCGTAGGGCGGACTAGCGACTAAACAAGTGTCGGACGCTGCATCAGAAGCGTGGGCGGCAGCAGTTGCCAATGAATTCGTTCCCGTATCCGCATAGTCCAAATGGAGGATGTGAGAGCGCAAGCCGGCCGATAGTTTGGGCGCGCAAAAGCGTCTCGCGCAAATTTGCAACAGTGTGAGTCGCACAAACAAACAGGGAGAGGGATATGAGGAAAGTAGCGGTTTTCCTGGCGGCGACTGCCATTGCGTCGCCCGGCTATGTGTATGCGCAGGACACGGCGGTTGAAGCGACATCGCAGGACCCGTCGCGGGGCCTGTCAGAAATCATCGTTACCGCACAACGCCGCGAGGAACGCTCACAAGATGTGCCGGTGGTTATCACGGCCCTTTCTCCCGACAGCCTGCGCGAACGCAACATAACCGACGTGCAGGGCCTGCAGAATCAGGTTCCTTCGCTGGTCGTCCAGCCCAATGGTCAATCGTCGCGCGACGTCATGTCTCCGTCGATCCGGGGCCAGGGCGCCTCGTTCCAGGGCTCGCCCGGTGTCGTCATTTATATGAATGAAGTGCCGCTTCCGGCAGCTTTCACGCTCAGCCAGCAGGGCGGTCCGGGTAATTTTGTGGATCTGCAGAGCGTGCAAGTGCTTTCGGGTGCGCAAGGAACCTTGTTTGGCCGGAACACGACCGGCGGCGCGGTGCTGCTGACAGCGGCCCGGCCGACCGATCGCCTGGAGGGCTATCTTTCGGGCGGTTTCGGCAATTACAATATGACCGAGTTCGAAGGCGTGCTCAATGTCCCGCTGACTGACAACCTGCGCGTGCGCCTTGTCGGTTCCGCACGCGATCGCGATGGTTTCACCAAGGATATCAACTGGAACAAGGATCGCGACAACCAGCATTGGCGGATGGGCCGCATCGGTATCGAGTTCGAGCCGGTCGAAGGCATCTCCAACTACACGATGGCCTATTACGGCTATTCGAAAACCAACGGCACTGGCATCGTGCCGATCAGCTTCAACTACCCCCGTCTGCTCGGTTTCACGATGGCCGGCTTCGGTAATTACTGCGGCACCAAGGCGAATCCCGATCCGAACTGCACTGTCTTGAAGACCATGATTTCCGATCAGGAGAAGCGGGGCATCCGCAAAGTAGCCCACGGCCTGGATGATTTTGCCAAGCTCGAAACCTGGGGTGTGAGCAACACGACCGATGTCGATCTGACCGCAGGCCTCAAACTGCGTAACATCATCAGCTTCGCATCGCTCAAGTCATTCTATGCTTCCGATCAGGATGGCTCGGTCGCCTATGTCAACGACACGGGCGTTACCTCGCTGAGCCGCATGGCGCCTAAGGATCACTACGAACTGTTCACCGAAGAGCTTCAGCTGCAGGGCGATACTCTTGACGGCAAGCTGACCTACACTCTCGGCGGTTTCTATTCGAAGCAGAAACCCGGCGGGCCGATGGAGGATTACTTCGCCACCTTGTGCGGGCTCATCAGCGAAGCTCAGGCTCTGCAATGCGCCGGGTTCCGGGGGGCGAAAGTCACCAACGAATCGAAAGCCCTGTTCGCCCAGGCCACTCTGGATTTTGGTGCGCTTTCCCCGGCGCTCGACCGCCTACGGTTGACCGGCGGATATCGTTACACGTGGGATAAGATCGACGGCAGCACAGTAAGCTATCGTCCGGCTCTTTATAGCGCCAATGTGACCTGTCTGTTCGACGGTGTCAGCGTCCCACGTGCGAATGCCGGTAATCTGACGGTCGATACCAATCGTGGGTGCCGCTATGAAGGCCACCTTAAGAGCAAGGCGCCCAACTGGACGATCGGCCTCGATTATCGCCCGATCGACAACCTGCTGATCTACGGCAAGGTTACGCGGGGGTACAAGGCAGGCGGTTTCAACGCCTTTGCCGTCAATTTCCAGTATGCGCAGTTTGGCCCGGAATTCGTGACCGATTGGGAAGCCGGTTTCAAATCCGACTTCAAGATCGGTGGTCGCCCGGTGCGTCTGAACGTCAATGGCTTCAACATGGATTACAGCAAGATCCAGCGGGGTCTGGCGGACTTCAATCCGACGACAAACCAGAGTGGCGCGGCCACGTTAAGCGAAGCGTCCGCGCGTATCCGCGGTGTCGAAGTGGAAGCGATGTTCAAGCCGTTCGATGCGCTCGAGATCGGCGGCAATTACAGCTACACCGATGCCAAGTACAAGTCGTTCACATACAATTCGGCTACTCCCGTCTGGGATTGTCACTCGACGGCGGCGAACGGATATCTGAAGACGGTCACTCCGGAGCTTTCCTGCATTCCGCTCCAATACATGTCGCCGCATATCTTCTCGGTCTATGGCCGCCTTGCGCTGCCGACCCCGGAAAGCTTCGGCGGCGTCAATCTGTTCGTCAGCTATGCATGGTCCGACGCGCGGCACCAATCCGGGCCCGCGCTGGAGAAATTTGTCGATGGCAGCGCGACCTGGGAGCCGGGCAGCGACCTGCCTGCCTATGGCCTCCTCTCGGCCTCGCTGGACTGGAAGGGCGCGCTTGGAAGCGGTCTGGATGTCAGCCTGTTCGGGACCAATCTGCTCAACAAGAAATACGCGCTCTCGAACAGCGGCGTGTACAACGCGATTGGCAACCAAGGTCAGATCTTCGGCGAACCGCGCATGTACGGCATCCGTCTGCGCTACAACTTCGGCAATTGAGGGCTAGTGTTGAAGTATCGGGGGCTTCATGTGCGGTGAATCCCCCGATTTCGACAAGCCGATGAAGTATTGACGGCGTGCGTTGTCGGGATGGGTATCCGGTCCCGGACGCCTGGATTAAGCGAGATATCCTTCCATCAGCCTGGCTGCGATGGAGTGGTCTTTATGGCGCCCAAATTATCTCGATATAGTTACACCTTCTTCATTATAATAAAGAGTGATGGTTCGGTCTTTGGCAAATACAAATAAAATTGCAACAGCGCGAGTAGAACGCGAAACCGTCAATTTTCTTTTGCGCGCATATGTATTTGATTTGACAACCCGCTTTCATGGAATGAACATTGCCATAGCGCGATAGCTGGCGCGATCCCCCTGATCGTAGCTTGCACGCCACAGGAGAGGATAGCGGGTATGGCCTCACCCAAGATGGCACCGGACGCGAAATACACGCAGATCGGCGGCAAGATCTTCGTATCGGGCAATCAGGCACTGGTGCGATTACCGATCGATCAGGCGCGCCGCGACAGAGCCGCCGGGCTCAAGACAGCCGGCTTTGTCTCGGGCTATCGCGGGTCGCCTTTGGGCCATCTCGATCAGGATTTGACACGGGCAAGGCCGCTGCTTGAGCCGCTCGACATCATATTCCAGCCCGGGGTGAACGAAGATCTCGCCGCGACCGCTGTCTGGGGGACGCAGCAAATCGGCTTCTTCGATCCCAAATTCGAAGGGGTCTTCGGCATGTGGTACAGCAAGGGGCCCGGCATCGACCGCTCGGGTGATGCGCTTCGCCATGCCAATCTCTGGGGAACCGCGCCCAAAGGCGGCGTCATCATGGCCGTGGGCGATGATCCGATGAGCCGGTCAAGTTCGATCCAGCAGCAGAGCGAACACACGCTCGCCTCCATGTGTATTCCGGTCTTCAACGCCGCCAGCGTGCAGGATATTTACGATTTCGGCATGATCGGCTGGCAGCTTTCGCGCTACGCCGGGGTGTGGGTTGCCGTCAAAGGCGTGTCGGATATCTATGAAAGCTGGCTTGAGATCGATGTCGATCCGGCCCGTACCGCAATCGAACTGCCCCCTCCGCCCGCTGCCAGTGTGCACACGCGCTGGCCCGACAGGTCGGTGGATCAGGATGAACGGATGCTGCGCTATAGGCTTCCGGCCGTCCGCGAATTCGCGCGTCTGAACCGCCTGAACCGTGTCACGCACGCGTCTCCGAAGCGCCGGGTCGGCATTGTATCGACAGGCAAGAGCTGGTCCGACACAATTGAGGCGTTTGCCGATCTGGGAGTCGATGACGCACAGCTCGCTGCGAATGGCATCGAAATCATGAAGATCGCTCTCGTCTGGCCGCTGGAGGCGAGTTCGATCGAGGCATTCGCAGGAGGTCTCGACGAAATACTGGTTATCGAGGAGTGCCGCGCGTTCCTTGAACCGCAAATCAAGGACATCGTCTTCAACATGCCGGAGGATCGGCGGCCGCTGATCCTGGGCAAGCGCAATCGCAGCGGTGAGGAATGGTTCGCCTCGCATGGCGAACTGACCCCGGCGACGATCGCCCGCGTGCTCCATCGCTGGCTGGAGCCCATTCATCGTACCGAGGCGATGTCCGGCTGGATCGGATATCTGGATCAGGTGGATACGGCACTTGCCGTGCCGCGCAGCAACGTCATCCGCACACCCTTTTTCTGTTCGGGGTGCCCGCACAACAGTTCGACCAAAGTGCCCGACGGTTCGCAGCAACTGGTCGGAATCGGCTGTCACTGGCTGGTCAATCTCATGGACCGGGAGGCGGTCACCTATCCGCACATGGGGGGGGAAGGGGCGAACTGGGCCGGGGCGTCGCATTTCCTCAACGACGATCATATTTTCGCCAATGTCGGCGATGGAACCTGGTTCCATTCGGGCTCCATGGCGATCCGGCAGGCGGTCGCGGCAAAGGTCAACATGACCTACAAGATTCTGTACAACGATGCGGTTGCGATGACCGGCGGGCAACCGATCGACGGGCCGATCAGCGTCGCTCAGATCACGCATGAATTGCGCGGGGAAGCGGTGCAGAACATCGCCGTGGTCAGCGCTGCGCCCGAACAACATTCGGTCGGCGATTTTGCGCCCGGCGTGCGCCTCCATCATCGCGATGCACTCGATCAGGTCCAGCGGGAGATGCGCGAACTGCCCGGTGTGTCGGTCATCATTTACGAACAGACCTGCGCGACCGAACTGCGCCGGCGGCGGGGCAAGAAGGAAGCTGTCGATCCGCAGCGCAGAGTCGTCATCAATGACCGGGTCTGCGAAGGTTGCGGCGATTGTTCCGTCCAGTCGAACTGCCTGTCGGTCCAGCCGCTTGAAACGGAATTTGGCCGCAAGCGCACAATCGACCAGTCCGCGTGCAACAAGGATTTCTCCTGCATCAAGGGGTTCTGCCCCAGCTTCGTGACCGTAGAAGGAGGGACGCTGGCCAAACCGCGCGGCGTCAGCATCTCTGCCGACCTGTTCGGCGATCTTCCCATGCCTGAAGTACGCGAGACCGATGACGTCTTCGGTCTCATGGTCGCTGGCATCGGAGGCACCGGCGTTGTGACTATTTCCAACCTTGTCGCGGCTGCTGCCCAAGCGGAAGGGAAGGCGGTCCAAGCGCTCGATCTGACCGGTCTCGCCCAGAAGTTCGGGGCCGTTTATTGCCATCTGAAAGTGGTCAACGATCCTTCCCTGCTGAAAGCGACCCGGCTTTCCGTGGGCCAGTGCGACGTGCTGATCGGTGCCGATATCGTCACTTCCGCGTCAGACGATGCGCTGTCCCGGCTGCATATGGGCAAAAGCGTTGCAGTGGTGAACGATCATCAGACGGTTACCGGCGCTTTCACCCGCGATCCGGAATTCACTGTCCCCATTTCCGCGCAACGGGCCGCTATTGAGCGCTTCTGCGGACAGGATCGGGCTACGTTTGTGGATGCCACGCGGTTGGCCGAACGGCTGACCGGCAATACGATCGGGGCCAACATCATGCTGCTGGGATTTGCTTGCCAGAAAGGCTGGCTGCCGGTGCACGCGCAATCGATTGAAGCCGCGATCGAGGCCAACGGGGTTGCGGTCAGCGCCAATCTCGATGTGTTTCGCGTTGGCCGCTTGCTTGCCCACGATCCGGCGGCGGTTGAACGTCTGGCCGCAGGTGGGGCAGTCACGCGGGACAGCCTGCTCCTGTCCGAGAGCGTCGATGACCTCATCGACCGCCGCAAGCGCGATCTGGTGGCTTACCAGAACGAAGCCTATGCGCAGCGATTTGCCGAACTGCTGGGCTCTTTCGCAAGCCGCGCCGAAGCCGTTCGTCCGGGTGATTGCGAACTTATCGAAATCGTCGCGCGAAATTATTACAAGCTCCTCGCTTACAAGGACGAGTACGAAGTCGCGCGGCTCTTTACCGATGGGGCTTTTCTGGACTCGATCAAGCAAGGTTTTACCGGCGATTTCAAGTTGGCCTTTCATATGGCGCCGCCGATCTTCTCACGGACGGACCCGGCAACCGGCCGTCCGGCCAAGCGCAAGTTCGGGCAGGGTATGCTGGTGGCGTTGCGCTTGCTTGCCCGTTTGAAGAGGTTGCGTGGGACGCATTTCGATATTTTTGGTTACAGCGAGGAACGGCGCGCTGAGCGCGCGTTGATCGCCGACTATGAAATGACCGTTGCCGAAGTCGTCGAACATCTGAATGCGGACAATTGGGAATCTGCCGCCGAACTCCTCGCCTGGCCGGAGCTTGTGCGTGGCTATGGCCCAGTAAAGCATGCGAATATCGAGAAGGCTGCCCAAGAACGCGCTTCACGCGCCGCTGTCTTCCGGGCACCGCCTCAAGTCTATGCCACTGTTCAGGATGTCGTATCAGCGTGATGCATTCTATGCCCTGTCAGCTGAGCTGATCGATGGGGCTTGACGGGAGCCGGTAAGGGGTGGCGATACCCTCTCCCATGAGCCCGCACTGCTCCAGTCACGATTGGAGGGAGAGTTGCCGGCACTGATGCTGATTGCCCATACCCCCACCGAAGACGGCAAAGTACGGATGTGGCATGCGCTGATGGTGCAATCGGCCGATCCGGCCCGGCCCGAGCAAGGTGTGGCCATTGCCCGTGCCTATCAGGAGGCGAGCAGAAGCACGCTCGCGCAGGATCTGGAATTATGGAATGCGAAGCGGGCCATTATCCAGCCGCTGATCATTCCCAAGGACGGCCCGGTCGGTAAGGTACGGCAGTGGTACAGCCAGTTCTATCAGCCTCTGCATGCGGCAATGGGCACGCAACAGCGGGTAAACGGCAAAGTGGTTTCGCTTGATACCAGAGTAGGGGTGTAGCGCGAGGCGCTAAAAGCGCGCCTGGGAAGCTAAATAACTCCCTCAAACGAAGACATCCCGCCTGAAGCAGGCCTCCCGATGATCGACTTTCGATACGAGCGGCATCATACCGCTGCCGCTCGTATCCAATTCTGTGCCCCTATTCGCTATCCAGAAGCTTCTTAAGGTGACGCGCGATCTGTTTCGCTTCGCGGGGCCGATGATCGTATCCGATCTGCATAACAGATACCGCAATCGCTTTTTTATAGACCGCTGCTTCGTTATCCGCCTGATCAGCCGTAGGCGCCGTTGCGTTGAAGGACAAAGTGACACCCGGTGCTTTCGGGAGAGTAAGCCCCAAAGCGCGGGTCATCGGATCGCTGCTGAGGTCATCGACGAATGTTATCGCGAAAGCATCGTAGGAACCGATCCGGGCCATGCGCCATTTCGGGTTATCCAGGCTGTCGGGAAAGTTCACGTTCAGAGCAACGCCCTGAGGCAGCAGGCGTTGACCCCCGGCCTTTTCCGCGAGGAAAGTGACCAAGCGGCTTGCCAGCGCCGCAACCTTGCGGGAATCGGGATGAGCAAGCGCGGTATTGTCAGCCGTTTTCTCGCTCGCACTGAAGGCAATGGCCGGAATCCCCCGGATCGCACCATATTGTGCGTTGCTCACCGTTCCGGAAGTCACGACAACCGAGCCTACGTTCTGCCCCTCGTTCGGACCGGACAGCACGAGATCCGGTGCTTTGCCCCAGCGCTGCTTTGCCTGCACATCCAGCCCATAAAGCAGGGCCATGACAGGGGTACCTCTTACGTAAAAGAAATCGGAAGTCAGGCCGGCGCGGGTCATCGGACCCGCGCCAGGATCGCCCACCTGCGCCGCATCGTTGAGGCAATTGCTGGTCAGCGGTCCCAGCGGTTCAAGGAACTTGATCGCAGCGCCCATACCACTTTGCCCATGGCAAGGGACGGACACGATCACATCATGGCCATCTGCTTTAAGCTGCTCATACAGAGCTTTGACATTGCTGGTCAGCCCATCGTCATTGGATAGCACAATGTTCAGCGCATGCGCAGGTGCGGTGACGAACAGAAGTGGGAGCACCAAAACGGAAAGTAACTTCATAAAACACCTCTATTCCATCAAACCTGATCGATGTCCGCAGCGTGGAAGCATGACAATGGCGGCGCAAGGAGCGCTGCTCAAGCCAATTCTCAGAAACTTATCCTGGCTTCGAGACCGTAAGTGCGCGGCTCATTCATATACGCCGCCACAAAACCGGCCGCTGCGAAAGTCGTCTGGAAGGTTGGCCACTGCGCGTTGGTGAGATTCTTGCCCCACAAGGAGAGCGCCAGCTTGCTCCCACTGGCGATATCGATATCTCCCAGTGTCACTCTGCCGTTGAGCGCCGCATAAGCTGGTGTCTTGGGTGCAGTCGAGCCTGACGTATAGAAACTGCTCGAATAGATGGCGTCCAGATGTGTCGAAAGAGTCACGCCATCAAAAGGTTCGAACTCATGATCGAGCGCAACGGAAGCGGCATGTTTCGGCATGCCATTGACGACGCCACGTTCCACCCTGCCTGTGAAGGGATTGATATTGTCCACCGTGCGCCAATCCGTGAAGACATAACTACCCGACAGAGTCAGGCCCGGCGCCACGCGTGCCGTAAGGTCGACTTCCAATCCTTTGGTGATGGGAGCGCCCGGCGCGTTCAAAGTCTCGATATTCGAAGTGCTGATAGGATTCAGGAAATCGACCTGGCGATTGCTGTAACGGGTGCGAAATGCCGCCAGGTTGAAGCGAACACGCCGATCGAACAATTCGGTCTTGAGGCCGATTTCCCAGCTCGCAACCTCTTCATCCTCAAATTCGCGGAATGTCATGGACCGGGAATTTGCGCCCCCAGCTCGATAGGCCTTGCCCCAGCGGACATAGGTATTGATCGCATCCGTCCAGTCGAACGCCACGGTGAAGGCCGGGTCCAGCCGCTTGGATTGAAACTCGAATGGGAGATGGACCGTGGCCCCGCGCAGTTTGTTCAGCGCGCCCCACTTGCGATCGTGCGTCCACCGCAGCCCGCCAGTCAGATGCAGGCGTTCATCCAGCACGGGTGGAGTATAGGTGGCCTGCCCAAAAATGGCCTTCGATCGTGTGTGGATAGCGCTCGCCCGTTCCGGATATGTGGGCCCTCCGATCACCACCGGTAGCAAGGTGTAACTGGTCCCGGTGCTGTTAAAGCGAGCCGTGAACGCGGAGAAAGCAAGATCGTCTGCATCTTCCTTGTAATAAAACCCGCCGAGGACAAACTTGAGATTGTCGAACGATCCGAGGAACTGCACCTCCTGACTGAACTGGTCCTGATGCACATCGGCATAGCTCAACCGGGCGAAAACGTCGTTGGAGGCATAGGCCGTGACCAAACTGCTTTGGTTGTCGTACTGACTTTGTGAGAGCTTGCGATACGCAGAAATCGAACGCAGCGTCAGATTGTCGGAAATATCCCAGTTAGCATACAGGCTATGGCCGGAAACCTTGCCGACCCCAGGCCTCATTGGGACTCCTGCTCTGCCCTTGCTTACTCTCCTGTCTTCCACCGAGAAGAGGGGAGGCAATACCGCTCCGGGCAGAAGCTGGCGGATATGAGGATAGGCCGGTGTCGATGCATCGCGGGATGTATCAAAGGAGTAAAGGAACTCCAGATTGGCGGCAGGCTCCCACAGCACGCTGACACGGGCGCCACGGCGATTGGTGGCCGACCAATCGGATGCGCCGGGCAGCGAGTTCTTCACCCAACCGTCACGCTTGTTCCAGACCCCGTCAAGTTTGATTTTAAAGCCAGCGAATTCCGGCAGGTTCAGGTGTGCTTTGACGTTCTGGCCATCGAAATTGCGAATACCTGCCGTCAGATCGAGTCCCAGCTTCCCTGTCGGCCGTTTGGAAACCATGCTGACCGCACCAGCCACGGCATTGCGGCCGAACAGCGTTCCTTGCGGCCCGCGCAAAACCTCAATGCGTTCAAGATCGAGCATTTCAGTGCCCAGCCCTTGCGCGCGCCCCACATACACCCCGTCCATATAGATGCCGACAGTCGAGTCACGACTGATCTGGGTGACGTCGCCAGGGCTAATTCCGCGCATTGCTACGACCAGAACGGAGGGCCGACCGCTGGCAGGAGAAATACGGATAGAGGGAACCGATCCGCTGCCCAGATCGGCCAATGTAAAAACGCCGCGCTTTTCCATGTCGCCGCTGTTCAACACCGCGATGGAAATCGGCGTATCCTGAAGCGATTCTTCCCGTTTCTGTGCAGTCACGATGATTTCGGACAGCCCGGCACCACTTCTCACCGGCGCTTCTTCCACAACTGCAGGGGTCGCAGCCACGGCGGCCACTGGGGCTGGCGGTGCGGTATAGGCGATTTTCTGCGGGCGCTGTGGGGCCGCCTTGATCAGATAGGTGCGTTCTCCCGATTTGCGCGCTTCCAGCGGCGTGCCGCGCAGCATCTGATCGAGCGCATCGTGCACATCTGCCGTACCTCTCACCGGATTGGTCGTCACCCCGCGCAGCGTTTCGCCCGGAGCGATCACATCCACTCCGGCCTGCTGCGCAAAGGTCTGGATCGCCTTGTTCGCGGGCATCGCGGGCAAATCGAAATCCCGCTGCTGGGCCCATGCGGGCGATACCCAGGCCAGACTGCCGCCAAACACGCCGCAGGCCAGAGCCACTTTCAATCCGTTCATACCCTCTCCCCTCATCGGCCCGTTCAGGTCCGTTAAAGAGAAGGATGCTCGCCGCCGGACGATCCGCCCCGACGAACAGATTTTATCTTCCCGGATAAGGCCCACCGCACCGACATGTATACTGCGCCGTGGCCGCCTATCTTCGGCATGCCTGCTGTTCTCACGCGTCAGAATCGTAAACGGTTATGGCGCGATCCGTAACGCCATCACCGTTGCCGGCATCATATATCGCTATCTATCAATGATACCCGGGCGATTGCCCCGGCTATGATGGGGTTTCGGCTATGCAGTACGATTATGTGATTGTGGGCGGCGGCAGCGCGGGTTGTGTACTGGTCAATCGCCTGTCGTCCAATCCGCGCAACACCGTGCTGTTGATCGAGGCTGGCCCTGACGTGTCGAATTTGGGTGTGCGGGCACTGATCGCGATGCCCAAAGGATTGGTCCGCCTGCTAGACAATCCGGCGGTGACTTATGCTCATGCAACCGATTGGGGAAATCAATTCGGAGAACCGGAGCGTGGCATTGTGGTGCGCGGCAGGATGTTGGGCGGTTCAAGTGCGCTGAATGGTCTGCTTTACCACCGGGGGCAGCCACAGGATTATGATCGATGGGCGGAACTGGGTAACACCGGTTGGAGTTGGCGGGATGTCCTCCCCTATTTCATGGCGCTGGAGGACCATGCTCTCGGCGCGACCGACTGGCGGGGCAGGGGCGGGCCATTGGCACTGACGATGACGCCGCCCACACGACTTGGCGATGCAATGATCGCGGCGGCGGAAACGCTCGGCTTGCCACGGAAGGTGGAGCCCAATCTGACGGAACAGCGCGGCATCAGCTATATCTGCGCGAATATCGACCGTTGGGGGCGCCGGGTTAGTGCCGCCAAGGCCTTTCTTTCCGCATCGGTGCGGAAACGCCCCAATCTTCACATCGCCACCGATACAAGGGTGGACAGATTGATTTTCGAGGGGCGAAGAATCGTTGCCGTGAGCTGCATGCGTGGTGGCACCCCCATAAGCTACAAGGTGGGGAAAGAAGCGATCCTGAGCGCAGGGGCATTGCAATCGCCGACGTTGCTGCAACGTTCGGGCATAGGTGCGGCGGACATGCTAGGTGGACTCGGTATCGAAGTGGTCCACGCCAATCCCAATGTG
This sequence comes from Caenibius sp. WL, assembly GCF_019803445.1. Taxonomy (NCBI): domain Bacteria; kingdom Pseudomonadati; phylum Pseudomonadota; class Alphaproteobacteria; order Sphingomonadales; family Erythrobacteraceae; genus Caenibius; species Caenibius sp. WL. Next base: position 843,888 of record NZ_CP081844.1, read on the forward strand.
GGGGCAAATCTGCGTGACCATTGGAACAACTACGCTGCTTTCGCTCTGAAGTTCGAGAGCGATTGCCAGAATCGTGAATTTCGCGGCTGGCGCCTGGCCCGCAATGTCCTGCGCTATTTCGCTATGGGTGCTGGACCGCTCGCCACCGCGACGCATCATGTTGCGGGCTTTGCGGCTACGCAGGAAAATACGGGCCGGGCCGATTTTCAGTTCGTATCGGGGCCATACACGATGGAGGTTGGGCCGAAGGGGCGGATGATCACCTCAGACGGTGCGGCAATGAATTTCTATTCCTACCCCCTTCGGACGACCAGCGAAGGGTCGGTTCGGATTCGCTCCGCCGATCCGGGCGTCGCGCCAGACATTCATCCCAACTACCTCGCCACCGATCATGATCGCAGGATCATGGTGGACGGCGCACGCTTTATCAGAAAGCTGGTCCGCCAGATGCCTCTGGCCGATCTTGTCGGTGAGGAGCTGGCTCCTTCCGCAGGTGCCCACAGCGATGACGAAATACTCGCCGTCGCCCGGCAGTATGGCACACCATCGGCGCATACCTGCGGCACCTGCCGGATGGGGCCGGACGATGATCGTCGCGCGGTGCTTGATCCCCAACTCAGAGTGCGCGGGGTGGCGGGCCTGCGGGTCGTCGATGGTTCCTTCTTTCCGGAAATGATTTCCGCCAATACCAATGGCCCGATCATGGCCATGGCGCTTCGTGCGGCCGATCTTATCCTCAATACACCGTAACGGTCGACGCGGCCCGGAGTGCTCAATCGAAAGTGTATTTCAAATTAAGCCCATATGAGCGCGGCCGTCCGTAGTACCCTATGGCCAGACCGCCGAAAGACGGTCCGAAATTGATCCCGCTCATCAGGTATTTTTGGTCGAAGACATTATCGACCCATAGGGAAATTTCAGCAGATCCGGTGCCCATCTTGATATTGGATATGTTGAAGCGCGCATTGACGATATCGGTCGCATCGGGCTTCGCGATATTGGCATTCTGCCCCAGACGCGGATCGATCGTAAGAGAATACGGATATTGATAATATGAATCCGAATGCCGGTAATCCAGAATGATGCGGCCGGCCGAATGATCGCTATCCCATAACGTGGCTTCGGCACTCACGCTGGCTGTCCATTTGGGCGCGGAGGGCACGGGTCTATCCTTCGCGACGTTGACGCCCAGTTCATTGTATTGCTTGAACTTGGCATCCAGATAGCCCAGCGAACCGTCCAGTCTCAGCCAGCTCACCGGCCGCGCCTGCGCGGTGATTTCAAAACCCCGAACACGTGCGCTGCCCGCGTTCCGAATAACCGTTTGCGTTGTTCCCCCGGAAATCGGAGCAAAGACGCTCAACTGCATATCCTTATGCTCATTCCAGAAGGCTGCGGCGCTTAAATTCAGACGCCCGTTGAACAGCCGCAGCTTGGAACCGATTTCATACGCATCGACAATTTCAGGTTTGAACGGAATCAATATCTCCGCTGCAGTCGGCGCAACGAGATTGAAACCACCGCTTTTGAAACCGCGCGCATACTTCACATATATATTCGCCGTGTCATCGATATCATACTTTACGGTAAGCATCGGGGTGAAAGCATCGAACGTTTTCTTCCCCTCCGTGCCTGGAGGGATCGTGAAACCGCTCCCTTGCCGGAACGATGTGCGGCTGCCTTCCTTGGTTTCCCTGCTGTAGCGGAGCCCTGCGGTCAACGTCAGCTTGTCCAGAAAGCCGGGTACGAAATCGAATTGTCCGTAGGCAGCATAAGCCGTTGTCTCGTACCAGAATCTGTTCTTAACGGTGGTGGCGCCGCCAAAGTACTGCTGGTTCCCTGTATCGTTTCCCTTGTCGTGAAAATAATACAGGCCGACAGTATATTTGAAGCTTCCGCCCCCTCCAGAGGCCTGCAATTCCTGCGAGAATGACTTGTAGTTGCCCAGGTAATTGGTTGCGGCCACGAGCAGAGGCGATCCGTCGAGATCGATGGAATTGTCGGCGTCGAGATCGCGGTAGGCCGTTATCGACTTGAGAGTCACCGCCTCAAGATTCCATGTGGCGGTAAAATTGTGATTGGTGAATTTGAGGTTATCGAACGGACGCTGCCCGAAAGGGCCGCCGTCGATAACAGCATTCTTCGATCTGCCCGGCTTCTCAAGATACAGATCGAGAGGCAGGCCCAGATACTGGCCGCCCACATAGCCGCCGACATAGGCTGGCGAGGCAGGATCGAAGATACCCCCATCGTTCAGATGGACGAGCTTGCCATATTGCATCAACGATTTGGTATCGTTGTAATCGAAAGTGTAATCCAAAGTCAGGTTCGTCGAGGCTGCCAGCCTCATTGCCACCCGGAATGCTTTCGTGTTCAGGCTATCGAGTTCATCGACGGCGGGAGGGAGAGCATTTCTGACCTCAGGGAACGGATTGCTTGTCACATCGATTGTGCCATCCCTTTTTTCAAGCAAACTGCTCAACTTGATGCTCAATGGGCCGATTGCGGGAAGATTCAGGCTTCCTTGCGCATAGCGTTTGCCGAAATTACCGATGCCGATCTCAAGCTTTCCGCCGAACCGCCCTGTCGGCTTTTGCGTAACGAGGTTGATCGCGCCTGCAAGAGTGTTGCGGCCATACAAGGTGCCTTGGGGCCCGTTGAGAACTTCCACCCGTTCCAGTTCCGCCACATCGAAAACCGCACCAGCCGATTTTCCAATGTAGGCGCCATCCAGATACAATCCGACTGCAGGATCGGTGAAAGGTTGGGTTTGCCCTTGCACTGCCCCCCGGATCGATATCTGCGTGTTGGTGTTATATCCGACGGAATAGAATTTCACGTTCGGGGCGAGGCCTGCCAGATCATTGATATTGCTGATTTGCCGGCTTTCGAGAAAACTTTTGTCGTAGGCTGCGATGGAGATCGGGACATCGAACAGTCTTTCCTCCCGCCTCTGGGCGGTGACGATGATATCGGCGGGTTCGTTGCCCGCTTTCGCCCCTTGCGGTTGGTTATCCGCATAAGCCGGCGATACCCATGCAATCGCAAGAAGCGGGCAAGCATATAGGAATGGTGAGAATGTCTTTGCCGTTTTTCGACCCTTTGTGTCGTTCATGGTCCTCTCCTGAAAAGCGGTGAGTTATTTTATGGTTGAAAGTGGATTTCGACCTTCTCCAGCTCATTCTTCGGGAAGGGGAAGGTTCCGAACTGGGCATAGGCATCGCTGACTGGCGATCCCGCATCATAGCCGATATCGGTGGCGGCCCAGCTGATGATGGCTGCCGGTGTCATGGAAAGGGGGCCACCCCCGATCCTTCGGCCATTCTCCAGAAATTCGATTGTGCCCTGAAAAGCATTGTCCTTGCGGAAGCGCACTTCGACTTTGGCCGGTCCCACAGCGATTTGCCTGTCGGAGACGATGCGTGTCTCCTTCCCGAAATCGTTGAAGACGAAATTCAGGTATCCATCCATGACGAACACCGAGAATCCCCCAAACCGGTCGCCGCTGGCGATTGCGACACCGTTCGATCCGGTACTTTTGCGGTTGAAGAAGGAAGTGACCGAAAACGATTTGTTGCTGAGGTTGGGCAAGGCGGAGAAGGGAACCGTGCCGGTTTCAGGGTAGAAAGTGTAGGTGGTGACCACCTCTTCCGGATTGCCGAAGCCGAATTCGCCCATGGCGCGATCGTCTATCGGCAACACATTGAATTGGCGTGCCTGTTCCCACCAGAGACGCTTCAGTTCCTCCACCTTGCGGGGATTGCGCGGTGCGATATCGGTGCTTAGGGAAAAGTCCTTCCTGGTATTGAACAACTGCCAATGATCCGTTTCGAATGGGGTGCCCTTGCGATGGTTGGCATAGGCTACCCAGCCGTTGCTCCAGATTGAACGGTTGCCCCAAAGCTCGAAATACTGCGTGGATCTCGGATCGGGAGCTTTGGCATCGGCAAAGGTTGCGCTGATGTCCTCTCCTTCCAGCGGCATCTGCTTCACGCCGTTGAAATGCGTTGGCAGCACCGCTCCTGCTGCCTTTAACGCAGTCGGTGTGATATCGATGATATCGACGAACTGGTTGCGCACTTGCCCATCTGCAGGGATGCGTCCCTGCCAGGAAATGATCAAAGGCGTACGCGTGCCTCCGGCTTGCACGCTGTGCTTGAAATTCCGGAACGGCGTGTTGCTGACCATTGCCCAGCCATGGGGATAGTTGCCATAACTTCGTTCGGTTCCAACATCGTCCAGATGGGCGAGCAATTCCGCCTCATCCTGAGCTTTCCGTGCCTGATTGGTGATATTGTAGGTGAGATTTGTGGTTCCGAGCTGCTCGCCTTCGCGGCTCGCTCCATTGTCGGACATGAGCACTATCATGGTGTTCTCACGCAGACCGGCCTTGTCGAGAAAGCCAAGCAGCCTGCCGATTTCATGATCCGTTTGCTCCAGAAACCCGGCATAGGCTTCCTGCATGCGCGCTGCGATGGCCTTTTGCGCCGGAGTCAATGACGCCCATGGGCGGACATCGTCATCTCTCGGCGGCAACTTCGTATCGGCCGGAATGACCCCGAGCGCTTTCTGGCGATGGAAACGCTCAGTCCGCATGGCATCCCACCCGGCATCGTAACGCCCCTTGTATTTCGCGATATACGACAATGGGGCTTGGTGGGGCGCATGGGTCGCACCGGGCGCGAGATAGAGGAAAAATGGTTTGCCCGGGGCAACTGCTATATGGGACGCGATCATCTGCAAGGAACGATCGACCAGATCCTCGTTGAGATTGTAATCCGGGCCTGAACGGGGTGGCTGCACGGTGTTGTCGATCATCAATTCCGGATGGAACTGGTCCGTCATGCCGTGGAAGCCATAGAACCGGTCGAACCCCCTCTGAACGGGCCATTCGGCCACAGAAGACGTCCCGCCCAGCGGCGGTGTGTTGTGCCACTTTCCGACCATGAAAGTGCTGTAGCCGTTCGTCCGAAGCAATTCGGCTACAGTGGCGGACGCGTGGCTTATATGTCCCCGCTTGTTCGGGAAGCCATTGACGATGTTGGAGAGATTTCCGACGCCAACCGAATGGCTGTTCCGCCCTGTGAGAAGGGCCGCGCGGGAAGGGGAACACACGGCGCGCGTATGAAAATTGTTATACACCAGCCCTCCGCGCGCGAACTTGTCTATGTTGGGCGTCGCGATTTCCGATCCATAGATTCCCAGATCGCCAAACCCGGTGTCATCGAGCAGGATATAGATGATGTTTGGGCTACCTGCCGCCGCGCGCACCGGCGCTTCGAAATCGGGTTGGGACTGGGCAACGGTATCGCCGATCTTGCCGCGGAATTCCGTCTGCCCGAGGGCCGTTGTCGCCGCCAGATTGGCCGAAAAAGTCAATGCAACCAACGGCGGTATGGAGAGCCACTTCATAATCTTCATCCCATTTCTTTGCCGGAAAAGACCTTTGCGGCCACCTCCCACTCTTCCTGCAATTCTTCTTGAGGTCGGTTAGAGGAATGAAAAGGAAGCGATTGGCGATAATTCCGCGCATTTGATGGAGCGCAAGTCACCTGCATTGCATGACTGGCGCCCTTCAAATGGACATCTCTTTCTGTCGGCACTGGATCGGTTTGCGCGTCCGCCGGTTGCCAGCCAATGTAAATGAGCTAGTTTGCCCTCACAATTTCAGTGGCGTTATCGATGGCGCCATCGATGTATTAAATCCTGCCATTTGGGGGGAGTTGATCGAGACATGGAACGCGTCACTGTCAACGCAGCCAACATGCGGTTCGAATATGGCCAGTTCTCATGGCCCGAGGACGAGGATCGGCGACTGGTAAGTTCGAACCACATGTTGAGCATGACAAACCTGACGCCCCGGACTCTTGCCGAAGGGTGGTATGAACTGGACAGTGACATATCCTCTCCCCGGTCTTTGGGGACAATTGTCATGGTCCCGGCCGCAGTTCCGCTGCATACGCGTAGCGACGGCGGCATGCTGAACGTGGCCCGATTGCAATTCGATCCGGCGGATAGCGATCTCGACCTGCTCACCCGCGAACGTGATCCATCGCTCCTCAGCGATTGTCTTGATATTCGCTGCTCGGAAGTAGGGTACGGTATGCGCCGTCTGGCTCAGGAAGCTGTCGCGCCTGGCTTCGCATCCGATCTCCTGCTTGAGACGATCGGCGCGCTTATCAAGATCGATCTGGTTCGTCATGTACGCCGCACCCGGGCGGATGCGCACAGTCAAAATGGAAAAGGACTGTCACATGCCGAATTGCGCAAGGTGCAAGACTACATCGATGAAAACCTTACCCGGCGGATCCGGGTCGCAGAACTTGCAGGTGTGCTCGGTATGAGCGAGCGCCATTTCATGCGGCTGTTTCGTATGGGAATGGGAGAAACGGTGTACCGCTTTGTCGAAAAAAGGCGTTTCGAAAAGGCGAAGGCCATGCTGGAAGCCGAAAGACCTTTAAAGCAAATCGCCTATCTCCTCGGCTTTTCAAGCCGGGTTTCCTTTACCGTGGCATTTAAACGCATATCCGGGAAATCACCCTTGTCTTACAGGAAGAAATATTTGGAATCGAGTGTTCGGAGAAATTAGGTTAAGAAATAATAAATTCAATTTTTAAGATTGATTTTCTCTTCAATTTTCGCTGCGGCTTTTTCCTCCCTCTTTCTGCGGTTGAAGACCTGCCGCATATAACGAAGATCGGAAGCGCTCAGATGCTTCTCTGCCGCCACGAACTGTTCCTGTTCCTCCTCGCGGATGTGGTGGAGATATTCTTCCCTCAGACCAGCGAAGCGACGCAACCAGGCTGAAGACGCCATATCGCGCGCTGCGAGATCGGCCAGCATATCATCGATTTCCTTATGCTCGGCAATCGCATGCCGGGCGAAGTCGGTTGTATTGGGGTCGCGCAGAACCGTTGACCATAAAGCCTGCTCCTCGGCAGCGGCGTGGCCTTTCAACTCTTGGACCAGTTCCGTAAAGAGCATCTCCCGCTCAGGGGAATTGCCTGTCGTTTCCTCGATCATTGCCAGCAAAGCGCGATGGCGGTCATGGTCTTCGACCAGTCGGCCGAACACATCAGGATTGCCCCGGAATTTTGTCTTGGGTGTGCTGCCGATCCGCACGGCAAGATCGGGCGCCAGCGCTTTCGCTTTGGCGATGGCTTCCGCTTTCGCTTGTGCCGCCGGTACGGGGTTAAAGGTACGGGATTCGATTGTCTTGGCTGTCATATCCGCCTTCCCTACGAATGAGACCATGCCTCGGGGTCACGACGTACCCAGCGGCGCTCGTATGCCCATGCGAGTTCCAAAGCATGCTGTGGAATTTGCCTTCTAATCCCATAACGGAGGCGAAAGGCATGGGTTCCCTTCACATGGTGCAAGCCGACATCGCAAGCTGGTGATGGCTAGGGCTGGATCAGGTCCCGTAAAGTCTCAAGACGGTCCGCTTCGTGGGCAGGCTTGTCGGTGCGAATGCGGTTGATGCGCGGAAAACGCATCGCCAGACCCGATTTATGCCGCTTGCTTTCGTGCACAGAATCAAAGGCGACTTCTAACACCAAGCTCTTGTCCGTCTCGCGTACCGGACCAAACCGGTTGACGGTATGCGTGCGGATATAGCGATCGAGCCAGCGCAATTCCTTGTCGGTAAAACCGAAATAGGCCTTGCCCACTGGCACCAGTTCCGCACCCTGATCCGGGTCACCGTCCCAGCACCCGAACGTATAGTCGGAATAGAATGAAGAACGCTTCCCGCTCCCGCGCTGCGCGTACATCAGGACACAATCGACCAAAAGGGGATCGCGCTTCCACTTGTACCACAGCCCCGTCCGCCGGCCGGCAACGTAAGCGCTGTCCCGGCGCTTGAGCATGACGCCTTCAATCGCTTCGTCTCTTGTCCGCTCACGGATCGCGGCAAGTTCCTCAAGGCTGGCGACCGTGATTGTTTCGCTCAGATCGAACCGTGTCGGATCCAGCCGTGGGATCAGTTGCTCCAGCCGGCTGCGGCGCTGCTCCCACGAGAGTGGCCGCAAATCTTCGTCTCCTGCCAGCAGGATATCGTAAAGGCGCACGAAAGCGGGATAGTCCTGCAGCATCTTGCGCGAGACAGTCTTGCGGCCGAGCCGTTGTTGCAGGGCATTGAAACTCGCCGCGCCGCCTTTTTGCCCGCCTTGATGGCTGCCGCGCACCAGCAGTTCCCCATCAAGCACAGCCGGAATATCCATGGCCTCGGCAATCTCGGGAAAAGTGGCGGTGATGTCTTCGCCCGACCGGGAATATATCCGCGTTTCGCCGTCATCCTTCGTCCCAACATGGACGATCTGCACCCGGATGCCGTCCCATTTCCACTCGGCGGCGTAGTCGGGCATGTCGATGATGGTTTTATCGAGCGGATGCGCGAGCATGAAAGGGCGGAACAGGGGCAACCCTTCGCCCGAAGGCGGTGGAGCGCCCCGGTCCGCCCAATCGAACAGCGGGATATAGGGGGGCACCTGTCCGTGCCAATATTCCTCCACATCGTCCACGAGCACGCCGAATGCATCGGCAAACGCCACTTTGGCGAGGCGGGCGGAGACGCCGATCCGCATGGCCCCTGTCGCCAATTTGAGCAGGGCATAACGGCCATTGGCATCCAGGCGATCAAGAAGCCCCGGAAGGTCCGTCATCACCGAAGCGCGTGTCATTGCCGCCAGTGCATCGACCGCTTCGGCAACGCGCGGCGGCACTCCCTCTCCGTCCTCTGCGGCGGGCCAGAGCAGGCTCGCCGTTTCGGCGGTATCGCCCACGTAATCCCGTGACAGAGCATAAAGCACAGGATCGATCCGTTCCGTCAGCAGCTTGCGGATCACCGACGACTTCACCGCAGGGAAGTCTATCCCGCCGGTCAGCGCTGCGAGTGCCCAGCCGCGATCGGGATCGGGCGTGGTCTTCAGATAATCGGCGATAAGTTTGAGCTTGCCATTGCGTGAGCGAGTGTAAGTGAGAGCATCGACCAGGATGGCGAACCGTTCCATCTCAATCGTCCTCGTCTTCGTAACCGACGAGAGTGAGTGCGCGGGCGCGGCGTTGGTTGAGCTCGCACCAGCGAAGCAGAGCTTCCTCGCGACCATGCGTGATCCATGTTTCCACCGGGTCCACTTCGCGAATGGTTCCGGTCAGTTCTTCCCAATCGGCGTGATCGGAAATGACCAGCGGCAATTCGACATTGCGTTGGCGCGCGCGCTGCCGCACGCGCATCCAGCCCGAAGCCATGGCGGTGATGGGGTCGGGCAGGCGGCGGCTCCAGCGATCGTTGAGGGCGGAAGGTGGGCATAGGACGATCTGCCCGGCGAGATCATTCCTAGCCCTATCGCCGACAAGCTCGAACGGACCGAGATCGACACCCCATTCCTCGTAGAGACGGCACATCCGTTCCATTGCCCCGTGGAGGTAGATCGGCTCGCCATAACCGGCGCGGCGCAATTCGGCCATCAGGCGCTGCGCCTTGCCGAGGGCATATGCGCCGACAAGCACGCAGCGCTCAGGATTTGCCGCTCGCGCGGCAAGCAAACGGGAAATCTCTTCTTCCACCGGTGGATGGCGGAACAGCGGCAGACCGAATGTGGCCTCGGTAATCAAGACATCGCAGGGCACCGGTTCGAACGGATCGCATGTGGGGTCGCGCCGCCGCTTGTAATCGCCCGTGACGACGATCCGCTCGTCAGCATACTCGAGCAATATCTGCGCAGAACCGAGCACATGCCCCGCCGGCAGCCATGTGGCTTTCACCCCGCCTTGCAAGGTTATCTGCTCACCATAAACGGCTGGAGATACCTTCGCCTGTTCTCCATAGCGCAAAGCCATGATGGCCAACGTCGCCGGGGCTGCGATCACACGATCATGCCCACCGCGCGCGTGATCGGCATGGCCATGCGTGATGAGCGCGCAAGGTACCGCCACCGCAGGATCGATCCAACAGTCAGCCGGTGCGATATAGAGCCCCGAGGGGCGCGGTTGTAACCAGGCGAAGTTATTTGCCATTACTTGGCAGAACGGCGGGAAAAAGAGCTGGTTCCTCCTTCACATCGCGGGGGCAGTTGGGGCAGTCACACTTGCAAGAGGTTGCAGCGTGGCTGCCTCAACGCGGCGAAGGAACACCGCGCCATTCACCCGGTGCAAGCCCTTCCAGTGTCCAGTCGCCAATGCTCCAGCGTACCAGCCTTAGTGTCGGTAAGCCCACGGCCGCGGTCATCCGGCGTACCTGGCGATTGCGTCCTTCGCGGATCGTCAGTCGAAGCCAGTGATCGGGGACGCTTTTGCGGAAGCGGACCGGCGGATCGCGAGGCCATAGTGCTGGCGGATCGATCTGTTCGACCTCGGCTGGGCGCGTGATGCCATCCTTGAGTTGGACACCTCGCCGCAGCCGTTCGAGCGCTGCTTCCTGCGGTGTGCCTTCGACCTGCACCAGATAGGTCTTCGGCAGTTTGAAGCGCGGGTCGGATATCCTGGCCTGCAATCTGCCATCGTCAGTCAGCAGGAGGAGCCCTTCGCTGTCGCGGTCGAGCCGTCCGGCCGGATAGACGGCCGGTACATCGATGAATTCGGACAGCGTCGCGCGTGCCGTGTCCCCCGCGCTATCCGTGAACTGGGAGAGCACATTGTAAGGCTTGTTGAACAAGATCAGCTTTGCCATGTCCTGCTATCCCCGGTCAGAGCCTGCCATGGATGCGTTCCAGCGCGATCCCCGCAAGATTCTGCGTGCGGCGGATGTGATGAAGCCGCACGCGTTCGAAATGACCTGTCAAGGCACGGAATTCGGCCAGTCTCGCTGTAAAGCGCGGAGCCCGGCATGCGACAGTGCCTTGGGCCTGATTCACGATCAGAGAGAAATCTCCCAGCAGCGTTACGTCTGCCAGACCCAGCGATCTGGCAACCGTAAGGGCATGGATCAGAGCAAGCCATTCCGCATCGTTGTTGTCCCCTTCGCCGAGTGTGTTGTGATGAAAAACTTGGCCCCCCGCGACCACCATCGTTTGCATCGGGCCGGGGTTCGGCCGGCAACAGCCATCGAAGAAGATTTTCATCCTGTGCGGCTTACGCGAAAGGCATCCGGCTTGCCATCTCGGTTCCACAGCCAGTGCATCGGCTATGCGAGGTCACGAAGGAGAGTGAGTGCATTGGCGGGTGCCCGCCCGGCTGCGGTGTTGTCGAAAATGGTCCAAACTTCGCGCCCCGTCCGCAAAATATCCTGGATATGCGCAGCATACCGGTGGATCGCGGCATCTGCGTAGTTGGACCAATAGATGCGGGGTGCGCCATGCAGGCGGAAGTATACTCGCCCCGCCCATCCGCCCGGCTGCGACCCGGCTTCGGCCGTGGGGGGATCGGCTGCAACGCGGGCGATGTGTTCGCTGGCGAGAAGCGCATCGGCTTCCTTGCCGAACCAGCTTGCATGGCGTGGCTCACAGACGATGGCCCCGCCGAGAATCTGCCGCGCTTCGGTGATAAATTCCTGTGCAGCGGCATGGTCGAAAGGAAGGCTTGGGGGCAATTGCACCAGAACAGGCCCACGCTTCTCGCCCAGCCCGGCGATTTCGCCCGCAAACCGCTCCAGCAGATCGCGACAATCACGCAGGCGGCGTTCATGGGTGATGGTCTTGGGAAGCTTCACGGCAAAACGGAAGCCATCCGGCACGCTCGCTGCCCAGCGCTCATATGTGGCGCACCGGTGCGGCCGATAGAAGCTGCTGTTGATCTCGACAGAATTGAAGCGTGAAGCATACCGTTCGAGATGGCTGCCCGTGCGCGCGAACGCGTCTGTCATAGCGGCGGGGATCGTCCAGCCTGCTACGCCTACATATGCTTTCGATAATGCCAGCGTAGCACCTCGTTCGCAGTGATGGCGCCGCTGTCCGCGCCATGGCTATTCTGCCTGGTACGCATCAATCATTGGTTTGTTTCCGTGGCAGCAAAGCATCACCGCCGTGCGGCCGCCATGGAACAACCATTTGTGCAAGCCGTTGCTGAAACATCCATAATCGGAGGAAGTTATCATGCGTTCCGCATTGCTCTGGCTGATTGGCGTGCCTATCCCGCTTATCCTGTTGCTGGCCTATTGCACCGGGCATCTATGAGATGACAGGGAACCGGACCGCCAGATCGACGGCAGCCGGTTTGTCCTCCGTTACAACGCTCTTCTGCGATGATTGCAACTTTCTTCATCGCGCCATGGATCGGCGTGAGGCGGCGCTTTCGTATCGCTAATTTCCAGACGGATCAGCCGCTTTTAAGGCCCTCTCGCATCTGGAACGTTCTGAATTGCCGCCCGTTGGCTGGATAACCTAAGCCAGAAAATGGGAGACAAGACATGGCTTCGAAGCGTTCAGACAAGCGTCCGGGCGAAACTCCGCAAACGTCTCCGACTCTCAAAAATAGCCTGCAAGATATTCGCCCAGGCGAGAGCGGCGGTGATGCGAATGCGCTGGCTGACACGCGCGGCAATGCCGGGGAGCTTCATCAGGAGGTCCCGCGTAAAAGCGATCACAGCGATGGCCGCGCCCATCTTACTGACAATCACGGCCACCGCATCAGCGATAATCAGAACAGCCTTCGGGCCGGCGCGCGTGGTCCCACTTTGCTGGAAGACTTTATTCTCCGTGAGAAGATCTTCCATTTTGACCATGAGCGTATTCCGGAGCGGATTGTCCATGCCCGTGGCTCGGGCGCGCACGGGGTGTTCGAATGCACAAGGGCTATACCGGAACTGACAAAAGCATCCCTGTTCCAGAAGAAGGGCAACAGCTGCCCCGTATTCGTCCGCTTTTCCACCGTTGCCGGGGGCGCGGGCTCGGTGGACACGCCGCGGGATGTGCGCGGCTTTGCGGTTAAATTCTATACCGACAGTGGCAACTGGGATCTGGTGGGCAACAACATCCCGGTTTTCTTTATTCAGGATGCGATCAAGTTTCCCGATCTGGTCCACAGCGTGAAAATGGAAGCGGATCGTGGCTATCCGCAAGCCGCGTCTGCGCACACCACCTTCTGGGATTTCGTCGGGCTGATGCCGGAAACCATGCACATGATCATGTGGGCGATGTCCGACCGGGCGATCCCGCGCTCACTGCGCATGATAGAAGGATTTGGTGTGCACACGTTCCGTTTCGTCAATGCCCGGGGCGAAGGGCGGTTCGTCAAATTCCATTGGAAACCGGTGCTGGGCCTGCAATCGACATGCTGGGACGAGGCGGTGAAGATTGCCGGGGCCGATCCCGATTTCCATCGCCGCGATCTGTATGAGGCGATCGAAGCCGGCGATTACCCAGCGTGGGATCTGGGCGTTCAGGTTTTCGACGAGGAATGGGCTACGCAGCAGCCATATGATGTGCTGGATGCGACCAAGCTGATTCCTGAAGAGGAGATACCTGTAGAAGTCATCGGCCGTATGACGCTGAACCGCAATGTCGATAATTTCTTCGCGGAGACGGAACAGGCGGCTTTCTTGCCATCGAACATCATTCCCGGTATCGATTTTTCGAACGACCCGCTGCTGCAGGGGCGCTTGTTCAGTTATCTCGATACGCAGAAGTCACGGCTCGGCACCGCCAATTTCCACCAGATTCCGATCAACGCGCCCAAATGCCCGTTCCACAATTTCCAGCGTGACGGCATGATGCAGACTCTGGTCCCCACAGGGCGCGCCAATTACGAACCGAACAGTCTGGGTGAAGTGGGTGAGGATACCGGCCCCCGCGCTTGCCCCGAAACGGGCTTCACCAGCTTCCGCGCGAATGCTGAGCGGAACGATCCCACCGAAAAGCTGCGCATCCGGGCCGAAGCCTTTGCGGATCACTACAGTCAGGCGCGGTTGTTCTATCGTTCGCAAACCGAAAACGAACAGGCACACATGGCTTCGGCCCTGGTATTCGAATTGTCGAAAGCGTCACTGCCGCACGTGCGCGAACGGGTGCTGGGGCTGCTTCAGAACGTCGATATGGATCTCGCCCGCCGCGTGGCCGATGGACTGGCGATGCCGTTGCCGCCAAAGGCGAAAGCGGCGAAGAAGCCTATCGACATGCCGGTGTCCAACGCCCTGTCGATCCAGAAGAATGCCAAGATGACGCTCAAAGGACGCAAAGTCGGCATTCTGTTTGCCGAAGGTTCCGATCTGGCTACGATCAACGCGGTTAAACAGGCAGTGGAACAAGCGGGTGGCACCGCGATGCTGATCGCGCCCAAAGTGGGCGGTATCGAGGTCAAGGGCGGGATGCTCGCTGCCGATGGTCAATTGGCAGGCACGCCATCGGTGATGGTCGATGCGATCGCGTTGGTTCTGACACGTGAAGCCACGGCCAACCTGCTGCGAGACAGTGCCGCGGTGCAATTCGTGATGGATGCCTTCGGGCATCTGAAAGCTATTGGGCACGATGGCGGCGCTCAGGAATTGCTGGATCGTGCCGGGGTCGAACCCGATGCTGGGGTCACTGGCCTTGGCAAGGATTTCATCTCGGCGGCGGCACAGCGCTTCTACGAGCGTGAAGCCAAAGTGCGCGATCTCGCCTGATAATGATGCCAAGGGCGGCGGTGCGTGTGCCGCCGCCTAGAAATTGCGATAAAAGCTGACGAGATCGCTATCCGGATCGCCTGCGCCGGTGATAAGACCGCGCAGCATTTGCGCCGCCATCATCGAGAAAGTAATGCCATTTCCGCCATACCCCATGGCGGCATAGCAGTTCGGCATTTTGGGAATGCGCCCGATGGTCGGAGTGCCCACCGGACTGTCGCCGAAGCTGCCCGCCCAGGCATGGGCCGGCGTGGGGTCGATCATGGGCAGCAGCTGGCCCAGTTTTCGTGCCAGCGTTCGGGTCTTGTCGGCGATCCTGGCATCGCGTTCCTCGGCGTCGGCGATTTCTTCGTCCTCCCCACCGCAGATCACTTCGCCCTTCGGTGTCGTGCGAATATAGAGATAGGGATCGGACGCCTCCCAGATCATCGCCGCGGTCGGCCAGATATTGCGCGGTTGCGGCGCAGTGGCGATCGACCAGCTTGAAATGGTCCGGTTGCCCAATCGTGGAATGCCTTTCAGCATCTCGTAACCGCTCGCCATCACCACATGATCGGCCCGCACAGTTGCACCCGATGCACTTTCCAGAGTGATCCCATACTCGGTGACATCAATGGCGCAGACGTCCACCGGTGCGTAGAGGCGTGCCCCGCGGGCGAGGGCCGCATTGAGATAGCCGGCGGCCAGTTTCCGGGGATCGGCACTGTAATTGCCAAACCCGATGATGGCATGCCTCCCCGTGATGCCGTAGCGTTCCTTGACGGTGGCGGGGGTGAGCAGTTCGATCTCGAACCCCGCGCGTCGCCGCGCTTCGGCTTCCTCTGCCAGCCCCGCCGCGTCGAGCACATTGCCGTCGAGATAGATCGATGCGCGTGTGACCGCATCGGCCTTGATGCCGAGCCGCTCGGTGCGTTCCCGCAGCGCATCGACCGCCAATCTCGACCGGCGCCAGAGCCGTTCGGCGCGCTCGCGCCCGATCCGGTCAGCCATCCGGCACAAGGGCGTGTCGAGTTCGTACTGCAGCATCGCAGTTGATGCCGGTGTCGACCCAAGCAGCGGGCCGCGCCGGTCGAGAATGACGACGCTCAGGCCGGCCTCGCTCAAACTTTCGGCAATGAGCGCGCCCGAAATGCCCGCGCCGACGATAGCCACATTACATCGGACAGACCGGATGAGACGCTTGACCGCGATGGGCGGACGGCGTTTCGCGGACCAGATGGACTGCCCCGTGCGCAAGTCCCTGTGATGCGTGGCCGAGTTCGGAATGGGTTGGCCCCCGATAGATACCTGTGCGCCACGCTATCAGAAGCGTGGAATGCAACCTAGCCTGACATTAGCACATGGCGCCATTGGCGCGCAGCACCTCCATGACACGTGCAGCTGCAAGATCCACCGGGCGTTCCACGCCCATCAGCGCGAAAGTGCCGCCAAGCAGGAAGGCGCAGTGGCCATGAACCGTGGCAATCAGCGAACTGGCCAGTTTCGCCGTGTCGGTTGTGCTTGCATCGGTTAAAACCGACGCCACCTCGCGCGTAATGACATCGGTCAGGTGTACGCGCTCGGCCATCAGCGTGTCAGCCATGTCCATGCCCCCGGGCAGGCGGTGTTCGTAGATTGCGGACCACAGGTTGCGATGCACTGTGGCGAATTCGAAGTAGCCGTGGACGAGAACGAGAATCCGATCCCCGTTTTGTGCGCCTTCCAGCCGGTCTTCGAGCCATTGTGTCCAGAGACGGAACGTGCGTGCGTTGATCGCCATGACCAGTTGGTCAACACCGCCGAACACGTGCATGACGGTGCCTACCGAATAACCGATCCGCTTGGCCACTTCCCGTGCGGAGAAGCGGGCGTAGCCGCTCTCTGCCATGACCTCCCGCCCGGCATCGAGGATCAATGCCTCAAGCTCCTCGCGGTTGTGATCGGACCGGCGCCCCATTCAACCTGCCTTGCGGACGAAGGGATAGCTCATCTGTGCAAGGTAGCCGCTCGGCACCGCCTCGGGCACGCCGTAGCCTTGCGGCCACTTGCCGTTGGGGAAATAGTGCGTGCCGAACAGGCGGTCGAGCCAGGGGAAATGGATCGCGAAGTTCTTGTCGATTCCCTCCGCTTCGAGCGCATGGTGCCAATGGTGGAAGCGCGGTACCACGATCCAGCGCCCCAGCCGGTCGAAATCGCCCCGCAGGTTGGCATGGACCAGTGAAGAATAGACATAGACCAGCCCGATGTACGCCTGCATGACCGAAGGCAGGAAGCCCAGCGTCAGCAGGGGCAGCGAAGTCACGCCGCGCAGCAGCACGATCTCCACGAAATGCATGCGTCCGCCCGCCAGCCAGTCCATCGAGCGCGCCGAATGATGCACGGCATGGAAGCCCCAGAGGAAAGGGACACGATGGAACAGCCGGTGGAACCAGTATTGGGCCAGGTCGGTCAGGAACATGGCGAGGAGGAACTGCACCGCCCATGGAAGGCCGCCGATTGCCGCACGAATGCCGGATAGAGCCGTGCCGTGCGTGTTCAGGTAGCTCGACGGGGCGAGCGCGAGGAACGTGATGAGTTGCACCAGCATCGAACTGACAAGGAAATAGAACAGATCCTCCCGCCATTCGGGGCGGAACAGGCGCTGTTCCCTGCGATGGGGCAGGATGCGTTCCAGCGGGGAGAACATCAGGCCCGTGGCGATCAGGTTCACCGCAAAGAAATCGACCCCGAAGAAGATGCCCCAGTCGTGCATCTCACGGGGTTGTACCGATGCGCCGCCCAGAATCGTGCCCGCCAGCGCCACCAGCAGCGCCGTCAGGCCCAGCGCCTTGCGCGGCCGCAGCAGCAGGCTGAGCAGGGCCAGCGCATAGGCGCTCAACAATGTCCCGTGGACCACGATGCGAAAGGTCGAGGAGGCCAGCACGCGCGCAAGCTCGGGCGTGGCGAACCAGTCCGGCCAACGCAGCGCCATCACGAAGCAGAACCCCGCAGCGGCCAGGAGCAGCGCAAAGAACCCCGAGAACCATCCCGTCCCGAAACCGCGCGCTTCGATCGGTGCTTCGAGATCGCGCACCAGCTTTTTCAGAAACCCTGTCATGTCCGTTTCCCTGACAATCGAGATGCTTCATATCTTCAAATCGAACGGTGTCTAATTAATTATTAAACAATGCTCAATTTTTCTGAGCCCGGAAGTGACAATCGTTTGCGGCGCGCTGCCATCCTAATGGACGGCTCTCGTTGTGCATCGGGCAGTCGCGTGTGGCTGCGGAAGAAAGGCGTATTTTCCTCCGGCTGCGATACCTTAGGGGTGATTGGGGGGAAGGCGGTGCGCTCTACGCACCCTTTTTCTCAGGCCCATAGAGGGATACTTTGCTTCAACCAGCATCTGCTTTCCAGAGTTGGAGGGAAGCACCGTGAAATACACAGCGTCGCTATATGCTCGGTATAGCCTTGGCCGGTGGATCGTATGCTCCGTTCGGCTGTATCGGCAGGCGCACGCTGCACACGGAATTGTGCGGCTTTGGCGAAGTCGCAGTTCACGGATCATCCCCGCAGGAGGTCTGCGACAGACTTGCCCACAATCCGCGCCAATTGTGACATCTTGAGGAGGCTGGGATTGGCCAGCCCCCGTTCCAGATGGGAAATATAGGTCCGATCCAGGCCCGACAATTCCGCCAGGCGCGCTTGGGTGAGGCCGGATTCGCGCCTTGCTTCTCGAAGGCGGCGTGCAAAAATATGTTGTTCTGTTGGAACTACATTGCTTGCTTTTGGGGGCGGCAAGTTGAAACTCCCAAGATACTTACCTGTTATACGGTGATATTTCTCTTATAATTGGGGTGTATTTTCTACCCGGCGACCCTCAATACGATATAGCCCATTTAACATGGAATTCCAGGAAATTCACTCAAAACTTAACCGACTTATCGTGGATTATTTGCCATTTTGGGACATCTGGGTGCCGCGATGGGGTTTCCAGTTGCGTCGGTGCCAGTGGCTCGGGCCTGTTGCAGTGGCTTCCATCTCCGCGCGTTCCGATGCCAATCCGTCTTATTTTGACAATAGCGATCCCCGCCGGGCTTTGAGCGGCAGGGGGAAGGGCTGTGGCTTGTTCATAGCTGTAGCGGGAAAGGAATATGGTCGCCAAAGGCGTTTTTTCGGCATACTTTCTCCGTTGACCCGTGGAATGGCACCACCCGCCGTTGATCTGGCGCAAAAGTGCTGCCGCTCCCTTGTGGGTCATTCAGCCATATTCTATGGATTTTTGAATGAGGCTGTCTGTGGTGTCATTATCAAATGACCCGCGGTTTCAGAGCTCCTTGTTAATATGTCGTAATACAGATGAAATTTTTCATCTCGACGTTAATATGGCATGATTTATGAAATCTGAAAATAGATCAGATTTATTACCTGATAATTATAATGAAATAGGTGAAAATCTGGAAAGTATGGCCGATTTTGACCGAGAATTCTTCAAGAAATTTGGGGAAAGAGTTCGCTTGTTTCGGACTTCCAAAGGTCTAGAGGCTGCATACGTTTCGTCAGCATGCGGACTTCGCGAAAGCGACATCACTTCGCTGGAAAACGGCGTCTATATCCCGCGCCTGAACGAGTTGGTCGCGATTGCGTCGGCTCTGGAGATTGGTACGGCCGATCTCGTTGATTTGTCGGTCGAATTGCCTCTTCAGAACAGAGCCTAAACTCTTAAAGAGACTATTCTGCGCCCTGGCGCTTCTTGGCTTACCAGACGGTCGCTGAGGCGATCGCCTTGATCGCCCATGCAATGGGCGAGGGCGAGTAGGCCTTGCGGCGCGCTGATGGTTATGCCTCGCAGGCGCGATACCGCACTCATTTCAACCCACCATGAAAGAGGTATCGGCATAGCCGCAATCACACCCTGCCTTCGTGTGCGGTGCAGGGGATCGGATTGCCTCATCTCGTGATCAGACTGTCGCATATCTGCGCGCTGAAGACCGGCTTTGCCTGTTCCCATCTCCATCCCGATTCTGTGCGCAGAATGGGAGATTTCTGCCATTTTATGATGTATATATACAACATTCCATTCTGATGGAAAGGAATGCCTTGGGCGGCCGATATTTGATATACATTATTGAATAATAAGTGATATTTTTAAGATGTGACGGCTTCTTCCCAAGGGGTGAGGGGGTGGGAGTCCAGGGTATTGCTATATAACCCACAAAGCCTTACCATCCGCCACATCACCTATTGAAGGGAGAATTGCATGCGCTCCATACGACTTCTCGCCGCTGCTATCGCGGCGACGATTGTGGCTCAGCCCGCACTGGCGCAGTCCGAATCGACTGCGGTATCCGAAGACAAAGGTCCCTCGACGGCACTGATTGCGCTCGGTGGACTGGCTGTTGCCGGTGGCATCATCGCAATCGCCACCAGCGGCGATGACGACGACGATTCGGCGCCCGTTAGCCCCTAATCCGTTGTTATGAGTTCCAAGGGGCATTGGGCCCTGCGATATCCCCGCCTCCGCCACCCCGGGGCGGGGATTTTGCTGTCTCCCTGTTTTTCCGGCCATACGCCTTATGCGGGCACAGCTTGTCGGGTCAGAGCCGGGCGGCTGACGCGAGTATGACCCGTTCTGCATCTCCAGCCGTTAAGGCTGCCTCTGTCGCATCACCGGTTTACCCCACAGTCAGTTGGCTGCTTATGCTGCTGGTGGCCGCGACGTTCCTTATGGGGGGGAGCGCCCGTGACGATGTTTGGTCGCTGCTCGTCCTTCGCCCGCTAACGGCGGTGATCTTCATCGTGGCCCTTATGATTTGCCTGCCCGAAGCATGGCGACAGGCACGAGGTCTTACCATCGTCGGTGGATGCCTCCTGTTGCTACCCCTGCTCCACCTCATTCCACTGCCACCGGCGGTATGGACAGCGCTGCCGGGCCGCGCTGTCGCGGTGGATGTGTATCATGCAATGGGAATGCCCCTGCCCTGGCATGCGTTGTCGCTTACGCCGCAACACAGTTGGAGCGCGTTTTTCTTCCTGCTGGCGCCGCTGTCGGCATGTCTCCTCGCGATCACACTTCCTGCCGCGCAGTTGCGGCAAGTCTTGTCGGCCGTGTTGCTTCTCGCCTTGTTGAGCGGGCTGCTCGGGTGCATGCAATTGGTGGGCGTGTCCTTCTACCCCTATGCCATCACCAACGAGGGATCGGCGGTCGGCCTGTTCGCGAATCGCAATCATGCCGCTTTGTTGCTGGCCTGCCTTTTGCCGTTGCTGGCTCTTTATGCCCGCACGGCGAGCAGGCGACAGCGCAATCTGCATTTCATTCGTGTGATGGCGTTGGCCGGTGGCGTGCTTGTCATCCCCATGATCCTGATGACCGGATCGCGGGCCGGACTGATCTGTGCGGCATTGGCCATTCCCATGGCTCTGTGGATCTATGGTCGCGATTCTTCGGGCAGCGATACTGACAATCGGGCCATGAAGCTGGTATCGGTGTTTGCATTGCTGGCGGCCTTGTGTCTGGGCGCCTTGTTCTTCTTTCATTCGCGTGCGCCCGCTCTGGCCCGGCTTTACGAGATGAGTGCCGACACGGACCTGCGCTGGCGGGCGGCCCCGGCCATCTGGCGCGCCGTCCATGACTATTTCCCATGGGGGAGCGGGATCGGCAGCTTCGTGGAGATCTACCGGCTGTATGAGCCACACGAACTGCTCGGTTCCCAATATCTCAATCATGCGCATAATGATTGGCTGGAACTGCTGTTGACGGGTGGGCTACCCGCCATCCTGCTGCTGATCGGGGCAATTGCCGTTCTGCTGTACCGTGCGGCTGGTGGTCTGACATCGCAGCACGGAAAGGCGCAGCCGTGGGTACGTGCGGGCCTATCTATCGTAGCTTTGTTTGCCGTGGCCAGTCTCGTCGACTATCCGGTGCGTACACCTGCGCTCTCGGTACTTCTGGCCCTTGCGGTCGCCTTTGCCGCGCGATGGCCTTCGCCGCAACCGGCCCTTGATAAGGCATGACCTTATGAGCAAACCCCGAGACAAGCTGTTGATCAGCGAATGCCGGATCGTTGCCGGAAGGCATCAAGCGTTCTGGTATGCCGTCGAACCCGACAAGAAAGTCTGGAATCTGATGCTGGAGGAGGATCCGGCGGGTTTCGTCGGGGTGCCGGTGCGCATGGAAGCAACGGTGAGCGATAGTGGCGACCTCATTCCTCTCAGCCTGGAAAGGCTCTGACAGGATAGACTGCCGCTTCGGGCTTTTACAGTGTCGATAGAAACCAGCGCTGGTTTGCTTCCAACCCTACGGCGGTAAGTCGGTTGGAACGGAAAGCGCCCGTATCGATCCCTATCCGGTAAGGAAGATTCACCGGTTCGTCGCTGATCGTATGGCCATGGACGACCACATGCCCGTGGAAGGACATATCGTTCACGAACTCGTGGCGAATCCAGCGCAGATCCCGGCGGCTTTGATTTTCCAGCGTAACCCCCGGGCGGACCCCGGCATGGACGAACAGATAATCCCCGTGCACCGCCGTGTCTCGCCCGGTCCGGAGAAAATCGCGATGTGCGGGCGGGACAAGGGCGGGCAATGCCGCGGAGAGCTCTTCGAAGCTGAACCGTGCCAGCAAGTCCGCATCGATCCCATAGCTCAGGATAGTTTCGCGGCCACCGTTCCGTAGGAACACGCGCAATATATCCACGTCGCCATCCAGTGCCCCCATGAACAATTCTTCATGGTTGCCGGTGAGCCAGGCGAAGGAATCGAACTGCCCCGCGGCGTGCATCGCCAGATCGATAACGTCGCGCGAGGTATCCCCCCTGTCGATCAGATCGCCGAGGAGGATCAACCGGCTGTATGCCGGGCCGCGCATGTCATTGTCGCGCATGATCTGGTCCAGCAGCGCTTCGAACAGATCGCAGCGCCCATGGATGTCTCCGATCGCATAAATGCGCTCCCCTTCCGGCACGCGGAAAGGAAGTGGCGCGGCTCCGCGCCAGAAGCGCAGCCGTCGCCATAAAGGGGTTTGCGAGCGGGGTGGGGCGAAGAGCATGGCGGGTCCCGTTATGCGCCTGCTTGCGAAAGCACCTGCGTGATGGCGCTGCATGTCTGATCGATGTCCGTGTCCCGCAAAGTGGGATGCACCAGGAACATGAGGCTGGTCTCGCCCAACTCCCGCGCAACGGGCAGGCGTTGTGCGGGGCGGTGGCCGCTCAGCGCGAAAGCTTTCTCCTGATACACTTCCGAACAACTTCCCTGATAGCACGGAACGCCCAGCGCGTTGATCTCCGCCACAATCCGGTCCCGATCCCAGCCGGGTGCCAGTCGGTCGGGGCGTACATAGGCGTAGAATTTGTAATTGGCATGGACGGATGTCGCATTCTCTTTCTCGCCGGTGGCGAGCAGAGGCACACGTACGATGCCATCCGGCCCGGCAAAAGGTTGCAGAGCCGTGCGCAAGCGCGCGGCATTCACCTCGCGCCGGGTGGTCCAATCCGCCATGCGGCGAAGCTGAATCCGGCCAATGGCGGCCTGCATTTCCATCATCCGCCAATTCGTTCCGACCGTTTCGTGCAGCCAGCGAAAGCCGGGCTGATGCTCCCGTTCATAGACGGCTTCCCAACTCTTGCCATGATCCTTGAACGACCACATTCGCGACCACAGAGCGCGGTCGTTGGTGGTGACCATTCCGCCTTCGCCGCCGGTGGTCATGATCTTGTCCTGACAGAAGGACCATGCGGCGACATGGCCGATGGAACCGACGCTGCGCCCACGATAGCGTGCGCCATGGGCCTGGGCGCAATCCTCGATCACTTTGAAATTATGCTTGCCGGCAAGAGCCATGATGGCGTCCATATCGGCAGGCCAGCCGGCAAGATGAACCACGATGACGGCACGGGTGCGGGGCGTGAGCGCTGCGGCGATCGTCTCGGCCGAAAGATTGCCGCTGTCTTGGTCCACGTCCGCGAACACCGGTGTGGCACCGGCATTGATGACGCATGTCGCTGATGCCAGGAATGTACGCGGTGTCACCACCACCTCGTCCCCCGGCCCGATCCCAAGGCCATGCAATGCAAGATCGAGCGCAACGGTCCCATTCGCCACCGCTATAGCGTGGTCGGTTCCGGCCCAGGCCGCAAATTCCCGTTCGAACGCCCGGCATTCCTCGCCGGTCCAGTAATTGACGCGGCCCGACCGGAGCACGTCGCCGACAGCGCTCACTTCTTCCTCGGTAAAGCTGGGCCAAGGGGCGAAAGCGGTATTCAGCATGTCAGGATTTCCTCAAAGGCCGGGCAGGATTGCCGGCGACGGTGGCGCCGGCCGGCACATCGCGGGTGACGACAGCGCCCATGCCGATCGTGGCGCCGCGCCCGATCCGCAGGGGAGAGCCCGATCGCCCCTGCCGGATCATTGCGCCCGCGCCGATATAGGCATGGTCTTCGATAAGAATGTTGCCGTTGCAATGCACGCCGGGTGCGAACGTCACATAGTCGCCGATCACGCAATCGTGTTCGACATAGGAATAGAGGTTTGCATGGAAGCAGCGGCCGATCCGGATATTCGAGGTCAGCGTGACGAACGGGGAAAGCAGTGCGCCGGGTGCAATCTCCACTTCATCCATGGAGACGACATTGGCCGCACGAACGCCGATAATCTCAACCCCTGCTTCCTGACAACGCAGGTCGAGCATTTCCCGAACCGTGGAATTGGCGATGGCAAGCGCGGTATGGCGGCTGGTGGCAGGCGTTTCGCAAAAGCGGTCCCATGTCCAGACAGGATGCCCATTCATCGTCTCAGCGCCGGGCGCATCGTCGATGAACACCAGAAGCGCGTCCTCGCCTGCTATCTGCTCGCGCAGCAGAGGCATGATCCCACGCCCGCATCCGCTTGCACCATATACCCCGTAAAGGCGCGTCATTTTAAGACTGCCCTGTAAAGCGAGGCATGGTTGCTTCGCCTTCGGCGCTGATATCGGCGCGCTTGATGACCTTGATCACGGTGAGGGCGATAATGCGCAGGTCAAGCAGAAACGAGCGATGATCGACATACCAGACGTCCAAAGCGAATTTCTCTTCCCAGCTGATGGCATTGCGTCCGTTGACCTGCGCCAGACCCGTCAGGCCGGGCCGCACATCATGCCGCCGGGCCTGTTCAGGCGTATATAGCGGCAGATATTCCATAAGCAGAGGGCGGGGGCCAACCAGGCTCATGTCTCCGCGTAGCACGTTCCACAGCCCCGGCAGTTCATCGAGGCTGCTGGAGCGCAGGAACCGCCCAAAGCGCGTCAAGCGGGCCGCATCTGGCTCTGGCCCGTCGCGCATGGTGCGGAATTTGAGCATGGCGAACGGATGTCCGTGAAGGCCCGGGCGTTGCTGACGGAAGAGGACAGGCGCGCCCATGGACAGGCGCACGAGCAAGGCGACGAGCAGGAGAATCGGCGAAAGAACGATCAGAGCAAGCGCGGCCATACCGACATCTAGACAGCGTTTCATAATGCTCCTGATTCTGGGAGAGGCGGCCAGTGCCCGGGGGTGCCGTCGCAATGGCCTCCATGAATATTGGATATATACAACATTCATGTCAATCGGCCGGCGGGCCGACTTGCCTTTTGGTGGCCACGGACCGGCCTGTTTGCCTCTTGCTATCACAGGGAATTCGCCTTTCCGCAGGGCATCTCGCACGATTCTTCGGCCATCTTCGGCATTGTCACCACCTCACTGCAGCGCATTTTATGATCACATGTATGTGGAAAGGTGGGCGTGACGATCACCTATCCGTTCGTCGAAGGCGGTGCACAGTTGGCCGGAAATTCCGGGAATTATGTTTATATACATCGGTTAATTATGGCGATTTCTCGGTTCTCTCGTAGGGGATTTTTGGATTTACAAGGCTGAAAAATTAAGAAAAATATATATTAACCCGGGTTAAATCGGGGTTTTTGACCGGCCCTTTCGCTCGCTTCCCACACACTAAAAAGTTTATTATATACATCATCCGAAGTCGAAAATGGATGCGAATTTGTGACGAATTTGAAGTCGACCGTATCTCCGCGGGTAGTTCCATCCATTTGGTCGAGCCGCTCTTGGGTCGAGAAGGGGCAAGGGAATGAGTATGTCTCCAACTCCGTGGTGCCGACGTTCGATGAGCAAGGTTCCTCGCGGCCTGCCTTCCTGAAATTCTAGGATTGTCTGAATTTATGCGACAGGCGCTTTCTGCATGGGCAGGGCGGTGGATAGAGGCCGCTGCGCTCATACCGCGGCCGGTCCGCCGGTGGATCGCATTCGGTCTGGACAGCCTGTGCTGTGTCCTCTCCGTAGTCCTGGCCTTTTCGCTGCGTCTCGACGTGTGGCCGGAAAGCATGACCGGTATGGCCGTTTTCACGGCTGTCGCGCTTCTGTGCTGGGCTGGGGTGGCGTGGGCCACGGATATCTATCGCAATCTCATCCGCTATTCCGGAGCAAAGGCCATCGGCAGCGTTTGCTTCGCCTGCGCCTGTCTTATTGTGCCCTTGGCCCTGTCGTTCTCCATCTGGCAGTTCCCCGGCATTCCTCGATCGCTCTCGGTTCTTCAGCCGATCGTCTTTTGCGGGCTGCTGGTATTCAACCGCCTGCTGATCCGCCTTTTTCTGACCGAACTGATGTCGATCGTCCGGGCGGACAAACCTTCGCGCCGCCGCGTCGCCATTTATGGTGCCGGGCAGGCCGGGCGGCAGCTCGCCTCCTCCTTGCGGCATGAATCCCACATTTCCATCGTGGGCTTTCTGGATGACGATATCCGGCTCGACGGGCAGAAGGTCGATGGCGTGGGTGTCTGGCATGCTTCTCGTCTTCAGCAACTGGTCCGCGATCAGCGCCCCACCGAAGTGCTGCTCGCTATTCCCAGTGCCTCACGCGCGAGGCGCCGCGAGATTGTCGATGAATTGCAGCAGTGGGAGATCGGTGTCCGTATCCTCCCGGGCATCGGCCAGCTTGTCGATGGCGTGGTGACGTTCAGCGATTTCCGTGAAGTGGAAGTCGAGGATTTGCTGGGCCGCGATCCGGTCATCCCGAATGAACTGCTGATGGGCCGGGCTCTGGCAGGGAAGACCGTTCTGGTTTCCGGTGCCGGTGGATCGATCGGCAGTGAGCTGTGCCGCCAGATCCTGCATGCGCACCCCTCCCGTCTCATTCTCGCGGAACAGTCGGAATACGCGCTCTACGCCATCGACGCGGAATTGCGCGAGCGGCTGGCGGCAGAAGGGCTGTCCGTCGAAATCATCACCGAACTGGTGGATGTTTCCGAGCGTGAAACGGTCGAGCGGATGTTCCAGCGCTGGCGGCCGAACACGGTCTATCATGCCGCTGCGTACAAGCATGTGCCCTTGGTCGAGGTCAATCCGATCGCGGGTCTGCGCAACAACATCTTCGGAACGCTCTACAGCGTTCTCGCAGCGCAGGCCGTGGGGGTGGATCGCTTCATTCTTGTCAGCACCGACAAGGCGGTGCGGCCGACCAACATCATGGGCGCGTCCAAGCGGATTTGCGAACTCATTCTCCAGGCGCAGGCGCACAGCCCGACATTGTGTACCATGGTCCGCTTCGGCAATGTCCTTGGGTCCAGTGGATCGGTGGTTCCGCGTTTCCGGGAACAGATTCGCGCAGGCGGGCCAATCACCATCACTCACCGCGATATCACGCGCTATTTCATGACCATTCCCGAGGCGGCACAACTCGTCATTCAGGCGGGCGGTATGGCGCGCGGAGGCGAAGTGTTCGTGCTCGATATGGGGCAGCCGGTGCGGATCATGGATCTGGCTCGAACCTTGGTGCATCTGTCGGGTTTGTCCGTGCGCGAGCCGAACCATCCCGATGGCGATATCGAAATCGTGGAAGTGGGGCTGCGGCCGGGTGAGAAGCTCTATGAAGAGCTGCTGATCGGCGACAATCCGCTGCCCACGCTGCACCCACGCATCATGCAGGCGCAGGAGGCAATGCTTCCCTGGGCCACTCTTTCTGCCCGGCTGGACGAACTGGCTGCATTGCTGGCGGCCGGGCGGGCGATGGACGCCATGCCCCTCGTTCATGATCTCGTGCCCGAATATCGGCAACCTGCCATGCAGGCGCATGGCGTCTCCTGATCCGCAACGACATGCCTCATCGAGTATTTTCATCCATGCTTCATCGTCTGATCCTTCTATCCCCGCTGCCGTTGCTTGCCGCTTGCACCGGTAGCCCGCCGCTTCAATCGAACGCATTTCTCCAAGTTGTGGACGCCACTGAACTGCCGCCGCCAACCCCGGAGGGGGCGAGCAAGCGCGGTTATCAGATCGGCCCGCTCGATCGGTTGACGATCGATGTCTATGGCTTTGACAATATCACCGACCGGGAATTGCAGGTCGATTCCGCGGGTCGCATTGCCGTTCCCATGGCGGGCTCGATCATGGTCGCCGATCTGACGCCTGACGAAGCGGAACAGCGTATCGCCACAGCGCTGCGGGAGCGGCATGTGCGTGAACCGCATGTAACGGTGAACGTGAAGGAATCACTCAATCAGTTTGTGACCGTCGATGGACAGGTGACGCAGCCGGGCAACTATCCGGTGGTGAACCAGATGACGCTGATGCGTGCCGTTGCCGCCGCGCGTGGCGCAGGCGAATTCGCAAAGCTCGAAGATGTCGTGGTTTTCCGCACGGTTGGCAATCAGAGGATGGCGGCGCTCTATAATCTGGGTGCGATCCGCCGCGGCTATTATCCCGATCCGGCGATCTATCCGAAGGACGTGGTGGTTGTCGGCGATTCGCCGGCCCGCCGCCTGTTCCGCGATCTCATCTCAACCGCACCCTTGCTGACCGCGCCGATCATTCTCCTCACCCGTTCCTGATCGCTTCGCCCTTTTTCGTATTTGCCCAGGCAGGTTCATGACACAACTCGCTCCTCTTCCCATTGCACCGACCCCCAACCCCGCATTGCCGGAGGGGGAAAAGGGGCCACCCATCGTTCTGCAATATTGGGAAATCGCGCGGCGGCATCTGTGGCTGATTCTGTCGATTGTCGGGGTGACGCTGGTTGCCGGTATCGTTATCACTCTGCTGCTCACACCGCGCTACACGGCGACGGCGCGCATCGAAATCCAGCGCGAGCAGGCGAACGTCGGCAATGTCCAGACGCTTCAGCCGGAGCAGAACGCGCAGAACCTGGAATTCTATCAGACGCAGTATTCGCTCCTCAACGCGCGTTCGCTGGCGGAGCGGGTCGCGAAAAAGCTGCGATTGGCGCAGAATCAACAATTCCTGGAAGCTCATGATCTGGAAGGAGGCTTGTTCGCCTCCGGGAAGACGCCCACCCGGCAAGAGCTTCGGAAACGCGAGGATAAAGTCGTCGACACCTTGCTCGATAACATTTCCATCTCTCCTGTGCGTGGATCCGCGCTCGTCGATGTTTCCTACATCAGCCCGTCGCCTGCGCTGGCTGCCCAGATTTCAAACACCTGGGTCGAGGAATTTATCAGCCAAAGCATGGATCGACGGTTCGCTTCGACAGCCGATGCACGCGGCTTCCTGGAAACCCGTTTGCAATCCCTGCGGGAGCGGTTGGAACAGTCCGAACGCGAGCTGGTAAACTATGCCGAGAAGCGCAATATCGTGCCGCTTGCTGAAACTCGCTCGGAAGACGGGCGAACCACCACGGGACAGACGCTTCTCGGAGCCGATATCGCGAGTTTGAACGCTGAACTGGTCAGTGCGACAGCTCATCGAGTCGCCGCCGAAGGGCAAATGGATGCGGCGCGCGTGGGCGGTTCCAACAGCGACACCATCGCCAATACGGCGATCAACAATCTGCGTGCGAGCCGGGCGGAAAAGGCCGCGCAATACGCGGAACTGATGGTGCGTTTCGATCCGGAATATCCTCAGGCACGTGCACTCCAGCAACAGATCGCCAAGCTCGACCAAGCCATAGCGAACGAGGAGCGGCGCGTCTTAAGCGCCACCACGACGAATTATAACGCCGCACGCCAACGAGAAGAGGGACTGCGTGCCCGGCTCGACCAATTGCTTGGCAAACTGCAAGGCCAGAATCGTGCGACGATTGAGTATAACATCCATCAACGAGACGTGGATACCAATCGCCAGCTCTATGATGGCTTGCTGCAGCGCTACAAGGAAATCGGTGCTGTGGGCGTCGGGACCAACAATATTGCGATTGTGGATCCTGCGATTGTACCCGAGAATCAGTCCTCGCCGAAGCTGGTGCTCAACCTTGCCCTTGCGCTTCTGACAGGCATTGCTCTGGCGGGTGCAACGGTGTTCGTCCGCGAGAACCTGGACGAAGGCCTGCGGTCGCCGCAACAGGTATCCGATCTTCTTGGCATCCCGCTGCTGGGCACTATTCCTTCGTCGGAAAAGGGCGAGCCGCTGGAACTGATCGAAGACCCGAAGAGCATCCTGAACGAAGCCTACATGGCCCTTCATACCAATTTGGGATTCGTGTCAGACCATGGTTTTCCACGCAGCATGGCGTTCACCAGTTCGGTTTCGTCGGAAGGGAAATCGACCAGCAGCTATGCCTTGGCCCGGCTGCTGGCGCGCGCTGGCAAGAGCGTCCTTCTGGTCGATATCGATCTGCGACGTCCCCGTTTGGCCAAACTCTTGGATATGAAGGCACCCAAGGGAATGAGCAACTATCTGGCCGGAGACAACGACTGGAGAAGTATGATTCATACTACCGGTGTGGATCGGCTTAGCCTTCTTCCCGCAGGCCCGATTCCCCCCAGTGCCCCGGAACTGCTGCATGGGCCAAGGCTGAGTGTTCTCATGCAGGAACTGCTGCAGCACTACGATCATGTCATTCTGGATAGCCCGCCATTGTTGGGTCTTGCCGACGCACCGCTGATCGCTGTCACAGTGGAAGGCGTTGTGCTGGTTATCGAGGCACGACGCGTACCCATCCGCGCCATCCGCGCCTCGGTTCAACGGCTCGCGTCGGTCAATGCACATATCTTCGGAGCTGTTGTCACCCGTTATCGAGCGAATGTGACGAGCTACGGCTATGGTTACGATTACGCCAATCTATACAGCTATGAATCCGACAAGCAGGCATCGACCGTGCGATGACCGAACTTATGCCTTTGCACTTTTCTCGGTCCGATGGACGCCTCTTCCGTAAGGCGGTTTGGCTCGGTGTCGCTCTGGCGATTGCGTTGAGCGTATTGTCCTTTGGCAACGCGGCTGCCGGCGTCGGCTTTCCGGTGCAGTCATTCGCTTCTTTCGGCCCCGCTTTCTTTGCGTGGAAGCCGGGTTATCGATCCGCTGATGAAGAGTGGGGAGCAACTGACGGCGATCCATCGCGACGGGCATCGCTTTTGGAGACCGGGCGCAATATCTTGGCTCAAGAGCCGCTGTCGATTCAATCGTTGCGCCTGGCTGCTTGGTCAGAGGCGCAGCAGGGCGATATCGCCACCGCCCGGCTGCGTATGAAAATGGCGGAGCGCCTCACTCGCCGCGATGTCGCGGTTCAGCTCTGGCTGATTGACGATGCGGTAAGATCTGGTGATCTTGGCGCGGCATTGCGTGGCTATGATGTGGTCTTGCGTACAGCAGGGCGGTTGCATGCGCCGCTGTTGCAAAGATTGGTGGCCAGCCTGAGCGCGGAAGAAGCGCGGTCGGCGTTAAGACCTTATGCAGTTGCGGACAATCCGTGGTTTCCCCAACTTCTGCGGCTGGCCAGCCAGAATGGTAGTGGTGCCCAAGCAGCCTTATTATTGTCCTCTCTAAGCAAGCTTCCAGACACAACCGCCTACCGCACGGCCTATACTGCTTTGGTGCCGGCCTTGATGAAAGAGCGGCAGTTCGACCTGCTGCGGCGTATTTATCCGCGCCTGCCGGGAGCATTGGAAAGCGAGAAGTATAAGGGCGATCCCGCGTTGAGAGGTGCCCTGGGAACGGACGGGTATCCTCCGCTGGCTTGGGTGCTGGCGGCCAACGCGGATCGCAATACGAGCATTGTAACGGGCCGCAATGGCCCGGTTCTTCAGATCGAAGCGAAGCCGTTTACAAACGGGCCGGTGGCGACCCGCACCCTATTGCCGAAGACCAGCCCACTGGGTTTTGGGTGGACCGTCAAACGGCAGGGTGTGCCGACCGGGACCGCCCGCTGGTCGATCCGATGCCTGGACAGCGGCCTTAGTGTGCGTTCTCCCGATCTGCTGGCGGGTTCCGGTGGAAAGGGCGTCCTGACCCTTCCGCAACCATGCCGGGTCGTGGAGCTTACCCTCACCGTCAACGGTGGGACCGGTTCTACAGGTCCTGCTTTCGATCTTATGGATTTGCACTGGCTCAATGCCGAACCCGCCAGCGCTAGGGATTAAAATGACTATACCAAACCACTCTCTTTCCAAAATTTATCACGCATGCGGTTCATCCTGTCAGCAGAAGCGCGAACGGTTTGGACGTGACAACGATATTCGGTCGGTTCTCCATATTCCGAAGGAAGCCGGCGAATGAGTCGCGAATTGAAAGTGCTTTCCGTTTTCGGCACACGACCGGAGGCGATCAAGATGGCGCCTGTCGTCCAGTATCTGGCGACCGCACCCGATATCGTTTCGCGTGTCTGTGTCACGGCGCAGCATCGCGAAATGCTGGATCAGGTGCTGTCCCTGTTTGGCATCGTGCCGGACTTCGATCTCGACCTGATGAAGCCAGGTCAGGACTTGACCGATATCACCGCCCATGTCCTCCATGGCTTGCGGCCGGTCCTGCGTGAGTTCAAGCCCGATCTCGTCCTGGTTCACGGCGATACCACCACGACATTGGCGGCGTCGCTCGCTGCCTATTACGAACGTATTCCTGTTGGCCATGTCGAGGCGGGCCTGCGTACCGGCAATATCCTGTCACCCTGGCCGGAAGAAGTGAACCGCAAGGTGACCGGCGCGATCACATCGTTGCACTTCGCGCCGACACTTCGCTCGCAAGACAATTTGCTGCGTGAGAATGTTGCGCCGGATGCCATTCACGTCACCGGCAACACGGTGATTGATGCGCTGCATCAAGTGGTTGCGCAAATCGAACGCGATCCGGTGTTGCAGAACGATCTTGAACGTCGCTTCAATCTCGATCCTGCGCGCCGCCTGATTCTGGTGACGGGCCACAGGCGAGAAAGCTTCGGCAGCGGGTTCGAGCGGATATGCAACGCGCTTGAAAAGCTGGCGGCGCGGCCGGATATCGAGATCGTCTACCCCGTTCATCTCAATCCGAATGTCAAAGGACCGGTCGAGCGCCAACTCGGCGGCTTTGCGAACGTTCATCTCGTCGCGCCGCAGGACTATCTGCCTTTCGTTTATCTGATGTACCGCGCCAATCTGATCCTGACGGATTCCGGCGGGGTGCAGGAGGAGGCCCCCTCGCTCGGTAAGCCGGTGCTTGTCATGCGCGACACGACCGAACGGCCGGAGGCCGTGGAGGCGGGGACCGTCCGCCTTGTCGGCACTGACGAGACATTGATCGTTGAAAGCGTGAACAGCCTGCTGGATGATCGCGCTGCCTACGAAGCGATGAGCTTCGCGCATAACCCTTATGGCGACGGACAGGCCGCTGGCCGGATTGCAACCGCGATCCAGAACTGGGCGGCCGCTCGCCAACAGCACACTAAGGACAAATCATGAAACGTATGTTCGGGACCATATCGGTCATTGGCCTCGGCTACATTGGCCTACCCACGGCAGCGATGTTCGCCTCTCGCAAGATTCAGGTGATTGGCGTCGATGTCAATGCCGATGCAGTTGCCACTATCAACCGCGGGCAAATCCATATCGTAGAACCCGATCTCGACATCGCGGTGCAGGCAGCGGTGCAGCAAGGGTATCTGCGTGCAACCACCGAAGTGGAGCAGGCCGAAGCTTTCCTGATCGCTGTGCCCACGCCGTTCCTGAACGGCAGCCATGAGCCCGACCTGAGCTATATCGAAGCGGCGAGCCGGGCCATCGCTCCCGTTCTGGCGCCGGGCAATCTGGTCGTGCTGGAATCCACCTCTCCTGTCGGCGCGACGGAGCAAATGGCCGCCTGGCTGGCTGAGGAGCGGCCTGACCTTACGTTCCCGCAAACGCATGGCGAACAATCGGATGTGCGTATCGCCCATTGTCCGGAACGCGTTCTGCCGGGCAAGGTGATGCAGGAACTGATCCATAACGATCGTGTGATCGGTGGGCTGAGCCCTCGCTGTTCGGAAATGGCGGTATCGCTCTACCGTCACTTCGTGCAGGGCGAGTGTTTCGTGACCCACGCACGCACGGCGGAAATGGCGAAGCTGACGGAAAACAGCTTTCGCGACGTCAACATCGCTTTCGCCAATGAATTGTCGATGATCTGTGACGAACTGGACATCGACGTATGGGAATTGATCGGGCTGGCAAACCGCCATCCGCGGGTCAATGTTCTCCAGCCGGGGCCTGGTGTGGGCGGCCACTGCATTGCGGTCGATCCGTGGTTCATCGTTTCCTCATCACCTGAGCGAGCAAAGCTGATCCGTACTGCGCGCGAGGTGAACGACGGCAAGCCCGAATGGGTGCTGGAGAAGGTGCGTTCGGCAATCGGCGCATATCTTATGGAAAATTCGGGTAAGAGCGCCGCAGATGTCTCGCTGGCGATCTACGGGCTCACGTTCAAGCCTGACATTGATGATCTACGCGAAAGCCCGGCGATGAAGATCGCTGAAGCGCTGCTTGTGGAGCATCCGGGCGATGTCTTCGTTGTGGAGCCTCATATCAATGAACTTCCTGGTATCTTAAAGCGGGCGGAACTTATCGAAGCCGTACAGGCAAATGAACATGCTGATGTCCATGTTATCTTGGTCGATCATCAGAAAATTTCGGACATTGGTATTTCAAAATTCGCTGTAGATCTTAGAAAGCCCAGAAAATGATAAAAGGAATTTCTGGGGCTCCAATATTTTTTATACTTATGCCTTATATAGGCATAAGTATTTTGCCATCAGATGTTCAGCCTTTCGCACTTGTTCTTTCGATATTGTCATTGATATTTTACAAAGGATCGGTAAAAGTTGATACAATTTCCATTGTTCTTTTGTTAATGCTACTTGTTTCTATTATATCTTTCATTGCAAATATATATAATCCTTACCAAGATGTGATGTTTGATTCGCGGGCGCTATTTGGATATGCTACAGCTCCCATAATATATTTATATTTCTATAATTACTTATTGTCAAATGAATCTAATTCATTAATAAAATATATTGATATAGCTGTTTTAATAGTATTCTTTGGATTTGTATTAAATATTTTTGGTTTTACCCAAATAATACAGATTTTTGTTAATAGGGCTATATTTGATGAGTCAACTGCGGGTTCTAGAGGGCTAACTAGTTTCTTCCCGGAGCAATCCCGTATTCCGACCCAGGCTATATTTTTTGCATTCTTTTATCTTATGGCTGGTCGTCTAAATTGGTATCGTGGGCTTGCTCTTTTACTTATGTCTGCATTTTCCGCATCTGGGCAATTCTTCATTAATATATCTGTATTTGTGGTTAGTATGGGAATTGCCGTGCTCTACGGAGCGGTGCGTAATGGCAGATTTCGGGCTCTACATTTGACGTATGCGATATTTGGTTTTGCATTGCTAACTGGTATAGTTTTTATAACTAGATCCTATCATTTGTCACTGATAGAAATTGGCCTGCCCAGGCGAGGTATTGAGGCATTCTATAATATATCTGGATTTGAATTCGATTTCATATCAAATGATATGGGGTTTTTATATAAAATTTCTGGTCCCCTTCAGGGGATTTCCGCTATTATATTTGATCCATTTAAAATTCAAATTGGGACTGCTTATTATTTTGAGTTTGAAAGAGGTCTGCTGGCGATATATACAAATTTGATATATGATTTATTCTCTTCAAATCTTGTCCCTCTTCCGTCAAGATCATATTCTATATTTGGTGCTTGGTGGACAGATTTCCGAATATATGGATTAATAATAACGGTAGCATTTGTTGTGCTATTGAGAGGGAGGTCTGAGGTCAGCAGGTCTAACATTTTTATTGGGATATATGCCGTCTTGATATTTCTGTTTCTGTTTCGCTCAAATACGAGTGATCCCACTCCGTGGGCTGCAGCTGCGGCTTTTGCTTATGCGGGCAGACCTTGGCCGCGTAGGGAGGGGTGATCTGACTCGTCTTTGGTCAGTAGCGGCACCCCTATTGGTATATTGCCTTGGGCTTTTGTGCCTTGCTTGTTGCGATATGTTGATTGGGAAATGGTATCCTGATCGCGACATCGCGGCTTGGGCTGTGATCAGATCGATAGTAGCAATTGGTGGAGTGTTTTGCATTACCGGGTTTGACCAATTGCTCATGCGTGAGCGGGAGATAAGCCGCCAGCTATTGAGATTATTGCTAATACAAATTCCCATTCTAGCGCTCATTTTTGCCATCATCATATGCTGGATGGGGGTTCTGGGAGATATTTCGAGTTTTGCGGCGGCAGCGTCTGGTGGTGCTATTTCAATCGCTATGTCTAATTATTTCCGGTCTCACCGCCTAAATGTGAGATCGCAAATAGCGCAGCAATGGTGGAAGATAGCTGCATTTATAGTAATTATGGCGGCATACTTTTCAAGTATTAAGTTGGAGATAGATTATCTAATTATAATTTCTATGTCTATTTCTGTATTTTTGACAGTAATTATGTTTTTTATTCCTATTATTAGAAATAAAACTTGTGAAATAAGAGGAATAGGATATATATATTCTGGCGGATTTAGGGCCATGGCAATGGCTATATTTATGAACTTGTCGATGTTTGGCGAAAATATTTTGGTAGAAATCTTATCTCAGGCATCTGACACTGCTGTATATTTCATCCATTTCACCTATTTTTGTTTACCTATGTCGATAGTGAGTGGGTATGCGGCATTTTTTCTGGCAACCTTTATTAGAGATAATCCAGAAAAATACTTTTCATTTATATCGAAGTATAAAATTTATTTTTTATTATTATTCGTGGTGCTTTTTGCGAGTTGCTTAGTTGCGGGGGCGTTAGGGTGGAAACTAATTGGTGTCGACAGGAGGGTAGATTGGGTTCTCGCTTCAGTTCTTGTGATAAATTCTCTCTTGAGGGCGTATTATGTTGGACCAGCACAATATGTCGCTCTATTTTTCGATAATATTAATTATGATAAAATAATATTATATCAAATATTATCTTTAATACTATCTTTAATAATTTTGTTATTTTTTTTATTTGTGACAAAAATGGACGTTCTATATTCTGTTGCATTGGCAAGTTTAATGAATAATATTTTTAGATTTTTCTACGCTAATATAAAAACTCTTAGGTTTAATAGGGATTTGCACAATGAAGAATAATTTAATAGAGAATTAATTATAATGAGATTGTGGTTAAAAGTATGTGCGAGACAGGCGTTATGATGGGATCTGTAGTTCGATTGCTACGAAACAGGTGGCGGCTGTTCCGGACTGTATTGTTTAATCGTACGGTTAAGTTTCAGGGAATTCCAACACTCGGTCCTAATCTCGTTGTTCCCAGAGGAAGAAACATTGAGATCGGGAAGCGTTTCTTCTGCGGACACGGTTGTCACTTCGCTGCCCCTATGCTGGTGGGTGATGATGTCATGTTCGCGTCTCGGGTTTCGATCGTAGGCGGCGATCACAAGATCGATGGCATCGATGTGCCGATGAACAGATCGGGCCGAGACGAGATGCATACTGTTGTGATCGATAACGACGTGTGGATCGGACACGGGGCTATCATCCTGCACGGTGTGCATATCGCATCCGGCGCAGTTGTGGCGGCAGGGGCCGTCGTAACCAAAGACGTTGCCGCAAATACCATCGTTGGCGGAAATCCAGCAAAGCTCATTCGTTACAGGCGGTGATAATGAAACAAGTTCTCCAGGATCTCGGAAAAGGCACTACGCAACTTGTCGAGGCGCCAGCGCCCACGGTGCGGCGGGGGCAGTTGCTTATCAACACCAGTGTTTCGCTGAT
The DNA here is from genome assembly GCF_019803445.1 of Caenibius sp. WL. Taxonomy (NCBI): domain Bacteria; kingdom Pseudomonadati; phylum Pseudomonadota; class Alphaproteobacteria; order Sphingomonadales; family Erythrobacteraceae; genus Caenibius; species Caenibius sp. WL. The sequence continues at coordinate 881,377 of NZ_CP081844.1, forward strand.
CTCCGCCGGGACGGAGCGGATGCTTGTGGATTTTGGGCGCAGCGGGCTGGTCGCCAAGGCGCGGCAGCAGCCGAAAAAAGTGGCACAGGTGTTAGAAAAGGTGCGCACCGATGGGCTGCTGACGACGGTCGATGCGGTTCGCTCCAAACTGGGCCAACCGATCCCACTCGGTTATTGCAATGTCGGCGTGGTACAGGAAGTACCAGCAGGTATCGAGGATTTCCGCACCGGTGACAGGGTCGTTTCAAACGGCCCGCACGCCGATGTCGTTTCCGTCCCGCGCAATCTGTGTGCCCGCATTCCAGACAGTGTCAGCGATGAATCAGCCTCCTTCACGGTGGTCGCCGCGATCGGCCTCCAGGGCGTTCGTCTTGCTGCACCGACACTTGGAGAGGCCTTCGTCGTCACCGGGGTCGGTCTCATCGGACTTCTCACCGTGCAAATCCTGCGCGCCCACGGTTGCCGCGTGCTGGCCATCGATTTTGATCCGGCCAAGCTTGATCTGGCGCGTCAGTTCGGTGCGGAGACGTGCAATCCGGGCGCGGGAGAAGACCCTGTTGCCGCGGGCCTTGCCTTCAGCCGCGGCATTGGTGTGGACGGCGTTATCGTCACTGCCTCGACCAAATCATCCGATCCGATCACGCAGGCGGCGCGGATGTGCCGCAAGCGTGGCCGGGTTGTGCTCGTCGGCGTGACCGGTCTGGATCTCAACCGCACGGATTTCTATGAGAAGGAAATCTCCTTCCAGGTCTCCTGCTCCTACGGGCCGGGCCGTTATGACGTCAGCTATGAAGAGCAGGGGCAGGATTATCCGGTCGGCTTCGTGCGCTGGACGGAGCAGCGCAATTTTGAGGCGGTGCTGGATCTGATGGCCTCGGGCGCGATGAATGTTGACGCGCTCATCACGCATCGCATTCCGTTCGAGGAAGCACCCAGCGCTTATGACGTGCTCGCGGCAGACAAAACCGCGCTTGGTATTATCCTGTGCTACGATCAGCCGATCGATGAACGGCATGTAAAGACAGTAACCCTGTCACACACAGCCGGCCCGCCGCAGCCGGAGGGCGCGGTGGTCGTCGGCGTGATTGGTGCGGGCAACTATGCTTCACGGATGCTGATCCCAGCGTTCAAGGATGCTGGTGCCAATTTGCACACTATCGCTTCGGCTGGCGGCACCAATGCCGTCGTCCACGGGAGCCGGAGCGGGTTTGAACAAGCCACCTCCGATGCCGATGCCTTGCTTGCCGATCCGCAGATCAACACGGTTGCCATCGTCACCCGGCACAACAGCCATGCTTCCTTCACGGTGAAGGCGCTGGAGCAGGGCAAGCATGTCTTTGTGGAGAAGCCGCTGGCGTTGACCTTGGCCGAACTGGCGGAGGTGGAATCCGCCCATGGGGCAAGCGGCCGCCATCTGATGGTGGGTTTCAATCGCCGTTTCGCGCCGCAAGTGCAGACGATGAAGCGGCTTCTGGAGCCGGTGCGCGCACCTAAATCCTTCGTGATGGTGATGAACGCCGGTGCTATCCCGCCGGACCACTGGACTCAGGACCCTGCTATCGGCGGTGGCCGGATTATTGGCGAGGCTTGCCACTTCATCGATTTGATGCGTTTCCTGGCCGGTTCGCCAATCTCCTCGGTGCAAGTTCGCAAGATGGGCGAAACGGATGCCGAGGCGATCACGGAAGACAAAATGGCGATCCTGCTTGGGTTCGAGGATGGCTCCTTCGGCACCATCCATTATCTTGCCAACGGCGGCGCGTCGTTCCCGAAGGAGCGGATCGAGGTCTTCACGTCCGGCCGCACACTCCAACTCGACAATTTCCTGAAGTTGCGTGGGTTCAACTGGCCGGGCTTCCGCCGCGAAAATCTCTGGCAGCAGGACAAGGGACAGAAAGCTGCCGTTGCCGCTTTCCTTTCGGCGATCGAGACGGGCGGTCCCTCCCCCATCCCGGCTGACGAACTGTTCGAGGTTGCGCGGGTCACTATCGAAGCGGCGGAGCTGGCGCGCGCCAATGGCTGAGACACCGAACACGGCTCTTACTAGACTGCGCACGATGCGTGCCTTGGGTGTGGGGAATCTCGCGCGCGTTTCGGCCTACAGGATCGGTCTCAAAACCCGGTTTCATCCCGTGCTGAAGCTTGCGGCGACGCTGCCGCAGGGGCCGTTCTTCGCGGCTCCTGCAGAGGTATCCCGGCCCGGCGCCATCGCTTCACAGGCATGGCGCGGCACCGGCCTCTGGTTTTCGGCCCATGATTTTGCGCTCGACGGTCCGCCGGATTGGCACGCCAATCCCTTCCGGCCGGGCACCCGCGCGGATGCGGAACACCCTTGGCACGACATCCCCGATTTCGCGCCTGCGCTGGGTGATATCAAGACGGTATGGGAAGCATCCCGCTTCGGATGGGCCCCTGCGATGGCGCAGCGTGCGGCACTGGGCGAGGCGGCCGAACTCGATCGACTGAACGCGTGGATCGAGGACTGGTCACGGCGTAATCCGGCTTATCGCGGTGCCAACTGGAAATGCGGGCAGGAAACTTCGATCCGGGTCATGCATCTTGCCGCCGCCGCGTTGATCCTCGGCCAGATGAAGGCGCCGCTACCAGCCTTGCGCACACTGCTGGCGGCGCACCTCGCCCGCATCGCGCCGACGATCGGTTATGCGATCGGTCAGGCCAACAATCATGGCACTTCGGAAGCGGCCGCGTTGTTTATCGGCGGAAGCTGGTTGGGTGGCAGCGAAGGCGCGCGTTGGGCGCGTATGGGGCGGCGCTGGCTGGAAAATCGTGCTCGAACCCTGATCGCACCGGATGGCACCTTCAGCCAATATTCGCTGGTCTATCACCGGGTGATGCTCGACAGTTATGCGCTGGCGGAATGCTGGCGCCGGATGTGCGGTTTGCCTGCCTTTGCGCCTGCTCTTTATAAACGCCTTCGTGCCGCAACGCTCTGGTTGCAAGCGATGGCGATCACGGAAAATGGCGATGTTCCCAATATCGGCGCCAATGATGGTGCCCGGCTCTTGCCGCTGACGGATACTGACTATCGCGATTTTCGGCCCTCTCTCCAACTTGCGGCAGCCCTTTTTACGGGGGCACGGGCGATCGAGGCGCCGGGGCCTTGGGATCAACAGTTGTTCTGGCTGGGTGTCGATCGCCCGGATGATGTGCTGCCGCCGCCGGGCAGTATTACGTTCGATGATGGCGGTTTTCATGTCCTACGTACCGGCGCGGCGATGGCGGTGTTGCGCTACCCGCGCTTCCGTTTTCGCCCCAGCCAGGCGGATGCGCTGCATCTCGATCTCTGGTTGGGCGGTCGCAATCTGCTGCGCGACGCGGGGACGTTCAGTTATGCCAGCGAAGATGGCGTATGGTTTGGGGGCACCAGCGCGCACAACACCGTGGAGTTCGACGACCGCGACCAGATGCCGCGTCTTGGGCGCTTTCTGTTCGGCGCATGGCTCAAGGCCGATGACGTGGGGGCAGTGCGCGAAAGCGAGAACGGCAGGACCGTGGCAGCGGCGGGTTATTGCGATGCTTGGCGCGCGCGGCATCATCGGCAGATAGCGCTTCATTCGGATGGGCTGGAATGTATCGATCGGCTGGATGGGAACGCGCGCAAGGCGGTGCTGCGCTGGCGTCTCGCCCCAGGCGATTGGCGCCTTTCCGGCGAGATGCTGACGGATGGCGAGATCAGTTTGCGGCTGTCGGCGGATACCGGGCTCACGCTGCGGCTGAAGCAGGTGCCCGAGTCGCGCTATTATCTCCAGCGTGAGGACATTCCCGTTCTCGAAGCGGAAACCACCCTCCCGGCCACCATCACAACGCAAGTCAGCTTCTGATGCATATTCTCTATTTTCACCAACATTTCTCCACGCCGCGCGGCGCAACCGGCATCCGTTCCTACGAAATGGCGCGCCGTCTCGTGGAGCGCGGGCACAGAGTGACAATGGTCTGCGGCAGCTACGGTCTCGGGCAAACCGGGTTGGAGGGCACATTCCAGCGTGGCCGCCGCCAGGGTATGGTTGACGGGATCGAGGTGATCGAGTTCGATCTTTCCTATTCCAACAACGATGGTTTCGCCCGGCGCAGCGCCACATTTCTGCGCTATGCATTCGGAAGTGTGGCGGTGGCTCTGAGAGGGCGCTACGATCTGGCGTTCGCGACCACCACTCCGCTGACGGCCGGGATTCCGGGCATTGTCGCGCGCTGGCTGCGGGGCAAACCGTTCGTGTTTGAAGTGCGCGACTTATGGCCCGAACTGCCAAGGGAAATGGGGGTAATCCGCAACCCCGTGGTGCTGGGCGCCTTGTCGGCGCTCGAATGGGCATCCTATCGTAGTGCACACCGGTGCATCGCGCTTTCGCCAGGCATTGCCGCGGGGATAGCGCGACGGGGTGTGCGCCCTGCGCGCATCGCCACTATTCCTAACGGTTGCGACATTGATATTTTCGGTGGGGGGGAGCCAGCCTGGCGGCCCGAAGGGGTCGCAGATACCGATCTGCTTGCGGTTTTCACGGGCACGCATGGGATGGCAAACGGACTGGATGCCGTGCTGGATGCGGCTGTGGAGTTGAAACGGCGGGGGCGCACCGATATCAAACTGCTGCTGGTCGGCGAAGGCAAGCTGAAGCCTGCTTTGCGTCAGCGGGCCGAGCAGGAAGGGCTGGATAATGTTCTCTTCCATGCGCCGGTCAACAAGAAGAGCCTGTCCGGATTGCTGGCCGGGGCGGATCTGGGGCTTCAGGTACTCGCTAATGTCCCGGCCTTCTATTATGGTACTTCGCCCAACAAGTTCTTCGACTATATCGCGGCGGGCCTTCCTGTCCTCAACAACTATCCCGGTTGGCTGGCCGAACTGATCGGCGAAGCGGATTGCGGTTTCGCCGTGCCGCCGGACGATCCCGCCGCTTTCGCCGATGCGCTCGAAACCGCAGCGGATGATCGGGTGGCGCTGATCGCAAAGGGCAGGCAGGCGGCTCTGCTGGGCCGCTCCCGGTTCGACCGGGCAATACTGGCCGAACAATGGATAGAATGGGTGGCGCAATGATGCGGGCCTGTCTGCACCATTTCGGAATGGGCCGCTGTCGAAACGTCGGATCTCGGCTGGGCTGCCCCATGCCCATGAGAACGGCCCCTGTAATCATCGATAAAACATAAACCGTGTGGGGCCGGGATGGCGTGATCGCCGTTCCGGCTCCCAGTGAAAGGAGCCAGGCAATGGTGGCCAAAGAGCAGAATCAGGACATGCTAATTACGCTGACGTCGGATATCGTGACGGCGCATGTCGGTAACAACGATGTAGCGGTGGATCAGATTTCGACTCTGATCGCGAATGTCCATAAAGCGCTTTCGACCCTTGCTGCGGAACCTGCCGCCAGGGAAGAGCCGCTAAAACCCGCGGTCCCGATCCGTGCTTCGGTGCGGCCCGACTATGTCACCTGCCTGGAATGCGGCCAGAAGCGGAAGATGCTGAGGCGGCATCTGCATACCGACCATAATCTCACCGTGGAGGAATACCGCCAACGCTGGGGTCTGTCTCCCGATCATCCGTTGGTGGCCCCTAACTATGCGGTTCGGCGGGCAGATATCGCCAAAAAAATCGGTCTGGACCGCAAGGCGTAAACCGCATTGCGGGGAAGCGCAGGGGCTACTCGTTTCCGGCCAGCAAGCGGCGGGGATTGTCCCGAAAAATGATATCGAGATCTGCGTCGGTCACGCCCCGTTCGCGCAGCAGATCGGAAAACCCGGTAACGACATAGCTCAGCGGTTTGTTACCCGCGAGAAAGGCCGCCGGGGTCATCTTGTACCCGGGAGGCATGGCAAAGGGCAGGCGAGGGGACGCCATGGTGCAGATGCAATCCTGCGACAGGCATACCTGCCGGACATAACCGTTTCTGATCAGCGCCGCCACATGGTCCGCGCGGCGTTCGTCCGGGGCCAGTATGTCGTATCCAACGCGATCTATGCCGATGAAAGTGTTCCCTTCGGTAAGCTGGCGGATGGCTTCCCAGTCGCTTTGCTCATCCTGATGGCCGATGAGAATGCGATGGGGGTCGGCGCCGTGTTCCGCAAATATCGCCTGTTGCACATCGCCATGGCGGCTGTTTTCGGTATGCGTGATGATCGCGCAATCCGCCGCACATTGGGCCATTGCCGCTGCGGCGAGCACAGTGCGTTCGAGAGGGGTGACGTCGAGGCCGGTGGCCGCCTTGATGATACCGGGACGCAGGCCGGTGTTGCCCACGCCGTTTTCCAGTTCATGCAGATAGAGTTCGGCAATTTCTTCCTTGTCGCGGGCGCGCCAGTAAAGCGGAATGCCGGATGCTTCGTAATAGAAACCGGTCGCAAAAACGATATTCACGCCCGAACGTTCGGAAACGTCGGCATAGAGTTCGGGATCGCGTCCCAGTTCGATGGGGCACGGATCGACGATCGTGCTCACGCCGTGCGCTTTGAGTTCCTGCAGCTTGTCGACCGCCATCGCCACGATTTCCCGGCGATCCGGCGCTTGAGTCGGGTCCAGTTCCTGCCCCGGCATACCGACGATGATATGCTCATGGACCAATGTCGCCCCTAGCTCGGCAGCTGCAATGGGACCGGTTACGCTCATGACGGCCATTGTCTTATCCTTCCCTCTTCTTCGCCCACCTTATGAGGGATGCGGGCGGTTTCAAAGCAAGGCTCCACCCTATTCCGCGTACTCTTGGCTAGCGCCCCATTTTGGCGAGGCGCCGCCCGGTGACGAAGGTCTGGATGGCGAAAAGCAGGAGGAGAATGCCGCCCACGGTTCCGACAAAGATATCGAAACCCGAAATCTTGCCGAAAATGCCGGGCGTGGCGCCAAGGATCATCATCATCATGGTCAGGACGATGAGCATGATCCTCAGTTCGGTCGGCCCGGCGGCCATATAGGAAAGCTTGAATTCTCCCAGCACGCGGGCAGAAAGGAAGGTATGGATCGACAGTAGCAGGTAACCGGCCAGCGCGACCATCGCGAAATCCATCGTGACAAAGGGACTGAGCCCCATGCCGGTGAGAATGAAAAGTGTCGTCAGACCGTCACAGCTATGATCGATGAAGTACCCGTAGGACGGGCGTTCTATCGAACGGTATCGGGCCAGACTGCCATCCATCGAATCCCCGAACCAGTTCACAAAATAACCGAGAATGGCGAGAAGCAGCCAGAGTTTACCGTAATTGCTCGCGGTATAACCGGCAAAGGTCATGAAACCGCCGATCAGGCCGAGAATGGTCAGTTTGTCAGGCGTAACCCAACGCGGCATCCGGGCGCACAACCACGTTAGCAGCTTGCGCTCGTTGGCTGCCAGAACGTTCTCCTGGATGCGGGAAAGGGATGAGGTACGATCTTTGACGTGGTCGGACATGGGGGCCTTAGCAGAAGCGAATGACAGCGAACCGGAAAGGCATAGCATGATTGCCGGGAATAAATGGCCTCACTTCGGTGCCGTCCGTTATTGCACATCCCCGTCCGTCCGCAAACGGAGCTGAAGGCAACGGGCCTTCATGCCGTAACTGTTCGCCGCATCATGGAACTTCTGCCGGTCTTCCGCCGTACCCGCTTCGCTTGCGCGGATGAGTGCGATCTGTTCGCGGTAAAAAAGTTCGTTGAGATCCATGACCATGTGCCGATCCTTCCGACAGAGAGTTATTCCGGCGAACCGGCCACTTCCTGAGCGCGGCGGGCGCGATTGTCGTCTATGGTTTGCGCCCGGGTGGCCATCGCGCGCCATGATGCTTCCGAACGCAGGGCGCGTTCACGCACATTATCAAGAGTGGCGTTGCGGGCTTCCTCCGCAGCTTCTTCGGCACGTTCCAGATAGAATTGCGTTGTCTGAGCCACGGATCGTCCTCTTCGGAGTAAGGCGGGAAGCAGGCGAATCGCCCGCTTCCCGGTCTCGATGCAGTCAGTTCACGCAGCCGCGAGATTGACAGCGGATTCCTTGCCGTTCTTCCCGCGTTCGACCTCATAGGAAACGCGTTGATCCTGCTGGAGAGATGTCATGCCGGCCGCATGCACGGCGGAAATATGGACAAAGCTGTCCTTGCCGCCATCGTCGGGCTGGATGAAACCAAAACCGCGATCTTCGTTGAAAAATTTAACTACGCCGATAGGCATGGGATGTTCCTTTCAAGAAACAATTGAATTGCCCAACCGCAACACGCGGAAGGGCTATGCGTTGCCGTCAGATGAAAGGAAGTCGTCGCCTGGTATGCATAATAATCCTTTAAAGGATATATGCACTTTTCATTCGCCGAGGTCCGTCGCAAAATTCGACGTCAGCGCAAGCTGTTTATCACGTTTTTCGGAAAAGACCTAATCCGTGGCCAGAAACTTATGTCAGCCTATCATATCCGCGACAATACGTTGCCATTCATCCCGGCTGAGGGCGAATGATTCCGGCTTTCCGACATAGGATTTGGGCGTTTTCCTGCCGGCAAAGGACAGGGTGAGTTTGTGACGCTTCGATGCGCCTATGGTCTGTGTGTTCATTATTTCCTGTTGGGTAGCGGAATGCGCATACCCATTATCTGTAAAAACTAGCGCCTGAACCGTGCTGGCCCTGCCCCCGGCGTACGTTCGCGAAAGACGATGCGCCCTTTGGTCAGGTCGTAAGGCGTCATTTCGACATGCACTCTGTCGCCGACAACCGAGCGGATGCGGTATTTGCGCATCTTGCCCGCCGTATAGGCGATAATCCGGTGGCTGTTATCAAGCAGAACACCAAATCGCCCATCAGGCAGAATCTCGTCGATCTGCCCTTCCATGCGAAGCAATTCCTCTTTCGCCAAAGACGTCTCTTTCATGCAATCGGTTACCCGCCGCACAAAACGCGGCAGAGCCAGGAAGCATGAAAAGGAAGGAAGACCGCGATCGGGTTATCAAATTCCGTCGCAGGCGACGTTCAGGCAAGACGGCATATAGGGACGTTGCGCGACTTTACAACCTCCTTGCGGTGAACCGCCTTGTTGCTTGTTGTCCGTCAGCCTCGGTTCTGTGATAAGATAAAAAATCCGCATAACTAATTCCGTCCCCCGAAGGGCGGCAGAGGATAAAGAGGAGAGAGGAAAATGGCGAAATTTCTGATCAAAGGCGGCACCGTAGTGGATGGGACACTTGCCCCCGCCTATCCGGCCGACGTTCGGGTGGAGGGGGAACGAATTGTCGAGATCGGTCCGGATCTGGCCCCACGCTCCGGAGAGGAGGTGTTCGATGCGGCGGGTTGCTACGTCACCCCCGGTTTCATCGAAGCGCACACGCATTACGATTCCACGATGTGGTGGCAGCCCGATCTCGATCCCCTGCCGGGTTATGGTGCGACGACCATCGTGATGGGCAATTGCGGGTTTTCGGCTGCACCGCTGGCCGATGACAAGGCGGCGCAGATGGAGATGATCAAGATATTCTCGTTCTTCGAGGATATCCCGCTGGAACCGTTCACGCAGCACCTGCCGTTCGATTGGCGCAAGTGGTCCGAATACAAGAAATCGATGGTCGAGAAGGTTCAGATGCCGCTCAACTACACGACCTATGTCGGCCATATCGCGATCCGCATCGCGGTGATGGGCGACGAGGCGTGGCATCGCCCGGCAAATGCGGAAGAACGCGCGAAGATGGCCGAACTGCTCGACGATGCATTGCGCGCGGGTGCCCTGGGCCTGTCGACCAATCTGCTCGATCATGATGGCGAAGACCGGCCGATCCCCACGCTGGTGTCCGACGATGCCGAATTTGAGGCGCTGTTCGACGTGTTGCAGCGTTATCCGGCTGCAACGTTCCAGTGCATCATCGATGTGGCGCTGATGCGCGACAACGGCGACCAACAGATCGAACGCATTGCCAGCTTGCTCAAGGGGCGCGGGATTCGCGTCCAGTTCACCGGCGCGGCGCCGACCTCCGAATATCAGACCTATCGCGTCGAGCAGCTCAAGGAACAGGTTGCGCGGCTCCGCAGCGAAGGGCTCGATGTCTGGCCGGGTTATGCCCACACTCCGCTTACCGCGCAGGTCAGTATCTATCGCTCCCTGCTGTTCGCCCAGTCCAACGACTATGTCTGGCATGAAGCCGTGCTGGCCGAAGGCGATGCGGCGAAGGAAGCGGTCTTGCGCGATCCTGACTGGCGCGCGCGGGCGCGGGAAAGCTGGGACACCAAGATTTATCCGCATTCGCCGATGGCCAATCCCCATCTCCTGCTGCTCACCCAGCTCGGTTCCGAGAACGGCACGGGCGGCCCCTTCGGCATTACGCTCAAAGACTATGCGGAGCAGTTGGGTGTGCACCAGTCCGATGCGGCGGCCGAATGGCTTCTGCGCAACGGCGTCAACTCGGCAATCCGCATGGCGCCGATGGCCATGAATGACGAAGCGGTGGCGGTTCAGGTGCGCGATCCGAAATCGCTCGGCAATGTCAACGATTGCGGCGCGCATTTGCAGATGCTGTGCGGCAGCGGCGAAAACGTGATCTACCTGACCAAGTTCGTCCGTGACAAGAAACTCATCACGCTGGAGCAGGCGATCCACACGATGACCGGGAAGATCGCCGAGCATTTCTACCTTCATGATATCGGCGAAGTGAAAGTGGGCAAGCGCGCCGATCTCGTGGTGTTCGACCTGAACGAGATCGAACAGCGCGACATGGAAAAGCGCTATGACGTGGAAGACGGTAAGGGCGGCATGATGTGGCGCTACACCCGCCAGGCTGCGCCGATGCGGCTGACAATGGTGAACGGGGTGCCGATCTTCCGGGATGGAGCTTACACCGGCGCGAAGCCCGGCGAATATCTCGAAGCCAGGAACGAAGACGCGCCGACGGCAATGGCAGCGGAATAGGCCGGGCTGACGCGCCAGAACACAATTGCCCCGGAACAGGCGGACCTGCTCCGGGGCAAAAATGGAGTGTTCCCGTCATGACCGGGCCGAATGCGGAAGCATTGCTTCCGGTTCGATCCGGTCAGGCGGAAACGGCTATCAGTTGCCGAAACGATAGCGCAACTGGAGACCCCAGGTACGCGGCTCGTTGTACAGCAGGCTGGTGGTGCCGAGAACCGAGTAGATCGGCACGCCGCCGATCTTGTAGAGTTCCTTCGTCACGTTGTTGACGAAGACGCCCAGCGACAGGCCTTCCTTGCCGGCGATATTGTTCCAGTCGGCGCGCAGGTCGAGCTGGTTGTAGCCGTTTTCGACGCCCAGCGGATCTTCGAAGACCGAGAGGCTGTACTTGCTCGAATAGGCCCAGTTGGCGCCGAACGAGAGTTCGCCCACATTGTCGGCCAGCGGCACGATATAATTGGCCGACAGGTTCAGACGATGCTTCGCCAGGAACGGGAACGGGCGCCCGGTAATCAGGTTGCCCGTCTGGACGTCGACCACCTTCGAATACTTGGCGTCGGTCAGCGAGTAGGACGCGCCGAGCGTCAGGTGTTCGAACGGCTTCAGCGTCAGATCGGCTTCGAGACCCTTGATCTTGGCCTCCGCGGCGTTGACGATCAGGCTGATCAGTGCCGTCTGCCCGTTAACCTGAGCCGGGAAGGATTGGCTGATCTGCGCATCCTTCTGGATCGAGGTGAACGCGGCGAGATTCAGACGCCCTTCCATGCCGCCGGCGTGGAAATCGGTCTTGAGGCCGAGTTCGAAGTCGGTGACTTTTTCAGGCCCGTAGGCGAAGCCGAAATTGCCCGCCTGCGGGTTCAGACCGCCCGCACGATAGCCACGCCGATGGGTGGCATAGACGAGCGTGCTGGGGCTGACCTTGTAATCGATGCTGAAGTTGTACGACGAGGCGTTGAAGCTGGCCTTGGTGAGATTCGGGCAACCTGCGGCGAGGCTGCACGACGTCGGTCCGAATTGCCAGGTCGGATCGCGGTAATTTGCCGCGACCAGCGAACGGAAATCGTGCGTATAGCGATAACCGGCCGTGATGCTGAGACCTTCGACACCCACGCTCGAGAAGTCATAGGTGAACTGACCGAACAGTGCCTGGCTGCGTTCCACGGGCGAGGAAATGTTCAGCGAAGGCACGCCGACCGAAACCTGGATGTTCCGCTGCGGCGAGGGCGACTTGCTCCACAGCACGAACGCACCGATGGTAAAATCCAGCGCGCCGTCGAACGCCTTGCCCTGCAACTGCGTCTCGTTGCTGATCTGGCGCAGATTGGCCGCCCAATAACCATCGGGCGTGACCTGGTCGAGCAGCGGATAAAGCGTGCCGTCCATATCGTAACGGCTCATCTGCTTGAACCGGCGATAACCGAAGATATTCTTCAGCGTCAGATTGTCGCTGATTTCCAGCGTGGAGATATTGGTGATGCCCCAACCGCGCGACCGGGCAACGCCATCTACGCCGGATTGGGCGATACGAGGGCCGCCTTTGATCTGGTTGGCCATCTGATTAGGCAGTGCCGGATCGGGGAAGTACACCACACGGCCAGCTGCGACGGCCAGCGGGAAATATTTCGCCGGATCGGCCCTGAGCTGGGCGATGGTCGGGCCGGTCCCGCCCAGAGTCAGCGGAATGGCCGGGCCGGAACCGCTCGTGTTCACGTTCGCGGCCAGAACCATGTTGGTGTTGATTCCGGCGATCTGCTGCGAAGAACCGTTGGTGTCCGACTTCATGTAATCGAACATCAGGAAGTTTTCGAAGCGGTCCGACGGGGTCCACAACATCGAGCCGCGCAGACCGAAATAGTTGCGGTCGTCGAGTTCCTTCCCGGTGTTGAAGTTCTTGGTGAACCCGTCACGCTTGGCGAGCTTGCCCGCAAAGCGGAAAGCCAGCGTATCGCCAGCGGGAAGATTGATCGCGCCTTCGATCTGGCGATCGTTGAACCGGCCATACTGGAGATTCACATAGCCGCCGGTATTGTGCGTCGGGCGGGCCGGTTCGTAGAGCACCGCGCCGCCGGTGGAGTTGCGGCCGAACAGCGTGCCCTGCGGGCCTTTCAGGACCTGCACGTTCTGCAAGTCGAAGAACTTGCCCGGGCCGGTATCGCCGGTCTGCAGGGGAACCTGCGCGAAATAGGCGGTGACGCGCGGGTTCTGCCCCTGTGCCGAAGCGCCCGAGCTGGACTGACCGCGGATGGACATGGTCACTTCGTCGCGGGCCTGCTGATAGGTGGTCAGAGCAGGAACGATGCGTTGCAGGTCGGTTGCATCCTGCACGTTGCGTTCGCTCAGCATGTCGCCGCTGAACGCCTGCACGGAAATCGGCACCGACTGGAGCGATTCTTCCTTGCGGCGGGCGGTTACGACGATGTCATCGAGGCCGCTGGTGGTTGCCTGGTCTGCTGTTTCCTGCGGTGCCGCTTCCTGTGCGAATGCGGGCGTTGCACCGGCGACAAGGCCGATCGTGGCCGCAACGACACCGATATGCCAGTTGCCGCGGATAAGGGATTCCCCTCTGCGCATAAATACCTTCCCTGAATGGTCTGCTTTGTGAGACAGTGTAATGTTGTACTTCGGTCCATATTTGGACTTCGGTCCATATAAATGATTCGCGTTTGATGTCAAAGGAAGCCCGCGCATATTGGCGCTGTGGGGCATAAGATCGGTCTATGGGGGGGATAGGATTTGATCGCCTACCGGGCTGCACAACGGCGTCCTATCCTCGCATGAGCTTGTGCGAGGAGAGCCTATGCAGCCACATGACGACACCCGAATGGCAAAAGACCGGCCGCGATTATCCGTGGCGCTACGCACCGCCCTGTTTGAAATCTTCGCCGTTCGCGCGCGCGGGGTGACCGGGGTGGCAATGGATCGCAAAGGCAGCATTGCGGCCCGGCGTTGAGCTTATCGGGCATAGAATGAAACTATGCCTTTCATGCGATTTTTGCGCCTACCCATCCGTTCCGCCGCCGCCCAAGCTTGTGCCGATCTGCCAAGGAGGGCCCCGCGATGACGACCTGGAACGACAAGTATGAAGGTGTCTGGGAACGCCTGCTGCTGTCGCTGCCGGGGCAGGCGGTCGATACGTTGACCGCCGTAAGCTGGATTCAGGGGCCGCACTATTTCGTCGATCTGCGCCAGCCGCACTGGCTGCGTGGCGCAGTGCAGGCGGCATGTCTGGGCGAACTGCAAATGGAGGAGGCTCGTGCGCTGGCCTGCCAGCAAGGTTTCGCCGGGACTTTCGAATTGTCCGGCGCAATCGCCACCTGGGTGCGTTCCATCGATTTCCAGCCGCCTGGCGATCTGGGGGACCGGGGCTGCTTGGAAGCAGAGGGTGAACTGCTGATCGAGCATGGCGTCGACGCCGATTACATCGAATACTGGCAGCGCGCGGCGTCGGAGGGAGATTGCCGCAGCGTGGGTGCGCGCTACACATCGGTCGAAGATGGTTGCCCGGTGATTCTGGTGCGCCATGGCTCCCGCTTCGGCTATGCCCGTGCGCGCACCCGGCCGGTGGCGCCCAACGCTGATCTTGCAGATATGCTCAAGGATGCGGATATCGCCTCCGCCCGCGCGTTGCTCGATTGCGAAATCGCTCTCGGCCAGGTGACGTCCGAAGGTTGGCGGATCGATCGTTCGACTCTGCCGTGGCGTGAAGGCAGGCTTTTGATGCGGCCGGACGCGGATATTCGGAGTGGACGCCTGGGCGTGGCGGATATCGATGCGCGGGGGCAGATCTTCACGCGTTCTCTGGAACTGGTGGAATGCCATGGGGCATGGGATGCCGGATATCATGGGGCGTTTCCGCCCCCGGCGGCGCAGGTGGCCAAAGCTGCTAAGGCCGAGCCGTTCCGCGCCGTGCCGGTGGTGGATATCGCCGCGCTGGGTGGCCCCGATCCCGTGGCGGAACGGGCTGTGGTCGAACAGTTGCGGCAGGCGGCGGCCGATGTCGGTTTCCTCCATATCACCGGGCATGGTATCGCGCCCGCGGTGATCGACCGCGTCCAGCACGCAGCGAAGCGGTTTTTCGATCAGCCAACGGACACCAAGCTGGAGAGCTATATCGGCCGTTCGCGCAATCATCGCGGTTATGTGCCGGAAGGCGAAGAAGTGTTGAGCGGCACCATGCGCGATCGCAAGGAGGCTTTCGATCTCGCCCTCGATCTGCCCGCCGAACGGGTCCCCGCCGATCATCCGATGCTGGGGCCGAACCAGTGGCCCGATCTCGCGGGCTTTCGTGAGGATGTGATGGGCTACTACGCAGCGGCGTTTGCCGTGGGGCAGAAGCTCCTGCGCGGCTTTGCGATGGCGCTGGGGCAACCGGCGGACAGTCTGGATGCGCTGGTGACGGAACCGCCCAGCCAGCTCCGCCTGT
Organism: Caenibius sp. WL; assembly: GCF_019803445.1. Taxonomy (NCBI): domain Bacteria; kingdom Pseudomonadati; phylum Pseudomonadota; class Alphaproteobacteria; order Sphingomonadales; family Erythrobacteraceae; genus Caenibius; species Caenibius sp. WL. The sequence continues at coordinate 896,651 of NZ_CP081844.1, forward strand.
TGCACTATCCGTTTCAGCCCGGCATCGCGGACGCACCGGGGATCGGGGCGCATACCGATTACGAATGCTTTACCCTGCTGCTGGCGACCGGGCCGGGGCTGGAAGTGATGAACGAGGCAGGGGATTGGATCGATGCCCCGCCTGTTCCGGGCGGACTGGTGGTCAATATTGGCGATATGCTGGAATTTTGGTCGAACGGCGCATTCGTCGCCACGTCGCACCGCGTGCGCAAAGTGCCTGAGGAACGCTACAGCTTTCCCCTGTTCTTCGCGCTCGATTACCATGTTGCGTTGCAGCCGCTGGGGGCTGCGTCCGATGCCGAAGCGATCAGCAGCGGCGAACATCTCTATGCCCAGACGATCCAGACATTCCGCTATCTGCAGGAACGGGCCGCGAAAGGCGATGTCGGGCTGCCGGAGAATGCGCGCAAGCTGTCCTCGTTCGGGCAGGCCGCACGCCACAGGGAAGCCGCCGAATAAGGTGGCCTGTTGCCGCAGCGGCGCAATTCGGGCAGGCGTATGAGAAAGGCTGATTTGCCGCCCGCTGCGGTCTGCAATGCAGCCTCCTCTTCTCAGGCTGCCGGAATGACGACGACCAACGATCCCGCCAAGAAACAGGTCCGCATCGACCGCAATTTTGCGTCGCGGGTGGATTGGAACCTGCTGCGCCTGTTCGTCGAAATCGTGCAGGCTGGGGGGATCGGCGCCGCCGCGCGGCGGTTGAACCGCCAGCAGCCCAGTGTCAGCGCGGCGCTGAAACGGTTGGAAGACCATATCGGCACGCAATTGCTGCGGCGTACCGCATCGGGGGTGGAAGCGACCACGGCCGGGCGGGCGCTGCTGCTGATCTGCGAGGATATGTTCGAATCGGCCCGCATGGTGCCGCACCAGATTTCACAAGCGATCAAGCAGGTCGAAGGGCTGGTCAGAATCCAACTCATCTCATCGGTGATATCGGCCGAATTCGACGAGGCGATCGCGAGTTTCCATCGCCGCCATCCGGCGATCCAGATTGAACTGCATGTCTCCCCTTGGCGCGAAGTGCTTGATGCGCTGGAGCGGGGGGAAGCGGAACTCGGCGTGGGATATGACAGCGGCGTGCGCAGCGCGTTGACCTACGAACCGATGTTCGTGGAATCGCAGCAGCTCTATTGCGCCCGGATGCATCCGCTGTTCGGCTGTCGCGTCACCCGGCTGGGCGAACTGCGCGAGGAAGGCTTCATCCTGACCGGGGGGGACGAACTGGAAACGATCACCCGCCTGCGCCAGCGTTATCGCCTGGGGACAGTGGTCAATGGCCGGGCCGAGGATATCAACGAAGCGCTTCGGCTGGTGACGCTGGGCGTCGGGATCGGCTTCCTGCCGGTTATGGCAGCGAAAAAGGCGGTCGATCAGGGCAAGCTGTGGCCGCTGCTGCCCAAGGATGCCGAACCGTCATACGATATCTATCTCATCGCGCGCGATGCGCCTTTGCGCGACACGGCGACGCAACTGTTCATGGATGAAGTGCTTCGCCGTCTGCGTGCCGTGCCTAAGGCATAGATGAAATCTATGCCTTCTATAAAAAATCAGTGTCTCCCTGAATGACCTTCGCTCCCGCATCACGGATGCATCACGGCGAAGGGAACGCTCACGATGACATTTCATGGTTCGGTTGAAGACAAAGGCAAGGTTGGCAGAACCCGGCGCCACCTTCTTGGCAGCGGTCTGGCGCTTGTCGCACTGGCGGCACTGGGCGGCTGCGGCGCTTCGAAGCCCGCTGGCGAGGCGGCGGGCGCGCAGACCGAAGCGGCCAAGACCGAATTCAATATCGGCTGGTCGATCTATGCCGGCTGGATGCCCTGGGCCTACGCGGAAAAGAGCGGTATTCTCAAGAAGTGGGCGGACAAATACGGGATCAAGATCAATCTGATCCAGGTGAACGATTACGTCGAATCTCTTAATCAGTATACGGCGGGCAAGCTGGATGGGGTCGGGTCCACCAACATGGATGCGCTGACGATCCCGGCGGCGGGCGGCAAGGATACCACGGTCCTCATTCTCGGAGACTATTCCAACGGCAACGATGGCATCGTCCTTAAGAACGCCGCTGCGATGGCGGATATCAAGGGGCGAACCGTCAATCTGGTCGAGCTTTCGGTGTCGCACTATCTGCTGGCCCGCGCGCTGACGCTCAACGGCATGCAATTGTCCGATGTAAAGACGGTCAACACATCCGATGCGGATATCGCCAGCGCGTTTGCCTCGCCGACAGTCACGGCGGTGGCGGCCTGGAACCCGCAGCTTTCGCAAATCAAGGCGGCGCCGGGCGCGACCATGGTGTTCGACAGTTCGAAGATCCCCAACGAAATCCAGGATCTGATGACGGTTTCGACCGCCACGCTCAAAGCCAATCCCAATCTCGGCAAGGCGCTGGTCGGCGCATGGTACGAAGTCCTCGGGATCATGGCGAAAGGTGATGCCAAGGCGAACGAGGCGATCGACGACATGGCGCGCATGGCGGGCACCACGCCGGAGAATTTCCGCGCGCAGCTCAAGACCACTTACATCTATTACAAGCCCGCCGAAGCGGTCAGTTATCTCACCGGCCCCGATATCATCAAGCACGAGGATGCGGTGCGCCAGTTCAGCTACGCCAAGGGCCTGTTTGGCCCGGCGGCGACTTCGGTCGATGCCATCGGGATCGGCTTCGCCAACGGCAAGACGCTGGGCGACAAGGCCAATGTGAAGCTGCGGTTCGACCCCAGCTTCATGCAGATGGCCGCCGACGGAAAACTATAACCCGCACGAAAAGACGATGCGTGGACTGTCAGCCTCGCTGCTGACGACGGGAGAGCTGTGTCTGCGAGGCGCCGCATGCGCTTTGCAAGCGTGTTTCAAGGATTGCCCAAGGGGGATGTGTTTATGAAGCGAACTCTTTTCTTTCTGCCGCTGCTGGCCATCGGCATGACACCTGTTGCCGCCTATGCTGAGGATGGCGAGGCTTCGGCCAGCGATATCACCGTCAGCGGCTCGGTCGGGCTGACCAGCCAGTACCGCCTGCGCGGTATTTCGATGAGCGACGAGGATATCGCCGTCCAGGGCGGGATCACACTGACGCACAGTTCGGGTTTCTATGTCGGAGCCTGGGCGTCGAGCCTCGGCGGCTTCGGCACGTTCGGCGGTTCCAACATGGAACTGGATGCGATTGCCGGCTATTCCACCACTGTCGGGAAAACCACGCTGGATGGCGGCCTCGTCTGGTATTTTTATCCGGGCACGGATGGGCATCAGTACGCCGAACTCTACGGCTCGGTTTCGCATCCGATCGGCCCGGTAAAGGCCAAGGTGGGCGCTTATTACGCACCCAAGCGGAAATCCATCGGCGATGAAGACAATATCTATGTCTATGGCGATCTTGCCCTGCCGATCAAGGATACGCCGGTCACGCTGAAAGCGCACCTCGGCTACACCAATGGCGACAGCGCGCTGGCCGGGCCGGATGGCCACTATCTTGATTACAGTGTCGGGGCCGACGTCGCGTGGAAGAATCTCACGCTCAACGTTTCCTACGTCGATACCGACATGGGCGGCGCGGATGCCGATGCTTTCTTCACGGTGCCCGGCGGCAAGCGTGGACGCAGCATTGTCGACGGCGCGGTGGTGGCGTCGCTGACCGCGACGTTCTGACTTCCCACGCCATCTGAACTGACTTCGGCAGCGAAAGGGGCCGCGCAGTGCGCCTGATAAATATCAAACCCGGCCGAGGAGGGCGCCTGATCGCCGGTCTGGTGCCGATTTTGATCCTTGTCCTGATCTACATGATCGCGTCGGAAGCGCGCCATGCCGTGAACCCTTCCGACAAGGTGCTGCCGACCTTTGGCGCGATGGGGGACGCAATCCTCCGTTTCGCGGCCCAGCGCGATCCGATGACGGGCAACATCACGCTGATGGCCGACACCATGGCCAGCCTCTACCGCTTGGGTATCGGGCTGGCCATAGCCACCGTCGGATCGCTCGTCCTCGGTCTGCTGCTCGGTGTGATCCCGATGGTTCGGGCCACGCTGGGGCCGATCGTAACGGTAATCGCGGTGATCCCGCCGATTGCCGTGCTGCCGATCCTGTTCATTGTCATGGGATTGGGCGAAGCATCGAAAATCGCGCTGATCGCCCTTGGCATCGCCCCCTACATGACGCGCGATCTCGCCGCTTATGTCGCGGGCCTGCCGAACGAACAGTTCCTCAAGGCGCAGACGCTCGGGGCCAACAGCTGGCTGGTCGCCGTCCGGGTCGCCCTGCCGCAGCTCATGCCCAAGCTGATCGAAAGCCTGCGGTTTTCGATGGGCCCGGCGTGGGTGTTCCTGATCGCGGCCGAAGCGGTCGCCTCCGATATCGGGCTTGGCTACCGCATCTTCCTCGTCCGGCGTTATCTCGCGATGGATATCATCCTGCCTTACGTGGCGTGGATTTCGCTTCTCGCCATCGCCGCCGATTTCCTTCTCCACACCATCAGCCGCAAGGGCTTTCCCTGGGCCCATGGAGGTGCGCGATGAGCACGCTGCTCTCCTTCAGGAACGTCTGGGTCGAATATGGCGACAAGATCGTGCTCGAACGCGTGTCGCTGGATATCGACGAAGGCTCCTTCGTTTCGGTGGTCGGCCCTTCCGGTGCGGGCAAGAGCACGTTCCTGCGGTTGATCCTTGGCCAGGAAGCGCCAAGCAGCGGGCAGATTCTGCTTGATGATGCCGAACTGCGCGCCGAATGCGCACCCGACAGGGGCGTGGTGTTCCAGCGTTATTCGGTATTCCCCCATCTCACCGCGTTGCAGAACGTGCTGTTCGGGCTCGAATGCGAACATGCGCCGGTGTTCGGCAAGCTGTTCGGCAAGCGCCGCCGCGAAGCCACGGAACAGGCCGTGGAAATGCTGTCTGCCGTCGGGCTGGAACACAATCTGGATGTCTATCCGGCGGAAATGTCGGGAGGAATGCAGCAACGGCTCGCGATTGCGCAGGCGCTGATCAAGCGGCCCCGGATTCTGCTGCTGGACGAACCTTTCGGCGCGCTCGATCCCGGTATCCGCAAGGATATGCACGAACTGGTCACCCGGCTGTGGCGCGATCATCGGCTGACAATCGTCATGGTCACGCATGACATTCAGGAAGCTTTCGCGTTGGGCACCCGCGTGCTCGCTTTCGACAAGCGCCGCCACGATCCGCATGCACCGCATCGCTACGGATCGACTGCCACATACGATGTCACGCTCGAACGCAAGCTGGCTGCGGCCCAGGCCAGCGATGCCGCCGCTTTGCCTCCGCCGCTTCCAACGGATGGGCAGGCCGCGCTGTGACATGCGAATTTTTCGAAGGATGAAATCATGACGACGAGCACTGCAAACCCCAAGGCGGCACGCGATCACGCCCGCGCCATGGCCGGAACGAAAGCGGAGGCGATGCCGGTCCTTCCACCCGCGGCGGACGATGCCGGTGGGGAACTGGTGTGGGAAGAAACGGTGGCCCCCGGTGGCTATGCTTCCCATCGGATCGCACGTGGCACGCGGCTGCGGCTGATCGACCTCCAGGGCGATGCCTGCGCTTCGATGCTGCTGTTCAACGCCGAATGTCCGGTCGAACGGCTGAATGTTGCCGACACGATGAAAGTGCAATGGAATGCCTATCTCGGCGCGGGTCAGTTGATCCTGTCCGATATGGGCCGGGTGATGATGAGCGTTCTGGAAGATGACGCCGAAACGCACGATCTGCTCTGCGGTGCGTCCAGCGAAGCGTCCAACGCGCGGGTCTACGGTGATGGCAAGAATTACGGCGCCCATCCCAACGCGCGCGACCGTTTCATGCTGGCTGTCGCCAAGTATGGCCTCGGCAGGAAGGATGTCCACCCCTGCGTCAATTGGTTCAAGGGCGTGCGGGTGGAAGAAGGGGGCAACACCGTGCCGACAATCGGCCCCTTCGCGCCGGGGCGCAGCGTGCTGCTGCGCGCGGAGATGGACCTGATCGTGGTCGTGGCCAATTGCCCGCATGTACTCGACGAGCGGGCGGAATTCACGGTCACCCCGCTGCGCCTCACCGCCTGGAAAGGCGCGGTGACGCCGGAGAAAGACCCCATCCGCAAAGCCGCGCCCGAGGGGCTGCGCGCCTTCCTCAACACCGAAGATTACTACCGCCGCTGACGGGAGAGAGCCATGACCGACCAACTTGCAACCGCCGGGCTTCCCGGCACGATCGTTCACGATGAGGTGGTCCCGGCCCGCGCGCCTTGGATGCACACGATCAAAGCCGGGCAAACGCTGCGCATCGTCGATATGGAGGGCAACCAGGCGGTCGATTTCCTGGCCTATGCCGCCGATGACGATGCCGAACGCTACAGCGCGCAGGATACGATTGCCGGGCAGCGCAACATCTTCCTGCGCACCGGCTCGGTGCTGCTGTCCAACGAAGGCCGCCCGATGATGACGATCACTGGCACGTCGGTGGATTATCACGACACCATCGGCGGGGCGTGCTCCTGCGAATCCAACACGCTGCGCTATGGCCATCACACCAAGGCGCAGCATTCCTGCGTCGACAATTTCCTCGACGCCAACGTTCGCGCGGGCCGCAACAAGCGTGACATGGTGTCCAACATCAATTTCTTCATGAACGTGCCGGTGGAAGCCGATGGGACGCTGGGCATCGTCGATGGGATTTCCGCCCCGGGCCTGACGGTCGATCTGCGCGCGGAAATGGATGTGGTCGTCGTCGTCTCCAACTGCCCGCAGATCAACAACCCTTGCAACGGTTTCAATCCGACGCCGGTGCGCATGGTGGTGGCGCAATAATGTTCAGCAAGGTTCTGATTGCCAATCGCGGCGCTATCGCTTGCCGCATTATCCGAACGCTCCGGCAAATGGGTATCGGCTCGGTCGCCGTGTTCAGCGAAGCGGATGCGGGATCGCGCCATGTCGTCGAAGCGGACGAGGCGATCTGCGTCGGCCCGGCCCCTGCCGCCGAAAGCTATCTCAACGTCGATGCGATTCTGGCAGCGGCACGGACGACGGGAGCGCAGGCGATCCATCCCGGTTATGGCTTCCTGTCGGAAAACACGGCCTTTGCCGAAGCCTGCGAAGCCGCCGGAATTGCGTTCATCGGTCCGACGCCGGACAATATCCGCACTTTTGGTTTGAAGCACACCGCTCGGGCACTGGCCGCGGCGCATGGCGTGCCGCTGGCCCCCGGTACCGACCTGCTGACTGACGAAGCGGCGGCGATCAGCGCGGCGGCGGACATCGGCTATCCGGTGATCCTTAAGGCCACAGCGGGCGGCGGCGGGATCGGGATGAAGATCTGCGCCGACGAGGCCGATATCCGCGATGGCTTTGCCACCGTGGCGCGGCTGGGGGCGGGGAATTTTGGCGATGGCGGGGTGTTCCTCGAACGCTACGTCGCTCGTGCCCGCCATATCGAAGTGCAGGTTTTTGGCGATGGTCGGGGCCATGTGGTAGCGCTGGGGGAGCGTGATTGCTCGCTCCAGCGGCGCAATCAGAAAGTGGTGGAGGAAACGCCTGCCCCGCATCTGCCCGCGGCGACGCGCGCGGCGATGATCGAAGCAGCGGTGCGGTTGACGGCGGGGGCGCAGTACCGCTCCGCCGGGACGGTTGAATTCCTCTATGATGCGCAGCGGGACGATTTCTTCTTCCTTGAAGTGAATACCCGTCTGCAAGTCGAACACGGCGTGACTGAGCAGGTGACGGGCGTCGACCTTGTCGCCTGGATGATCCGGGGCGCAGCGGGCGATTTCACGTTTCTGGATGGGTTCGAAGCCAGGCCGCAAGGCGCGTCGATCCAGGTCCGCCTCTATGCCGAAGACCCGGCGCAGGATTACCGGCCCAGTTCCGGCCGACTGATCGAAGTCGCCTTTCCTGAGGGGCCGCGCGTCGATGGCTGGGTGGAAAGCGGCTCCGAAGTCTCCGCATGGTACGATCCGATGCTGGCCAAGCTGATCGTCACCGCACCGGATCGCGAGCAGGCGGTGCGGGCGATGCAGGCCGCGCTTGATGAAACGCGCATCGCCGGGATCGAAACCAATCTCGATTGGCTGCGCACGGTGGTGCGGTCCCAGCCCTTCGTTAGCGGGCAGGTTTCGACCCGGGCGCTGGCTGATATTCCCTATGCCCCCGCAACTGTCCGCGTGCTGTCGGGCGGCGCGGCGACTACGGTGCAGGACTATCCGGGCCGGGTCGGCCTGTGGGATGTCGGCGTGCCGCCATCGGGCCCGATGGATGCCCTGTCCTTCCGCCTCGGTAACAGCCTGCTCGGTAATGCAGAGGATGCGGCCGGGCTGGAATTCACCGCTGCCGGGCCGACATTGCAATTCAACGCGGCGGCGCGCTTGTGCCTGACCGGCGCGGAGTTCGGCGCGACGCTGGATGGCGATCCGGTGGAGCGCTATCAGCCCTTCGATGTCGCGCCGGGCCAGACGCTGCGGATCGGGCGCGTTGCTGGCGGGGGTATTCGCGGCTATCTGCTGGTAGCGGGCGGGCTCGACGTGCCGCTCTATCTCGGCAGCCGCAGCGCGTTTACCTTGGGTGAGTTCGGCGGCCATGCCGGGCGTGCGGTGATGACAGGCGATACGCTGCATCTCGCTTCTGCCTCGTCGCCCGTTCCCGCCAGAGACCGCCTGCCCGTGGAACTGCCGGAAATTGGCAAGGCATGGCAGATTCGCGTGCTTTATGGGCCGCATGGTGCCCCCGATTTCTTCACCGACGACGATATCGCCATGCTGCGTTCGACGCAGTGGAAGGTGCATTACAATTCCAATCGCACCGGCGTCCGCCTGATCGGGCCGAAGCCGCAATGGGCGCGTAAGGACGGGGGTGAGGCGGGGCTGCACCCCTCTAACATTCACGACAACGCCTATGCTATCGGCGCGGTTGATTTCACCGGTGACATGCCGATTATCCTCGGCCCGGATGGCCCATCGCTGGGCGGTTTTGTCTGCCCGTTCGTGGTGATCGCGGCCGATTTGTGGAAAGTCGGCCAGCTTGCGCCGGGCGATGCGATCAGTTTCGTGCCTGTCAGCGATGAAGTGGCAGCCGAAGCCCTGGCGGCGCAGGACGCACTGATCGCGGGCCGCACCGCACCTGCACCGGCCCTGCAACAGCCGCAACTGGGCGATCCGGTGCTCCATCGCATTCCCGGCGCGGGCGTGCGGCCCGAAGCCTGCTATCGCCGGCAGGGCGATCAGCACCTGCTGGTTGAATACGGGCCCATCGTGCTCGATCTCGAACTGCGGCTGCGTATCCATGCCCTGATGCTGGAATTGGAGCGGCTGGCCTTGCCCGGTATCGTCGATGTGACGCCCGGCATCCGCTCGTTGCAGGTCCATTATGACAGCCGCCAGCTTTCGCAGGCAGAACTGCTGGCAGCGCTGATCGCGGCGGAGGAGCGGCTGGGGACTCTGGACGATTTCGCCATCCCTTCACGCGTCGTCCACCTGCCGCTGTCGTGGCAGGACCCGGCGATCTATCAGACCATCGACAAATACATCCAATCGGTGCGCGACGATGCACCGTGGTGCCCGGACAATATCGAGTTCATCCGCCGGGTGAACGGGTTGGCCTCTATCGAGGACGTCAAGCGGATCGTGTTCGATGCAGATTATCTCGTGATGGGGCTGGGTGACGTCTATCTCGGCGCGCCAGTGGCGACGCCGGTCGATCCGCGCCATCGGCTTGTCACCACCAAATACAATCCAGCCCGTACCTGGACCCCGCCCAACGTGGTGGGCATTGGCGGCGCTTATATGTGTATCTACGGAATGGAGGGGCCGGGCGGCTATCAGTTGTTCGGCCGTACGATCCAGGTGTGGAACAGCTGGCGGCAGACCGACGCCTTTCGTGAAGGCAAGCCGTGGCTGCTGCGCTTCTTCGACCGGATCAAATTCTTTCCCGTCAGCCATGAGGAACTGACCGAATGGCGGCGCGATTTCCCCGCCGGGCGGCGCGCCATCCGGATTGAGGAGGAGACGTTCCGCCTCGCCGATTACCGCGCGTTCCTGGCTGAAAACGCGGAGAGCATCGCCGCTTTCCAGCAGACCCGCGAAGCCGCTTTTGATGCCGAACGCGCGGCATGGGAACGCGATGGGGAATTCGACCGGGTTGCCGCGTTGAGCGATGACGGCGCGGGTGGGGACGAGGGCGCGGCCATCGATGTGCCGGATGGCAGCGAACTGGTGGAGGCCCCTTTCGGCGGTAGCCTGTGGAAGCTGGCCACCGCCGAAGGCGTGCAAGTGCGGGAAGGCGAGGTGGTGGCGATCATCGAAGCGATGAAAATGGAATGCCCGGTGGTCAGCCCGGTCAGCGGCACGGTGCGCAAGGTCTATGTGACGGAGCGTCAGCCGGTCGGCCCCGGCCATCCGATGCTGGCGATCGAACCGGCATGAGCGGGGCACCTCTGACTGCCAGCGCCATTGTGGAGGCTGTCGGCAAGGGGCGGACAAGCGCGCTTGCCGTCGCCGCAGTGGCGCTGGAACGCATCCGCGCTTACGATACGATCCAGCCGCAGGCGTGGATCAGCCGCTTTGCCGATGACGATATCCTTACCATGGCACGCAGGGTGGACGCCCGGATCGGGGCGGGGGAGGCGCTGCCGCTGGCGGGCGTCCCGTTCGCGGTGAAGGACAATATTGATGTGGCCGGGCTGCCGACCACCGCCGCCTGCCCCGATTTCGCCTATGTGCCGCAGGGCCACGCTCATGCGGTCGAACGGATGATCGCGGCGGGCGCGGTGTGCATCGGCAAGACCAATCTCGATCAGTTCGCCACCGGCCTCAACGGCACCCGCAGCCCGTTCGGCACGCCAGCCTGCGTGTTCAACCGGACCTATATCAGCGGGGGGTCCAGTTCCGGTTCGGCCGTGGTAGTGGCGGCCGGGCTGGTTCCGCTTGCGCTCGGCACCGACACCGCCGGTTCGGGCCGGGTACCCGCCGTGTTCAACGGGCTGATCGGGATGAAGCCGACCAAGGGCCGCTGGAGCACTGCCGGGCTGGTGCCCGCCTGCCGCTCGCTCGATTGCATTTCTGTGTTCAGCCACACGCTGGAGGATGCCCGACTGGTGGATGAGGTGGTTGCCGGCTTCGATCCGGCTGACGCTTACTCGCGCCGTCTGGAGAACCACCCTGCCACCCCGCAGCGCATCGGCGTGCCGCGCCTTGCACAGCGGCAATGGTGCGGCGACGGCGAATCCGCTTTTCTCTATGACAAGGCTTTGGAAGCTTTGCAGAGCATGGGGGCAGAACTCGTCGAAATCGATCTGACCCCGCTCTCGCAAGCGGCGGAATTGCTCTATGGCGGCCCTTGGGTGGCTGAGCGCACGGCGGCGCTTGCGCCAATGCTGGCCAGTAATCCGGGCGCTATCGATCCCACCGTGCGGGGGATTGTCGAAGGCGGTCTGGTGGTCAGCGGTGTGGCGGTGTTCGAAGGCCATTACCGCCTCGCCGAACTTCAGCGCGAAGCGGAACGGCTGTGGGAAACGGTCGATATGCTGGCTCTGCCGACCGCGCCGACCACTTACCGCATCCGCGAAATGCAGGCCGCGCCCATCGCGCTCAACAGTCTGCTGGGACTCTATACCAATTTCGTCAATCTGCTGGACATGGCGGCCTTGGCATTGCCCGCCGGGTATCGTCATAACGGGACCGGCTTCGGTCTCACTCTGATGGGCCCTGCCTGGACCGATCATGCGCTGCTGGAGGCAGGCCAGCGCTATCTCGCCGCCGCCGCTTTGCCGCCCGTACCCCCTCTCGACCTTGGAGACCGCATGGATACCGTGAAACTCGCCGTCGTCGGCGCGCATCTCAAGGATATGCCGCTACATTGGCAATTGACGTCGCGCGATGCGCGTTTCGTCGTGGCCACCGAAACCGCGCCGACTTACCGTCTCTATGCCATGGCGGACAGCGTGCCGCCCAAGCCCGCGCTGATCCACGATCGGCAAGGCGCGGCCATCGCAGTCGAGATATACGAACTGGATATGGCCGCATTCGGCAGCTTCGTTGCCGAAGTGCCGCCGCCGCTCGCCATCGGCACGGTCACGTTGGCCGATGGATCGAGTGTAAAAGGCTTCGTCGCGGAACCGCGTGCGACGGATAGGGCGCGGGACATCACGGCGCTGGGCGGATGGCGCGCGTTTATCGATCAGCATGCAGGCGCTTAGCGAAATTGCCTGAAAAGACGTTGCCGGCTTCTATAATTTTGCCATGCAAGGCGTTTGGTGGCAGAGCGCCCGACAGACCAGCAAGCAGGAGCTGATTTTTGGGCAGGACTATGCGCGTTTCGCGGGTAAAAATGGGTTTGTTGAAGATTGCGGTGGCGTCTGCCGCACTGGCTGTCGGCGTGGCAGCGCAGGCTCAGCAGAACGAACGGCAATTTCCCGGTCAGTTGGACAGCAAGAGCCCCAAGGAGGGCAGCCAGCCCTATCAGGTGCGCACGATGGCGCTCGAAGCGGGGCAGCGTTATGCTTTCAGCGCGGAGTCTGAGGATTTCGATCCGGCGCTGCGCCTGTCCTTCGCAGACGACAACGATGAAATGCTCGCCGAAGACGATGATGGCGGTGACGGGACCAATGCCTATCTGGAGTTCGTGCCCCAGCGCAGCGGGACATACCGGCTGCGTGTGTCGGCGGTCAGCGATTCTAAGGGTTCCTATGTGCTGAAAGTGCGGGATCTCGCGCCTCTCCCCGCCCCTGTGCGGCCGAAAGCCGAGGGCGCCAGCACTGTCAGCTTCAAGCACTATAGCGGTGCGCTGACGACGACGGACGGAGAGGTGCAGGGGCGCCGGGTGGACGATTATGTGTTCCATTTCCAGGCCGGCAAGCAGGTCTTCCTGTTCCTGGACGGCGAGAAGGACAAGCTCGATCCGCTGATTGAAGTCTATCCGGCCAGCGGGCGCTACAGCTCCGAACCGCTCGCGCAGGACGATGATGGAGGGGATGATGTAAACGCATTCCTCCTGTTCACGCCCGAAGAGAGCGGGGACTATATCGTGCGCGCGACAAGCGCAGGGGAGGAGCGCACTTTGGGCAGTTACCAGTTGCGCGTGGGCGAGAAGCCCTGATCGCGTGGTAACGGGGCCTGTCAGCGCACCGTGATGGACCGCGCGAACAGAACCATGGGGGCGTGATGATGGCCGGTATGCGAGCCCATCGCCTCCCCCATGAGCACGACATCGCGGCCGACACTCGCGCGCAGGACACGGCGTAGCCCTTCATCCATAGCGCTCACATGCACGCGGTCGAATTGCTCGCTGCCGTCCGCGAATTCTCCATCGGCGAAGCAGATTCTCCGTGGCAGTTCGAGAATGAAGGCTTTTTCCTTGGCGTCGCCCTGCGCGATGCTCGCGTAATTCGGGGGGCCTGCAAACAGGTGCTCCGTCAACCGCCCTGCTACCGTAACGGTGGCGCCGGCTTCCGTTGCGTCAAGGCATCCCTTGGCGTTCAACGGCTGGAGCGTTTGCCCTGATGCGGCAACCGGTATCAGGGCAAGCATGACCCCAACTGCCCAATGCCACTTCATCCTATCCACTGCCCACCGGTTGTCTCGTTCAGCCGGGCAATAGAACAACTCCTGTGTTGACGGCAAAATTTTTGAAATCTGCCACAGGAAGCATTGTCTTTTGCCAGCACCGGGAAAGCGGTATCTTTTCTGCTAGGAGAGTTTCATCCGGTCGCCGAGCTTTAGCGCCATGGATGGGGAAGAGGTTCGATGGGTCAGACTGCGTTTGCGCTCGCGCCCCCATGGCAGGTCAGCCAATGGTTCAACAGCGAGCGGGCTCTCTCCCCGGCCGACTTTCGAGGCCGTGTGATCGCGATGCATGCCTTTCAGATGCTTTGCCCGGGATGCGTCCAGCTTGGCTTGCCCCAAGCGTCACGCATCGCGCGGCTGTTCGATCCCGCACATGTGGCTGTCGTCGGGCTGCATACGGTCTTCGAACACCATCAGGCGATGACGCCGGTGGCTCTCGAAGCGTTCATCCATGAATATCAGCTCACTTTCCCGATCGGTGTCGATACTCCGGGCGAGAGCGGGCCTATTCCCAGGACCATGGTGGCCTACGGTATGCAGGGCACGCCGACACTGGTGCTGATTGATCGGCAGGGGCGGCTGCGGAAGCAGAGCTTCGGGGCCGAGGATGATATGCGCGTTGGCTCGGATATCGCGTTTCTTCTGGCGGAACCTGAGCGGTCCGCTGCACCGTAAGGGGCGCTTCCCGCTCCGTCAAACGCAGTCAGGACTCGGTTCACCTTCCCTCGCTTGTTAACCTTTAGGCGGTCGCGTAGCCGCATCGGTGGAAAGGAGCATCGGTGCATCAATGAAATTCTACATATCAGGACTTGCCTTCGTGGCGGCATTGGGCGCCGTTGCCGCGCCAGCCCACGCCGAAGGGATCGGGGTTGAGGCAGGCTACGGGCGTGCTGACGGCCATTGGGGGAGCGAACTTGGCGTGACCTACGCGCTCGATCTGGCGGGCTTCAGTCTGACGCCGGGCGCGGGGGTGTTCCTTCGCAATGGCGGCGCCCGTGCCTATGGCCGCGTGGAAGCCGCCTACACAATTCCGGCGTCGTTCACTATCGGCGCGGGTCTGCGCGTGAGCAGTGCTCATACTCGCCCTTATGCGACCGTTGCGATGCCGCTGCTGCCGAAAGTCAGGCTGAAGGGCAATCTGGCACCCAAATACTACACTGCGGGTCTGACGGTCAGTTTCTGACCGGTTGCATACCGAACCTTTGTTGCTCGACTGTGCTGGGCGCAGCGTAAGCGCGCGGCCGCAGTTCCTGGCGGGTGCCTGAGCACCCTGTCCGGGGCTCCCGGACGGGCGATGCTGCCTGCTGATACCCAAATCATGCCTCATCGCGCCTTGGGTGGTGAGGCCATGCGATTGCCTTTGAGCGTGAGTGGTTGCGCCTAAGCCGGTTGTATGAGCCTGACTCGGCGCAGGGCTCCACGTGACAATAAATTTAATTGCTGACAATTTAACTGAATTTTTGAAACTGAGAAATTTCTGGAGTGTATGCCTAATAATCCGCTAGATTCCAAGCCTTACGGCATGCGGTAAATTTTCTACTTGCTAATAAGTTATTTTTCTATCAGCTTCTCCCCAAGGGGCGGGTCTTCATCTGCTCCTTGGGGAGAGCGAACATGGAAGACGCATCGGGAGATATCTGGGATCTTTCCCGCCGTGGGCTATTTGCCGGTGGCGGGGCAGTGGCTTTTGCCGGATTGACGGGCCTGCTCGGCAGCGCGGGTGCCCAGGCTGCCACTGCGGCGGGTGGCGATGCGGCTTTGCTTGCCGAATTCAATGCCGTTCTCCACCGGATTCAGGAAGCGGCGAATCTCGCTTTCACGCGCAGCTCTGCCCGCCGCCCGCTCGACCGCGCGGCTGGTCTGCTGCACATTCTCAGCAATCTGTCGCTTGGTCTGGCGTTCCACATCCATAACAACGATCCGCAGCATCCCGAACTGTTCCGTTACATGGGGCCGGACCGCAAGCAGGGCGGGGACAATCAGAGCGCGCTCTACCTCGGTTTCGCGGTCGATGCGGCGCACACCTATCGCCTTTACGGCAATCGCGGGTCGGCCAGGCATCTTTCGATAACGACAGTGGAACGCGGGCCCACGCCATGGGGCGGTGGTATGGGTGCGGCGCTGTTCGGGCGCGACCTGAAAAGTGAGCCGGACGGCAGCTTTGAGATCATTCTCAGCGCGACACCCCATCCCGGAAACTGGATCAAGCTGTCCCCACGCGATTTCCGCGTCACCATCCGGCAGTTCTTCGGCGACTGGGAAAACGAACGGCCGATGCAAGCGCGGGTTGAACTGGTGGGGGAGGCTTTCCCACCGCGCGAGCCGGCAGCCGGGCAGATCATGGCAGGCTTGCGTGAAACCGGTGACTGGATCGTGAACACCATCCGCTTCTGGCAGGACACGATGGATATGTTCCGCAAGACGCCGAATCAGTTCGTGAGCTGGCGCACGCTGACCGGGGACAAGGTGAATGCCACACCGGGTGGCGATCCGGCGTGCTGCTACTGGAACGTCCCGCAGGGTCAGGCGCTGATCCTGCGCACCCGCCCGCCGAAATGCGAATACTGGAACATCGAATTCAACAATCCATGGTGGGAAACCATGGATTATGTCCACCGGCTGAGCGGCACGAACATCCATCAGGCCGTGCTGGAAGACGATGGCGAACTGATCGCTGTCGTCGCTCATGAAGATCCGGGCGTACCCAACTGGCTGGATACGGCGGGCTTCGTGGAAGGGATGATGGGGCGGCGGTGGATTTTCGCCGAGACGCTGCCCGAAGTCGAACTGACGCTGGTTCCGCATGACGCGTTGTTCGCCCGGCTCCCGGCTGGTGTGAAGCGCATCACCGCTGCCGGGCGGCAGGCGCAAATCGCCGCACGAAGGCGCGGAATCTACAACCGTTTCAATTGGATGTGACCGGCAACGATCCGGCAGGGAGGACTATATGACGAAAACGATTACGCTGGCCGCATTGGTCACGACGGCTTTGAGCACGCCGCTCTATGCCCAGACTGTCAGCGAGAATGGCGGCGGCATCGAGGAAATCATCGTCACCGCGCAAAAGCGCGAACAGAATCTGCAGGACGTGCCGATCGCGATCTCCGCACTTTCGCCCGCCTATCTGGAAAAGCGGGAAATCACCTCGATTGCCAATCTCAGCGGGTTGGCGCCCAACCTCAAGGTCGATACGGCGGGTGGTAATCGTACAACCCCGATCATCTCCATCCGTGGTGGGGTGCAGGGCAATCCGCAAATCTATTTCGAACCTTCGGTCGGTGTTTATATCGACGGAGTCTATATCGCTAAGGCGCAAGGCTCGCTGTTCGATGTTGCCGATATCGAGCGGATCGAAGTGCTACGCGGCCCGCAAGGTACGCTTTACGGCCGTAATGCCGTTGCAGGCGCGCTTAACATCATTACCAAGAAACCGAGCGGAGAATTGGGCGGCAAGATCGAGGCGTCCTATGGCAACTATGACTATCGGCGTGTGCGTGGGACGCTCGATCTGCCGCGCTTCGGCATTTTCAGTGTAAAGTTGTCGGGCCAGATCGCTAAGCGCGATGGCTTCTACAAAGTGTTGGGCAATCCTAACACTGATAATGCCGGATCACTCGATTCCAAGAGTGGAATGATTCAGGTTCGGGCCGAACCGAGCGATGCCCTGACTCTCGATTATGTGTTCGATATCAGCGTCAACGACCAGCAGGCCAACCCCGCGCAGACGGTTCTGGGAACTGGCTCTATTGCACCTTATGTCACATCCCGCAAACGCCAGAAGAGCATCAGCTTCAACAGCCCGAACTTCGAATATGCGAAGAACTGGGGGCATGCATTGACGGCATCCCTTGATCTTGGCGATGTGGGTATGCTGAAATCGATAACTGCGCTACGCAAGCAAAAGTATCGTGACACGCTCGATCTCGATGGTACCCCGACTTCGCTGGGGTTCTCCTCCCGTGATTCCCGCTACAAGCAATTCAGCCAGGAACTCCAGCTAACCGGTGTGGCGGGGCGGCTGAATTACGTGGTGGGCGGCTACTATTTCGAGGATGACGGCTTCGTATTCAATCCGCAATCCTTCTTCTCCGGGGCTTCGAATACAGACTCGCGCTTCGGCTTCACCACTAAGGCCTACGCTGCCTATGCGCAGTTCGACTACAAGCTCACCGACGCTCTGACACTGACCGGCGGCCTGCGCTACACGCATGAGAAAAAGACGGTGGAACGCTATCTGGCGCGGCTTACCGGTGCGGGTCCGTTGGTTGTTGTCGATCTGCCGGAAGGTGCAACCCCGGCGGCCAAGTTTAAAAAAGTTTCCCCAACCCTATCCTTGGCTTATGAATTCAGCCCCAATTTCAATGCCTATGCGCGCTATACCCAAGGCTATCGTAGTGGCGGCTTTAATGCAGTCGCCAGCACGACCGCCGATGTGCAGCGCATTTTCAGGCCGCAGGTCCAGAACACATACGAAATCGGTTTCAAGTCGCGTCTGCTGAACAACAGACTACAACTCAATGTGGCTGCATTCCAGAATGACGTCGACGATCTCCAACTCTCGGTGTTCGTGCCTGGCCTTTCCGCCGCTAGCATTCTGGTGAACGCGGGCAAGGCGCGGATTCGCGGAGTCGAAGTGGAGGCCACCTTGCGCCCGACCGACCGCCTGACATTGCAGACGGGCGTCGGCTATCTGCACGGCAAGTATCTGCGCTATATCGATAACGGGGTCGATGTGGCGGACAATCGTGCCTTCACCCATTCACCCAAATGGACATGGTCCTCCAGCGTGGACTGGACGGCGCTGGAGGCGGATTGGGGCAAGCTCAATCTCATCGCCGATCTCAATCTCGTGTCGAAATCCTATGTTTCGGCATCGCCACTGGTGACGACGGCGCCAACACAAACTGCCGCTGCGCTCACCCGCACGCCCACCCGCACCCTGCTCGACGCAAGGCTGGTATTGAGCGAGCTATCGCTCGGCGGGGCGACCGCTTCGGTATCGCTGTGGGGCAAAAACCTGCTGAATGAAAAGGATCCCAATTTCTTCATCAGCTACGGCGCCAACTTCCAGAATCTCATTACCGCCTATTTCCCCGACCCGCGGACCTACGGTGTCACTCTGGGGCTGCGCTTCTGAAGGGAGAAAGATCATGTCGCATAAGAAAATAGTTCTGGCTCTTGGTCTTGCATTGCAGGGAATCTGTTCGGGAGGCCTCGCGCTGACGGGGGCGCCACTGCATGCGGAGACATCGGCTTCTGGCGGCGTGCTTGCGACGCCGGGCCAGATCGCGTTCGAGAAACACGTGCTGCGCATCATGGAACACCCGGTGTTGCAGGCCGAAATTCGGCGGGTGGAAGCCTTGTATAGCGCCGATCCGCAAGGTGCTACGCCCACCGGCAAGGCGACTATCAAGCGTGCGGCACACGCCATTGCGGTGACGGCTGCCCAATATGCAGTAGGAGAGGATACCGATCGTCCGGGCGTGTTCTGGGTCATCAATGCGCCGCATGACTGGTTTGGGATCCAGTTTCCGCGCTCTGCCTATGGGATTGAAAACCCGGATAACGTTTATCGTAATCTCATGGTCGACGGTGCGGTACGTTACGAGATTCATGGACGACTCGAACGGCAGGGCCCGGTGGAGCAGCACTTCGAATTACGTGATTCCATCCCCGGTACGGGAGCTATGGGCCCGGAAGGCGGGCAGCAGGTGGCAACTCTGAACAATGACACGATGCAGATCGCCGCGGATGGAACGTTTACGATCACGATCGACAGCAGCCCGGCCAATGGCCGCGCCAATCACATGCAGATGCCGGCCGAAGGAAAGTTTCTGCTTATCGTGCGCGACTTGTTCACCGATTGGGGGACGCAGAACCCCGTCGCGCTGGATGTGCGACGTATCAGCGGCCCTGCTGTCCGTCCGGCCCGCACCGATGATGAAATCGCGCAGCGGGCAACGGCAATCCTTTCGCAGATGGCACCCTACTGGCTCAACTATTTCAACCAGTACACTTATGGGGCCCAACCGAACCAGATAAAGCAAGCTAGGGTTCGCCCCGGTGGGCGGGGTATGTCGTCCGGGGGATATTTCAATCTGGCGGTCGATCAAGCGCTGCTCATAACGTTGGATGCCGTAAGTGCGAAATCGCTGGGGATTCAGATAACCGATCCGTGGGGCGTCGCATACGAATACACGAATCGCACCAGCAGCCTGAACAACACGCAGGCCAAGCCGAATGCCGATGGAACATATACTTTCGTCGTCTCGCAGCGCGATCCCGGCGTCTATAACTGGCTTGATCCCGAAGGCCATGCTGCGGGGCTGATGGCGATCCGCTGGCAGGCCATGTCTGGCGGCGGGACGCCAGGCAATGCGGTGCGTAGCGCTCAGGTGGTGCCGCTGGCGCGGCTGAAGCAGGTGCTGCCCAAGGGGACGCAATTCGTTACCCCCGCGCAGCGCAAGGCGCAGCAGGCGGAGCGGGCCGCCCATTATGCGCGGCGGCTGGGGCAGTAGGCTGGTGACTTTGTTCGAACCGGTTGCACTGGGTGCCATCATGCTGCGCAATCGCATCGTGATGGCGCCGATGACCCGAAGCCGCGCCGACGAGGATGAAGCGGCCACTGCGCTGATGCGGGACTATTACCGCCAGCGCGCTTCGGCTGGCCTTATCATCAGCGAAGGCACGCATCCCAGCCCGCATGGGAAAGGTTACATCCGTACACCGGGCATTTATGATGCGCGGCAGATTGCGGCCTGGCGTGAGGTTACGGATGCCGTCCATGCGGAGGGGGGAAGCATCGTCCTCCAGATCATGCATGTCGGCCGGATCGCCAGCCATCTGAACAAACGGGCGGACGCGGAAACGGTGGGGCCGTCACCAATCCGCGCGCGGGGCCAGATCGTCACCGCCGCGGGCATGGCCGATTTCGATCAGCCGCGCGAACTGCTGCTTGCGGAAATTCCGGGCGTGATCGAGGAATTCGCCGCGGCATCGCGCAACGCGATTACAGCAGGCTTCGATGGGGTGGAACTGCATTGCACCAGCGGTTACCTGCCCGCGCAGTTCCTCTCTTCCGGCACCAATCTGCGCCAGGATCGCTATGGCGGCGGGCCCCAGGCGCGTATCCGCTTCATCGTGGAAACGCTGGAGGCGATGTGCGGTGCGGTGGGTGCGGACAGAGTGGGTTTCCGAATCTGCCCAGGCAATCCCTTCAACGATATCCATGATGACGCTCCGGTGGAGACATATGGCTGCCTGCTGGCCGCCGCTGCACCGCTCGGCCTTGCTTATCTGCACCTGATCGATGTCCCCAATCCGCAGGTCGACAGCCTTGCGCTCGCGCGGAAGGCATGGACGGGCAATCTCATACTGAACGAAGGTATGACCCGTCCACGGGCCGAACGGTTGCTGCGGGATGGGGTGGCCGCAGCCTTCTCCTTCGGGCGGCCGTTCATCGCGAATCCCGATCTGGTGCACCGGATGCGGCACGATCTGCCACTAGCGGATTTCGATCCCGCAACGCTCTACACGCCGGGGCCCGAAGGCTACACCGACTATGCGGCGTTGGAATAGGCGTCCGGTCTAGTCCGAACGGCTGCGCAGATAGGCGATCAGGTCCGCCCGGTCGAGCGGATCGGCCATGCCACCGAACTGCATGGTGGTGCCGGGGACGACTTTCTGTGGGTTTTCCATCCACGCATCCAGCGTCTGGGCATCCCACCGGCGGCCGGTATCGCGCAGCGCGGCGGTATAACCGAAGCGGGCACTGTTCCGGCCAAACTCTTGCCCGAAGATACCATGGAGATTGGGACCGCCGGTGTCGGGGGCGCCTTTGCTGATCGTGTGGCATCCCGCGCATTGGCGGAACTTCCGCGCCCCTACGCTGGCGTCGGCCACTTTCAGCAAGGCCTGGAGCGTTGGACGGGGCCCCGCTGCGCGCAGGCGTTCCTCCCGCCGGTCGTCCGCGCAGCCGGTCAACGCCAGCAGTAACAGCAGGGATACGGCAATGCGGACGGACAAGACGAAACTCCTTGACGCGCGCCATTGCCAGCCCAAGCACGATGACGATAGCGGACCGATTGTCCCACCATCTCTCTACGTCTGCCTTATTGGTCCAACCCTCCGGCGAGGTGGCCTTATGGCCATCATTCGTGTCGAAGGCTCGCCACAATAGGTTCGAGAAGCTGGATCGTCCCGGCATCGGCGTCCATCCGCACCAGCGCACCCACCGGCAGGCTGAGCTGGTCGCGGATATGGCCGATATTCGCGTCGGCAAAGACGGGAACGCCAAGCGGGGCGAG
Organism: Caenibius sp. WL; assembly: GCF_019803445.1. Classification (NCBI taxonomy): domain Bacteria; kingdom Pseudomonadati; phylum Pseudomonadota; class Alphaproteobacteria; order Sphingomonadales; family Erythrobacteraceae; genus Caenibius; species Caenibius sp. WL. The sequence goes on from NZ_CP081844.1 coordinate 918,507, forward strand.
ATACTGGTCGAGAATCTGCGGCATAGTGAAACCCGCATAATCGGGCAGGCCGATAGTGCAACGCGAACACCGGCCGAAAATCACCCCGGCGACTTTCCCCAGCACGCCTGCCAGCGCAAGCTGATTGAGCATGCGGTCGATGCGATATTCCGCTTCGCCCACATCTTCGAGAAACAGGATCGCGCCATCGAAATCGGGAAGCCACGGGGTGCCCATCAGCGTGGAGAGGACCGTGAGATTGCCGCCCAGCAAGCGGCCGCTGGCTTCGCCCGGGCGGATCGTGGTGATGCGGGCTGCTGGCGTCGTATCGTCCCCCGCCATACCGCCGAGCAGAGGCGTTTCCCCACTGAAAGCAAGGCGCCAAAAGCTGTTCCAGCTGGTCACATCCCAGTGATTGGCGGCGTTGGGCGCGTGGATCGTGGCAAAACCGGCCCGCGCCGCGAAAGCGAGGTGAAGCGCCGTCACATCGCTGAAACCGACAAGCAGCTTGGGATTGGCCCGGATCAGACCCCAGTCGAGCAGAGGCAACAGCCGCGCGCTGCCCCATCCGCCGCGCAGGGTAAAAATTGCGCGCACCGTCCGGTCGGCGAACATGGCGTGAATGTCGGCCGCCCGATCCTTGTCGGTGCCTGCCAGATAACCGAACGTATCTGCAGCATGCTGGCCGAATTTGGGCACCAGTCCCATGCCCCGGATGGTGTCCTGCACCGCTTCGAGGTGGAGCGGTTCGCTATCGGGGCTGGCCGGGGCGATCAGGCCGACGGTATCGCCGGGGCGAAGCCGGGGTGGCTTGGTTGCTGGGCGGGCCGCCGCCGGGACGGAAAGCAGGGCTGAGCCGAGAAGGCCACCGATGCCGCCAAGGGTCGAACGCCGATCGAGCATGAAAGGGCCTATAAGGCGTTACGGGCGTTTTCGCCTAGAATGATTTCGAGGCAGGGGGAGTTTACCTGCTGACCCGAAATTGCGGTAAGCAAAGATGACCTTGAGTGCTTGCCAGCAGCCTTCAGCCTCGTAGCGCCAGGATCGCGGTGAGCGCGTCCGGCAGCTCGCTGCTGTCCCGGCAAAACAGGCCGGGGGCGAATTCCAGATGCGTCGCCCCTGCCGCGGCATAGTCTCCCGCACGGGCGAGAGTGGCGGCGAGATCGAAGCCGTTTGCTCCCGGCACCGGTTCGGGCATCGCACGGATTGCGAAAAGGGCGGGATCGCGCCCGCGTTCGGCAAGTGCGGCATGAATCCGCGCGCGGCCTTCGGCAATTTGTTCCAGCGCAGTGGCCCGGGGTACGTCATGTGCCCTATCGCCCGATGGCAGGCCGAACCACGGCGCCCACCCCGCGCCATAATCCGCAATCCGCGCTACGTTGCGTGGACCGGGTGCGAGACCGAACCAGATCGGCACACCGCCTGTCTGATGTGGGAAAGGCAGGCTATACAGCCCATCGAACGCCACATGGTGCCCGGCAAAATCGGCTGGCGCGGACGTCCACAGCGCACGCATCGCTTGCACCTGCTCATCGAGCAAGGCGGTGCGTCCATCGAAAGGCACGCCGCAGCCATCGTATTCCGCTTTCTGCCAGCCGGTGCCGAGCCCGATTTCCAGCCGTCCGCGTGACAAATGATCGAGCGTGGCGAGTTGTTTGGCCAGCAGCACCGCCGGGCGCAACGGCGCGATCAGGATGCCGGTCGAAAGCCGCGCCCGCGCGGTCACCGCCGCCACGGCGGAGAGCAGCGCCACCGGTTCGTACCAGCCGGCATCCACTGTCGAGGGATAGCGCCCATAGGGATAGCCGACGATTTCCCGCCCCATCGCCACATGTTCGGACACGGTAAGCTGGTCCGCGCCCGCCGCATCGGCCATGCGCGCAAAATCGAGCACGCCGCCGATATCGCCCGTCAGATGTTCGATTCCGGTGAGGCTGATCGCGATGCGAATGCCGTTCATCGCTTCACACTTGCGAAGCGGGGACGATGAACGTGATCCCTTCCAGTTCCGGCCCCAGCACCACCTGACAGGTCAGGCGGCTGGTCGGCTGGATATCGATGCAGCCGTCGATCATGTCACGTTCCTGCGAGCTGGGTTCGGGCAGCGATGCGCCTGCGGGCGGCATGGCGTAGCAGTGACAGGTGGCGCAGGCCATCGCGCCGCCGCATTCGCCGATCACGCCGGGGATCAGCGCGCGCGTGGCGCATCGCATCGCGCTTTCGCCGGCTTCGCCTTCGACAAGATGTTCGTGGCCTTCGGGATCGATGAAACGGACCCGCATCTTACGCTTCTCCATAAGGCTGGACGATCATGTGGCGCACGCCGCGCAGCACCGCGCCGACATGCTCTATCGTCTGCCCCGGTTTCAGCCGGATATCGGGGAAACGGTCGAACACCACACGCAGCGCGGTTTCCAGTTCGCGGCGCGCGACATGCATGCCGAGACAGAAATGGCTGCTGCGCCCGAACGTGAGAATTTCGCGATTGTCGCGGGATGGATCGAACCGGCGCGGATCGGGGAAGACCGTGGGGTCGTTGTTGGCGGCGGTGATGCCAAACAGAGTCCAATCCCCCTTGGCGATATGAACCCCGCCGAATTCCACATCGGCGCTGGCCATCCGGGGGAGCAAGGCGGTGGGCGGCTGCCAACGCAGACCTTCGGTCACGATTGCTTCGCGATCCTTGTCGCTGCCGCGTGCCAGCGCACACAATTCGGGATTGGCGAGCAGTTCGGCGAACAGGCTGCTGCCGTTCTTGTACGTGGTGTCCGATCCGGCGGGAAACAGCAGGCCGAGGAAGGAGAGGATGCGTTCGTCGCTCAGGCTCTCGCCTTCGTATTCGGCCTGCGTCAGACGTGAGACGAAATCATCCCCCGGATCGGCCCGTCGCGCATCGATAATCGCCTGCATATAGGCGTCGAATTCGGCCTTGGCCTTGACCGCGCCTTCCGGGTCCCACGGAAAATCGATCATCTTGATCGCCCATTCCATGAACTGGCTTTCTTCCGCCACCGGGATGCCGAGCAGCCGGGTGATGACGAGAAAGGGATAGGGCCGGGCGAACGCGGAGACGAATTCAACCTCGCGCTGTCCTTCCATCCGGTCGCACAATTCGTGTGCGATCGGTTCTATCAGCGCCTCGACATAGGATCGCACTTTCACCGGCATGAACAGCGGGTTCACCAGCGCCCGGCTTACCCGATGCTCCTCCCCCGCCATGGTCTGGAGCGTCTTGCCCATCGAAGGTTCCGAAATCAGCTTGTAGCCGGCGGTTGCGTCGAAATGGTCGTAGTCTTCGAATGCGGATTTCAGCAGGCCATGATCCATGATCAGCCAGACCGGCGATCCATGGTAACGCACCGGCACCACCGGGCCGTGCGTGCGCAGCTCGTCGATCAGCGCGTGCAGGTTGGGCACGTCATCATAGGCGAAGTCGATGTCGGGCATCAGCGGGGTCACGGCATTCATGCTTTGCGGCCCTTCGTTCTTGGGGTTAGAATTGCTGAGATAAGACACCGCGCGTGCGGGTGCTGTCCCCGGATGGGGACATTCTGCGCGGAACGCGGATTTTTGTGGTGGAGAGATGATGCAGAGCGACCTGATCGGGGCGATCTACGATGCGCCGCTCGCCGCCCGGCCTTGGGCGGAACTGACCGGGCGATTGCGGCATACGCTGGACTGTTCGGGCACGATGTTCAAATTCGCCCGTACCCATGCGAGTGACCGCCAGACCCGCTTCGTTTTCGATGCCGGGTGGGATGCGCGTGAAAGCTGGCGGTTGTATGACAACGTTTATCGCCATCTCGATCCCACTTGCCATCGGCCGATGACGGTCGGCACGGTTTACGGTTTCGACCAGATGATTCCGCCTGCCTCGGACAGGGAAGGGGAACGCTATCTCCGCTTCTGTCGCTCCATCGGCGCGGTGCATGCGCTGTTCGCATTCCTGGGCGAATATCGCGGGGTGGGGGCATGGTTGTCGTTCAGCCGCGATGACACGCGGGGGCCGTTCAGTGACCGGGAAATGGCCACCGTGGTCGCTTTGTTGCCACATCTCGGGCGCGCGGCGGACATTCACGCCCGGCTGGAGGCGGAACGCAATGCGGCGGCGATCCATGCCGCCGCGCTGGCCGATCTTGGGGTCGGCGTCATTCTGCTCGACGGGGCGGGCACTATCGTGGGCACCAATCGCCTGGCCGATACTCTGCTCGATCGGGGGACGGCCATCGCCCGCGACCGGGACCGGCTTAAAGTGCGCGGTTCCAGTGCGGGCGCGCTGCGCCGCTCGCTGGCCGGAACGGGGGGCGGGCAGGTGATCGTGGCCGGTGAGAGGGCGGGCGATCCGCTGCATCTGCTGGTCCGGCCGTGGAGCGATGAACAGGGGGACGGAGCGGGCCCCGCCTATGTCGTCTATCTGGACAGCCCGGCCGATCAGACGGTGCCCCGCATCGATGCGCTGCGCCGCCGGTTCGGCTTCAGCCATGCAGAAGCCCGGATGGCGGCCTTGCTCGCATCCGGGCGGACCCTGGAGGAAGCGGGCACGGCGATGGGCCTGACCCCGGCCAGCGCGCGCACTTACGGCAAACGTGTGCTGGCCCGCACCGGCGCGACGCGGCAGGTCGATCTCGTGCGCATGGTCCTGACCAGCCTTGCCCGGCTGGACCGCCCATCGGAATCATGATTTTTCCTGCCTCTGGCTCGTTCAGGCGGTTCGCGCCGGCAAGGCGGATGGGCTGCTCCCGGTCCAGGCCTTGAAGGCCCGGCGGAACGCACGGTCATCCGAGAAGCCGAGGCGCTGGGCCACCGATGACAGCGTAAGCGCGCGATCCTGCATCAGCCGCTCCGCTTCCTCGCGCAGCAGCAGCATGCGCAATGCGCGATAACTCGCCCCTTCCTGCCGCAGGCGGCGGCGCAAGGTGGCCGCGCTCATGGCGAAAGCATGGGAAACCGCGCTCTCGTTGGGGAACGGCTGCCCTTGCCGCAGCACACTGGTCATGAACGATCGAACTCGCGTGGCCAGCCCGCGATTGCCGATTGCTGCGAGAATGACGTTATAGGGCAAGTGTTCGATGATGCCGTCGATTTCCTCCGCCCGGCGGATGACAGGCTTCGCCAGCGTGGCCTTGCTGAACAAGAGTGCGTTTCGCGGATCGTCGAACGTCAACGCACCGTCGAAAATACGGAACAGCGGGCTGGAGCGTGGCGGACGCGGATAGGCAAGGGCGATGCTTTCCGGCTCAAGCGTTTCCCCGGTCAACCATGACATCAGCGACAGATGATACAGAAGGCCGACAATGTCGTTGAGGAGCGAAGCCTCGTCCTTCGTCGTGTAGCGGGAGACGAATTCGAAGCGAACGAGGTCTCCTTCCTCCATCAGCTTGCTGCTGTGCTCCTGCCCGGCAACGATGGCGCTGAACCGGCCGCTGCGTTCGAGAACGGCCCGCAGGTCTGGGCAGTTGATCACTGCGCGGCACATCATTTCCCCCGCCAATGGGGTGAACAGCGGCACCTGATCGCGGGCGCAGCAGAGATGTTCCAGCTTTTCCATATGCGCGCCGAACAGGTCCGCAAAGGCCGCCGGTCCCTGTCGCTCGGCTGCGGTGAAAGCGTCCATATCGTCGCATTCGAGGCCGAAGCTGGCGAAGGACCGGGTCAGCAACGCGACCATTGCCTGGATGCGATCAAGCCCGAACATGTACGCAGGTTAAGCGTTGTCGGACTCAGTATGCAAGCGGATATGAGCGAAAATGTCCGGTTGCCTGCGCGCGCCTGTCCTCGCCATGATGATCCAGCGCGCGCATAGTCGCGCCGGGATGCAGGACGAGGCATGAGAAGATGATTTATGTGATCGACGACATTCTGGCCAAGCCGGGACAGGGCCAGGCGCTCTACGATGCTTATATGGCACGCTACGTGCCCGGCGCGGAAGCGCGGGGGATGACTCTCCAGCATCGGCTCGTTGAACCGGCGATGTGGTTGCCTGAGGGCAGCAACAGGTTGATCTTCATCTGGGCGCAGCCGCATGCGGGCGCCGTATGGGGCGCCAAGCACAGCGCCCGCATGGACCCAGACGTGGACCGGTGGTGGCAGGAAGACGCTCCGCCACTGATCGAGACCCGGCAGCGTTACACACTGGCCGAAGCCGAAACATTGGGAGTGCTGGACAATGTATAATCTGCTCAAGGTCATCGGTGTCGCGCAAGCACAGCGGGACGCGTTCGGCGCGGCCCTGCGCGAAGCGACGGAGCGTTTGCCGGGCGCCAGGGGCCGTCTTGTCGCCCCCACTTTGCCCGGCGTTTTCAACGGTGGTGATTTCATCTGGCGTGTCACCTTTGCCGATCGCGCTGCGGCGGAGGCCGCGATGGCGAGCGATGCGGGACAGACGATTCAGGCGCTGGTGGCGGATAAGCAGACGGTGGTCTCGCTTGAGGAAGCGGATTTCGCCACCGGGCATTCGGGTGGTGCGGCCGACGCCGCGAGCGGGCTTTACCGCGTCGCCATGTTCTGCGCGGACCGCAATCCCACGCCGGAACGGCTGGCGGCCTTTTCGCGCGATACGCGGATCATGCCCGATCACGTTCGCACCATTCAGCGGTGGGAACTTTCCACGCCCGACCGGGCGGGGGGCACGATGTCATGGACGCATATCTGGGAACAGGAGTACGCCGACCGGGCGGGGTTGGAAGGTCCCTATATGCTCCATCCCGTACACTGGGCGCACGTCGAGCGCTGGTTCGACACGGAATATCCGCAATGCCTGGTTGCGCCCCAACTCGTGCACACGTTCTGCGCGCTCGATCGGGCGATCCTGAATCAGCAGGCCTGAACCAACAGGCTTGACCAGGGGAACTGACGGCCGAAGCGGCCTTTTTACCGGGCCGGGCAGGCTCATTGACGGATTGGGAGTGAAAAGCGATGCGAGCGATGGTGTTGGACCAATTTGGCGGTCCTGAAGTTCTGCGTTTGGGCGAGATCGAGCGCCCGCGGGCCGTGCCGGGGGAAATCGTCGTCCAGGTTGCTTACGCGGGAGTCAATCCGGCGGACTGGAAAGCCCGGGAAGGCTGGCTTTCGCAGTATTTCGCCTACCAGTTCCCTTTCGTCCTCGGTTTCGATGCAGCGGGCGTGGTGGCCGAAGTCGGCGAAGGTGTGTCCGATTTTGCGGTGGGTGATCGGGTCGTTGCCGTATCCAATCAGGGGCGGGGCGAACGCGGTTCTTATGCCGAATATGTCGCGGCGGCGCGGGAACGGGTGGTCAGGCTGCCCGATCATGTGACCTTGCGCCAAGCGGCCGCGCTGCCCACCGCCGCGATGACGGCCTGGGAAGCGGTGTTCGATGTCGGTGGCACGGCGGCGGGCCAGAAAGTGCTGGTCAATGGCGGGGCGGGCGGCACCGGCGGCTACGCGATCCAGCTTGCCAAGATGGCCGGAGCGACCGTTGCTGCGACCTGCGGCCCGGCCAATCTGGACTACGTTCGCGGTTTGGGGGCGGATCTGGCGGTCGACTATCGTCAGGGGAAGGTGCTGGAAACCGTTCGAGCCTGGGCGCCGGAGGGGGTCGATCTGGTGGTCGATACCGTGGGCCAGGGCAGTTTGCTGGATTCGGTCGAACTGGTGAAGCGGGGCGGCGTGGTTTCGCCGATCACCACGCTGATCGCGGACGAGCCGATGCCGAGCACGACGCGCGCCGAAGAGCTTGGCGTGAGCGTGAAAATCGCCTCCTCGACATTCGTCAATCAAGGGCGTCAGCTGCATGCGCTGATGGAAGCGCTGACCGCGGGGCGTATCCGTTCGCCCGAAATTCACGTCATGCCGCTGGAGGACGTGGCGGAAGCGCACCGGCGGATTGCAGATGGCCATGTGCGCGGCAAAATCGTCCTCGACGTTAACAGCGGGCTTGGCGCGTAAGCTGGTGACGGGGGGATTATTCCCCCTGCCAGTGGTAGCGCCTGTCCAGCTTGGAAAGCTGGCTGGTGAAGCCTTCCCGCTGCATTTGCGTGGTCTGGGCGTCGTGCATCTGGCTCAAGGTCACGACCATCCGGGTGTGGCCCGATGACGCGGGGATGAAGTCCACTTCTATCCTGCTGTCATAAGGTTGCACGCCAGGCAGGAAATCGATGATTTGGGTCAGGACAAGCCGTTCGTGGGGCCTGAATTCCGAGAACGTCCCCTTGCAGGCGGTCGAGGCAGGCTCGCCGATGTCCTTCATCATGGCCACCATCGCGGGGGTGTCGGCCACCATGTCATAATGCAGAGCGCCGCCTTGGCGGGCCTCGATCCGGTGCACGTCGGCGCGGAATTGCTCCGGCCCCCACCAGGATTCGAACCCTTCCCTGGTCGTCCACAGCGCCCAGAGTTCTTCAGGCGCGGCCTTGTAAGTGCGTTCGATCACGATGGCGGATGCGATTGCGGGGGTGCTCATGGCTCGTCTCTCTCTTCGTTGCTTTGTCTTTGCCGGGCTTCCAGCGCCGCGCCGAAGCGATCAAGGCGGGCTTCCCAGACCTGGCGATACCGGGCCAACCAGTCCTCTATCGCGCGGAATGGTTCCGGCTGTAGCGAATAGAGCCGCCGTTGCCCGTCGGGCCGCACGGTGACGAAGCCGGCTTCGTGCAGGATGCGCAGATGGCGGGAAATACCGGACTGATGAATGCCCACCGCGGCGACAAGATCGTTGACCGGCTGTTCCCCCCGCCGCAGCGCATCGAGCACGCGGCGACGGGTTGGATCAGCCAGAGTTTGAAAGGCATCTATATGCATATCAGTGTATATATACTGACATGCATATAGATGCAAATAGTGATTCAGGAGATTGGGCTACAGCGGCTTAAGGGTGTTCCGTTCTGGAAGCGGCGGTGCGTTTCCGGTCGGCACGGACCAAGGCCGCAAAAGCCAGCGTGAACAGCAGGTGGACGATCAGGAAGACTTTCGCCAGATCGCGGGCTTCTCCGCTCGCCACGCCCCATACGTCGTTCAGGGCCACCGCGCCGAAACCGATGAAATTGGCCAGAAGAACGGCTTGCAGCGGGGCAGACGCCAGCCCGCGCGACAGCCAGTTGAGCGCCGCAATCCCGAGGAACGGCCCGCCCAGCAATCTAAACAAGGCGATCAGTTCCGGCGCGGCGTCATCTGGCACAGCGCCGATGCCGAACTGGCGAGGAAAGGCCATAAGTGCAAGGCCGACGGCGGCGAGGTACAGCGCGGAAAGCGAGAGTGTCAGTTTGAGCATGGCGGCTTCCTCCGGGTGCCCGTGAGTGCGGCATGATAAGCCATTTTCCGCCCAATGGCAGGCTTGGCGGCAAGGGCGCGGGCATTCGCGGCGGCAGCGAACGGAGTGCGTTTCGCCCACCGAGGTGTTAGCGCTGGCCATCGGATCATTTTGCAAGCAGAGCGGAGCGATGAAGAACCTGTTCAAACAGAAAGTCGCACAGGAGCCGTTGTACGGCCTCTGGCTGGCGCTGGCCGATCAATACAGTGCCGAAATCTGCGCCGGGGCCGGATTCGATTTCCTGCTGCTGGATGGCGAGCATTCGCCGATCGATCTGCGCACCATTCTCGGGCAGCTTCAGGCGGTTGCCGCTTACGATGTCGCGCCCATCGTGCGGCCGCCGACGGATGATGGCGTGCTGATCAAGCAATTGCTCGATATCGGGGCGAACAACCTGCTCATCCCGATGGTGGAAAGCGCGGAACAGGCGCGCCGCATCGTTGCGTCCACCCGCTATCCGCCGCAGGGCTTTCGCGGCGTGGGTTCCGGCATTGCGCGGGCGGCGCGCTGGGGCAACGATCCCGATTACATGCTGACCGCGAACGACAACATCTGCCTGATCCTCCAGATCGAAAGCGTGCACGGGCTGGACAATCTGGAAGCCATCGCGGCGACCGATGGCGTGGATGGGATTTTCTTCGGCGCCGTCGATCTCTCCGCATCGATGGGTTTCCTCGGGCAGCCCGATCATCCCGAAGTGATCCGGGCCATCGACGATGCGATCAGGACCGTGAAAGCCTGCGGCAAATTTGCCGGGTTCCTTTCAGCGGATCAGGCGATCAGCAAACATTTCCGCGATCAGGGCGCCAATTTCGCCGCTATCGGGGTCGATGCCTTGCTGCTGTCCAATGCCGCCCGTTCGCTGGCGCATGTGTTCAAGCACCCGCACACGCTGATTGAGAACCGGGGTTACTGAGGCACGCCGGCCGCGCGCCTCACTTTGTGTCGGCCGGTGATCAGGAACAGGGCGCGATGATTTCGTCGGCGTAGCGCTTGATGCTGTCCTTCTTCTGGGCGAGCGTGGTCGGCCCTTCGTAATACATCAGCCACGGGGTGCCGATGATGTGGGTCACGCCTTCGTCTTCCAGGCGGCGCAGGCCATCGGGATCACCCACGTCCATCGGCGTCGCCATCACATCGAACGGCAGATGATCGCGCCCGAATTCCTGCCGCATCGCGCGGATCTGGCGGATGCTCTCGACAATGTCCGCCGCAGGTTGCAGGTCCGACAGCCAACCGTCGCCAAGGCGGGCCGCCCGGCGCAGCGCGGGCTTGGAAATCCCGCCTACCCAGATCGGCACATGGCCAGTGGGGCAGGGGTTCGCTTCGACATTGTCGAACTGGTAATGCTCACCCTGATAACTGACATAGTCGCCCGTCCACAGCAGGCGCATGATTTCGATCATTTCGTCACACCGCTTGCCGCGCGTGTGGAAATCCTGTCCCATCAGGCCGAATTCGTCTTTCGACCAACCCACACCGATGGTCAGAACCTGCCGATTGTTCGAAACGGTGGAGATCGTCGCGATCGCTTTGGCGACCTGGAACGGATTGCGCATCGGCAGCACGAAGGCATTGGTGGTGAAGCGGATCGTCTTGGTGATCGTTGCCAGGGCCCCCATCATCACGAGCTGATCCGGCCATTCGGTGAATTCCGGCCACCGCCGCGCGCCATCCTCGGTATAGGGATAGGGTGTCGTGAGGGTCTGGGGGTTGGCGACATGGTCCGACATCGTCACCATTGCCCAGCCCGCCTCTTCCGCGGCCAGCGCGATTTCGGGAATTTCGGCCACGGGTGTCATGAAGGTGGAAAGGGCAAATTTCACCGTGAGAGACTCCTTGTGTGATCGGCCGCACCGCTGGCGCGTTTCCGGTACAGGGCCGTTGAGTGGCCCAGGTAGCCCGCGGCTGTCAAAGCAATTGCGTTCGGGATTCGGGCCATCGGCTTGCCCGGGCTGGCCTCAGCGCGTGAATGCGGGCGATACCCGGGCGCTCGCGCCGCCGGGCAAGCCAACCGTATAGGCGGTGCCATAGACGTTGCCGGGCTTGGAAAAGTCGGTCGATACGATCTGGGCACCGCTGGCAAGGGCGGCATCGGCGCGTGTGCGATCGTTGACCTTGGCTTCGTATGTTTCGATATCGCTGCGCGTGCGGACGAGATAGCCTTCGGCCACGGCACGGGCGATCTCCTGCGACCGCATCAACGCATTGTCGTACATCAGGAAAGCGGCATGATCCTCGCCCGGTTGCGCGCGGAGAAAGGCGACACGTCCGCTGAGCGAGGGATGCTCTTCGAGATAGGGGCGCGTGCCCGCATCGCCCGAGGCCGTCAGCATCAGGAACAGGACTTTCCCGCGCGCCTTGGCGAGCGTGGGCCAATGGCCCGCTCTGACCGCTGCGTTCAACGTCGGAAAATCGCCGCGAACATCGTCGGGCGTGATGATCCGGTTACGGCTGAAGACCGACAGGATTTCGCCGTCCAGCTCATCGAACCGCTGTTTGTCGAACGGGATGGGTGCTGTTGCCCCGGCGAAGATGGGGGCGGCTTGCACTTTCGCTTCAATCAGAATGAACAGCGGCACATGCCCCGGATTGGCGTCCGACCATGCGCGGATATGTTCCAGACAGGTCCGGAACAAAGGGCAGTGGCTGCGAAAGTCCACATCGGGCATATGGAACACCTTGTAACCCGGCTGGGCCAGTGCGGCGGTATCGATCGGCGCGAGATCGGTTGCGCCACGTTCCTTCAGCAGGCGGTAACCGGCAGGGTCCAGATAGTGCCCGCCTTCGGGATCGGGATGAACATCGAGTTCGAGGCTGCGCAGACCGAGATCGAGCTGCGAGCGCAGATCGTCATGCCGGTAGTTGAGCACTTCGGAAAACGTGACTTCGTTCGGATGCTCTTCCCGGAACAGCTCTGCGGCTTTCGGCGGCATATGGGTGGTGAGCCGTTGCATCTGCGCGTTGATAAGCGGCGCGACAAGATCGGTCAGCCGAGGGTCGAGAGGCAGAGAATAACTGTTGTGCGTGCCGACAACCTGCAGCCGGTTGAGCGGGAGATCGGCGGGCAAATCCTTGCCGTCGCTGGCGTGGAGCGGGAAAGTGGCGGCCAGGGCAAAGGCCGCAAACGCACCCATCATTATTCGCATAATCGCCATCCCCCTTGTGTTTTCAGATGACGCATATGGCAGCGCGGGGGCAACTGCAACGGCGCTGCCGCCTGTCCCGCCTGCTTAGTAGATATCTCTCCGATACCGGCCGGTTTCGGCCATCGCCTCCAGTGCTTCGGCGCCCAGTGTCAGGGCGAGTGCCTGATGCACAGCGGGGGCCATGCCGCGCACGCTGCCGCAAACGTAGATACTGGCGCCGGCATCGATGAGCCCGCGCAGGCCGTCCCCGGCGGCGGCCACTTTGTCCTGCACATAGGCGCGGCCTTCCGGCGCTTTCGACCAGGCGTATTCCGCCTTTTCGATCACGCCGCATCTGCGCAATTCGTCCAGTTCCGGTGCGTGATAGGCGTCGCGGCCGGGATGGCGTTCCCCCCAGAACAGCCAGCATGGCCCACCGCCCAGCGCGGCGCGATGGCGTAGATGCGCGAGCAGGCCGGCCAGCCCGGTGCCGTTGCCGATCAGGACCAGCGGCCTCCGGGTATCTTCCGGCGGATGGAATGCCGGGTTGGGCCGCACGCGTGCGCTGACAAGCCCGCCCACCGGTGCCCCGTCGCACAACCAGCCCGAACCAAGCCCGAGGAAGCCGTCCTCTGCCCGGCACAAGCGAACGATCAGTTCCACCCGGCCCGCTGTCGGGAGCGAAGCGATCGAATATTCCCGATGCGCCAGTGGCCGCAAAGTGGCCGGATCGAGGTGGGCCTCGGTCCCTGACGGCAGAATGCGCGTGGCCAGCGCTTCGCGCCTCTCCGCTGTGTCTTCCATCCCGGCGGCGGCAAGAAAGGCCTCAATCCGGCGCGGATCGTGACGGGGCATGATTTCGACAATGTCACCCGCCGTCCAGTCGCAATCGGCCGGGGAAAGCGGCTCCAGCGCGATATGGAATGCCGGTTCGCCGCTGCTGCCCGGATTGAGCAGTGTGCGTTCCACCAGGCGCCACGCGCCCATTTGCGCCGGGGCCCAGTCCGGCTGATCGGTCCGTGCGCCGAGCCCAGCCAATTGTTGCTGCCACTGTCGCTGCGCGTCCGCATCGTCGCCGTCCATTTCGATAAGATCGAACAGCCGCATCGCGCCGTTCGCATGCAACCAGCGATCGACTTCATGCCCGAATGCACAGAACCCGTCATATTCCCGGTCGCCCAGCGCCAGCACGGCATAATCGAGATGGGAATAATCGCCGGGTTGCCCCATCATCCGCCGGGCGAAGCGGCGCACGGCATCGGGCGGTTCCCCTTCGCCATACGTGCTGGCCACCACCAGCAGGCGGCGGGCGGCGGCCAGCCGCCCTGCATCCACCTGATGCAGTGCGATGGGAACGGCCCCGGGGAGGGCCTTGGCGGTAAGCCGGGCCAGCCGCTCCGCCGAACCCGTCTGGCTGGCGAAGGCGACGAGAATGGCGGCATCGGCGGACGGGGCAAGCGGGGCCTCCATATCGCGAACCGCGGCTTTCAGCGCCTGCTTGCGGCGTCGGCGGGCGAAATAGAGCAGGAAGCCGGTAATCGTGAACAGCGGCATGGTAAGGCTGGCCAGAGCCACTCCGATCCGCCCCAGCAGGCCGAAATAGGCCCCGCGATGCAGTTCGTAGATGCTGGTCACGATATCCTGCCCCAGCGTGCGCTGGGCATAAGGCACGAAAGAGGTGATTTCGCCAGACCTGCCGTCGATCGTCAATTCGTCCGAGACCCGATCATGGCGCGCATTGGGAAGCTTGGCGCGGAATTGCGCTTCGCCATTGTCGCGCAGCGACAGAGTGACGGCGCTGTAATGCGTACCGGCTGTGGCATGTTCGAACGCGCGCCAGGCGATGGCGGGGTCGGGCGGGAGCGGGGCAGCCGTCTTCGGCCCGCCATGATGCGCAGGTGATGCCGCTTCGCCGACCAGGACATGGTTCACGCTGTCGCGATACCAGCCATAAGACCACCAGAGCCCGGTCAAGCCGCTGAGCAGGTAGAAGATCAGTACCCACCCGCCGATGACCGCGTGCAAAGTGTGGTAGAGATTGCGCCCGGTCTTGCGCAGATCGAGCACCAGCCACGCCCGCCAGTCGAGCGCTTTGCGAGGCCAGCGCAGATAGAGACCGGACAGCGCGAAGAAAATCAGCGCAAGAGCGGAAAAGCCGGTGATCTGGCGGCCCCAGCCGTCCCCGTCGCCGGGAAGGGCGAGATAGCGGTGAAGGCGCGTGACGGTTTCGAAGAAGCCATGGCCCCCGCCGGGGCCCAGCACGCGCCCGGTGGTTGGCTCGACATAGACGATTTCGCGGTCCTTGGACGCCCCGATGCTGTAGCTGACGCGCGCCGCCGCCGCAGGATCGTCTTGTACGACGATGCGGCTGATCTTCGCCTGCGGAACCTGCTCGATGACTTTGCGCGCCAGATCGGGCGGTGCGAGCAGCGGCCGCCCATCCGGCTCCACCGTTATCACGCCGGGATTGAACGCGGCGAGAATTTCGTCCTCGAAGCTGAGAAGCGCGCCGGTGACACCCATGACCGCGAGCACGAGCCCGGCGGTGATGCCGAGCAGCCAATGGATCTGGAACAGAATAGGTCGCGTCACGGAAAATTGCACTCCAGGCGCAAAAATCTTGTTATTGATATTCAATCGCGTTAGCGGGTCGAATTATCAGGGTCAATCACATGAAGGAAGCCGTGGTGATGGTTCGCCATTTGGCAAAAGCCGTAAGTTTCGCCCCTATTGCTCTGCTTGCCGGGACACCGGCCTGGGCGCAATCGGAATCCGCAGCGTCCGATTCTGCGCGGGGCAAGGATAAGGCCGATATCGTCGTCACCGCCGCGCGCACCATTCTGCCGCCCAACGCCCTGCCGCTGACGATCGATCTGATCGGCAAGGATGAACTGGATCAGCAGATTGCGATTTCCGGTTCCGTCACCGATGCCGTGGCAGTCCTCACGCCGAGCTTTTCGCCGACGCGGGGCAAGCTGTCGGGTTCGGGCGAAACGCTGCGTGGCCGTTCGCCGCTTTACGCCATCAACGGAATTCCGCAATCGACCCCGCTTCGCGACGGCAGCCGCGACGGTTTCACTATCGACGGTTTCTTCGTCGACCGGGTGGAATTGATCTATGGCTCAAACGCGCTTCAGGGCATTGGCGGCACCGGCGGCATCATCAACCAGGTAACGGTCGGCGCGCCGCGTACCGAAGGCTGGTCAGGCCGTGTCCTGTTGCAGGGGACCGCCAGCGACGGGTTCAAAGACAGCGGATTCGGCGGCAAGGCCGCGGCGCTGGTTCAGAACAAGTCGGGCATTTTCGATGCCACGGTGGGTGTGGCGTTCGAAAAGCGCGGGGTTTTCTTCGATGGGCACAATCGCCCCATCGGGATCAATCTGACTCAGGGCGAAACGCAGGATTCCAAGACGCTCAACATCTTTGCGCGGTTCGGCATCGAAGTGGGCGATACCGGGCGGCTCGATCTCACCGCCAACCGGTATGAACTGAAAGGCTATGGCCGCTATGTTGCGGTGGAGGGCAATCGCCTGACCGGCTTGCCGACCAGCGCCGAACGCGGCATCCCGCCGGGCAAGCCCGCCGCCAACCGCACCGAAAGCCTGGCGCTGACTTATACCGACAGCAATGTCTGGGGCGGCAATCTGATGGCGCAGGTATTCTTCAACCGGACGCACGACACGTTCGGCGGTGAAATCAATCCGATCGCCTCCTTCCAGGACCCGGCTATCGCACCGGTCGGCACGCTGTTCGACCAGTCGGAAAACCGTTCGCGCAAACTGGGCGCGAAGCTCAGCTACGAACGCGCCTTCCCCGGCTTCGAAGCGCTGACCGCCACTGTCGGTGTCGATGCGATCTACGACAAGACCGAACAGCGCCTGATCGCCACCGGCCGTATCTGGGTTCCGCCGAGCGAGTTCCAGAGCATTGCGCCGTTCATGCAGGCGAATCTCAAGCTGTTCGATGGCATTCTGCGCCTGGCGGGCGGCGTGCGCTGGGAAAATGCGGCGGTGAAGATCGACGATTACCGCACGCTGGCCGCCACCACATACAAGGCGCCCGATCTGTCCACCTATGGCGGGGTGGATGTCAAAGGCGGCCGGCCCAAGTTCAGTGATGTGCTGTTCAACGGCGGGATCATCGTCGAACCCATGCCCGGCATCCGCGCTTATGCGAGCTATGCCGAAGGCTACACCATGGCCGATATCGGCCGCATCACGCGGGCCGTCAGCACACCGGGCGTCGATCTGGACAATTATCTCGATATCAGTCCGGTGGTGTCCAACAACCGGGAGATCGGCCTTGAGCTGAAACGGGGGCCGGTGGATGCCAGCGTCACCTATTTCTGGTCGTCCAGCAGCAAGGGGCAGGTGCTGATCGCGGCCGGCAACGGTATTTTCGAAGTGCAGCGCCAGCGGGTCGAGATCAAGGGGCTGGAAGTCAATCTCGGGGTCGAACCGGTGGACGGGCTGAAACTGCAACTCGGCTATGCCCATCTGATCGGCCGTTACGACAGCGACCGGCTGGATGGCAAAGTCGATACCGATCTGGATGGCACCAACATCTCACCGGACCGGCTCAATCTGGCGGTGAGCTACAACAAGGGCCCGTTGTCTGCCCGTGTGCAGACGCAGTTCTACCTCTCGCGCAAGTTCAAGGGGCAGGCCAATCCTGATCCGCGCAACAATTTCGGCGGCTACAACGTGACCGATGCCTCCGTCCGGTATGGCACCGGGGTCGGCGGGCTCAGCCTGAGCGTGCAGAACCTGTTCGACAAGTACTACGTCGATTACAGCAGCGACACCCGCCTGCCGAATGACAATTTCGCCTTTTTCGCCGGGCGCGGGCGCACCTTCACGCTGGGTTGGGATTACCGCTTCTAGAACCGCCCCACAGTCTAGAGGGCGGCCCGCAACGCATCCTGCCGCGCGATGTGATCGGCTTTGGCGAGCAGGCGGCGGGCGTGGGCGAGGTGGAGGCTGGCGTAGCCATCCTGTGCTTCGCCCGCCGCCGCCACTTGTGCGCGGGCATGGGCGATTTCGTCCTCGCTCGGGCCGAAAGCGGCATTGGCGGCGGCAATCGTGGCGGGCAGCACCACCGATTTGCCGTCGAAGCCCCATTCCACGCCTTGCGCGCAGCTTTCGGCAAAACCATCGGTGTTGGCATAATTGGGATGCACGGCGTCGATGACCGCCAGGCCATGGGCACGGGCCACCAGCACAGTGTGGCTGAGCGCATAGAGCACGCCCAGACGATCCGGTGTCTGCCGGACATGCAGCGTTTCGGCGAGATCGGTGCCGCCGATCACCAGCCCGGCGACGCGGGGGCTGGCCGTGGCGATTTCTTCGGCGCGCAGCACGCCCAGCGGCGTTTCGATCAGGCACCAGATGCGCATGTCCTGCGGCGCCCCGGCGGCGTTAAGGATCGCTTCCACCTGCCGTACCATCCCTGCGCCTTCCACTTTGGGCACCAGCACGCCGCTGAGCGGCATCTGTGCGGCGGCGGTGCAATCGTCATGCCCCCATGGCGTATCGAGGCCGTTCACGCGCAGCAACCGTTCGCGCCCCGCACCGTCCGGGATCGTGCGCAGGACTTCGGCAATCCGTTCGCGCGCGGCCACCTTGTCGGCGGGCGGCGTGCCGTCTTCCAGATCGAAGCAGAATAGGTCCGCCGGGAAGCGGGGGTAGATGCCCAGCATTTCCGGATAGGCCCCGGCGAGATAAAGCATGGATCGGCGCAGGGGTTCGGTGTCGGCCATCGTGGTGCCTTTCAGGCTGGAAGCATCTTGCCGGGGTTGAGGATATGGGCAGGGTCCATTGCCGCCTTGATCGCTTTCATCAGCGCCAGTTCCGCCGGGGTGCGAGTGTAGCCGATGTATGCGCGCTTGGCGGTGCCGATGCCGTGTTCGGCGGAGATCGAGCCATTGAAGCGCTGCACCGTTTCGAACACGGCGGTGTCGATGGCATGATGCGTGTCGCCATCGGCGCTGCCGGTGCCGACCATCAGATGCAGGTTGCCATCGCCGATATGGCCGTAAGTCACGAAACGTGCCTCGGGGAAGCGGGCTGTGACGCCGGCCCTGGCTGCGGCAACGAAGGCTTCCATCTCGGACACGGGGACACTGACATCGAACGCGAACAGCGGCCACATGCTGGCCATCGGGTCGTTGAGATCCTCGCGCACCGCCCATAACCGATCGCGGTCCGCGCCCGATTGGGCGATCACCGCATCGCTGGCGAGACCATCGGTGAGCACTCCGGCCAAAACTTGCTCGAACCGTTCGGCATCGCGTTCCGGTTCGGCCCCCATCGCTTCGACGAGGGCATAAAACGGTGCCCCGGAGGGCAGGGGGGCAGGCCGCTTGGCGGCATTGGCCGTGGTGATGAGAGCGTAGAAATCGTCCCACATCACTTCGAACGAGGACAGCGTGCCCGCCATTTCCCCTTCCAGCCGCCGCAACAGCCCGATCGCGTGATCGAAGCTGTCGAGCGCGAGCAGGGCCGTCTGCGTGCTTTTCGGGGCAGGGCGCAGGCGCAGCACCGCCTTGGTGACGACGCCCAACGTGCCTTCGCTGCCGATCAGCAGATGCTTGAGATCGTAGCCCGCGTTGTCCTTGATCGTCTTGTGCAGGCCTTCAAGGATCGTGCCGTCCGCCAGCACCGCTTCCAGCCCCAGCACCATGTCGCGCATCATGCCCCAGCGCAGCACGCGCACACCGCCCGCGTTGGTGGCGATATTGCCGCCGATAGTCGCCGTGCCCCGCGCACCGAGATCGAGCGGCAGGATCATCCCTTGCGCTTCGGCCCGGTCTTGCACGGTTTGCAGAACGCAGCCGGCCTCCACCGTCATCGTCATGCTGGCGGGATCGATTTCGAGGATGCGGTTCATCCGTTCGAGCGACAGGGCGATGGCATGGGGCGCGGCATCGGCCCCGCCGACCACGCCGGTGCGCCCGCCCTGCGTGGTGACGGGGATGCCGAACCGCTGGGCCGCGCTGAGCACCGCGGCTACTTCTTCCGTGCTGCCGGGGCGCACGACGAAGCCCGGGCGCGGCAACGGCTGGCCGCGCAGATCGGTGTGATAGCGCAGATCGATCGCATCGCCGGTGAAAACCTGATCCGGCCCGACCGCCTGGTTCAGTGCGGCGTGAAGATCGTCCACCCCGCTCACGGCAGGCCCGCCCCGGCGAAGCCGACATCGATGGCCTCGATCCGCGAAGCCATTTTGGCAAGGGCGGTGGTCGGCTCTTCCTGCTCTGCCGTGCAGATGTACAGGGTCTTGCGATCCGGCCCGCCGAACACGCAGGCGAACGGATTGCGGCCTTCCTCGCTCGGCACCAGATGGGTGATCGTGCCGCCATCCTCCACCCGGATGACGCCCGGGCCCCAGCAGCACGAGACCCACACCGCGCCGGTATCGTCGAGGCAGATGCCATCGGGGTAATAGCCATCGGGCAGTTGCGCGAAGACGCGCCTGTTGGACAGGCGGCCCTGTTCGTCGCGGTCGAACGCGCTGAGGCGGCAGGCGCCGCTTTCGGCGATGATGAACGTGCGGCCATCGGGGGTGAGCACCATGCCGTTGCCGCTTTCCATTCCGCCTGCTGCCTGATGGACGCTGCCATCGGGTTCCGCGCAGAGCAGCGGTGCGGCCACCGGGGCTTCTCCGCCGCGCCAGTCGAACCCGTGCTGCACGGCGTAGGCGCGGCCTTGCGGATCGACCAGCATATCGTTCAACCCGGCCTTCGCCATATGCGACAGATCTGCATGTTCGGTCAGTTGCCCGTCTTTCCAGCGCAGGATTTTCATATCGTGTACCGCTACCACCAGCAGGCTGCCATCGGGCATGAAGCCGATGCCGGAAGGGGAATCGGGCGGGGTGACCACGGTTTCCAGCGTGCCCGCGCCATCCATGGCATAGACATGGCCGCCATGGATATCGACGAACCACAGCCGCCCATCGTGCCAGCGCGGGTTTTCGGCAAAGGCGAACCCGCTGGCGACGATATCCGGTTTTTGCGTGAAAGTGTGCATCAGGCGGCGTTCCCTTGAGAATGGACGGTGATCGGCAGGCGGACCCAGCCGATCTGGAATTCGGACGTGGCGCGTTCGCCCCGCGCTTCGTCGATGGTGTAATCGGGAAAGCGGCGCAGCAGTTCTTCCACGATCAGCCGCCCTTCGAGGCGGGCGATATGGATGCCGATGCAGAAGTGCGGCCCCATGCCGAACGCGACCACGCGGCGCATCTGGCGATCCCAGTGGAACGTGTCGGGATCGGTGAACTCGCGCTCGTCCCGGTTGGCGGAGGCGGTCAGCAGCAGCACCCGTTCACCTGCGCGCATCGGCGTGCCCGCGATCACCGCATCCTGCTTCAGCGTGCGGCCGAACCATTGCGCGGGGCCGAACATACGGACCATTTCCTCGAACGTGGAGGCGGCATGGGCGGCCGGATCGGCGGCGGCGGCGGCGCGCTGATCGGGCCGGCGCCACAGTTCGCGCAAACCCCCTGCCATGACTTTGGGCAGCGATTCCGTGCCGCCGATCAGGATGCTGATGAGCTGCTGGGCGATTTCATCATCGGACAGGGGGCCGCGCCCCGGAATATCGGCGGCAATCAGCCCATCAATCATGCGCGGATCGCCGGGCACCGTGCCGCTGCGGCGCTGGATCACCAGATGCTTGATGCGGGCAGCGATTTCGCCGATCGCGGCCCAGCCGTCCTCTGTCATCCCCGGCTGATCGGGCGCCCGGGCGACGGAGCGGTTGACCAGCGCGATGGCGTCTTCGATCTCGCTCTGCGCGAAGCCGACGATATGGCATGCCGCCCCGGCCGAAACATGGCTGGCAAGATCGAGATTGATATCCAGCCGCCCGGTTTCGGCCAGCAGGTCCAGCCGTTTGCGCACCAGATCGCGCAGCATCGGTTCCATCTTTCCCACCGCGCCGGGCAGCAGCGATGCGCCCATGGCCCGTCGGACCAGCCCGTGCACTGGCGGATCGAGATTGTTGAACAGGTCGAGCGGGACGAGCTTGGGTTCGGGCACCGTTTTGCCTGCGGGCGCGGTCAACAGTTCGCGCGGGAACACCTGCCCTTCGGCTTCGGTGAACCGCTCCCGGTCGAGGAAGACGTTCCACACGTCCTCGAACCGGGACAGGGCCCAGGCCCGGTATTGCGGCAGGGGATAGACCGGATGATCCGCACGCAACCGGCGGTAGAACGGCTCCGGGTCCGCCATCGCCTCGGGCGAGAACGGGTCGTAGCGAAAGGCCGGTTCAGCGCCCATGGCGGGCTGCTCTCATCAATGCGCGGGATAAGGCAGGCCGCATGGGCGAAAGACGATCCTCTCCAAGAAATGGTGCTGGTCCTTTTGCCCATTACGGACAAGACTTCTGGTGAGGAGGCTATGCGGCCACCGGAGTGTTGAAAAGGGCAAAGGCTTTTCCAAAACGCACAAGCTTTCGAAAACCAACATTTTCGGATTGCCGCCGGGCGGCTTGGCATCCGGGCCATGTTTGCCTAATCCCCGGTGGGAGAGAGGCAGGCGAAAACAAGGGAAAGCGCCGATGCGCGAGGAAATAGCGGCCGGACAGGCATCTGCGGGGCGCGTGCGCGATTATCAGATCGATGCGATGTTCGCGATGCCGGGCGTCAATTTGCAACTGCGCACCTACCATCACGAAGCGCCAAGCGAAGGGGGCAAGGCGCGGGCCGATCATGTCCTCTCCGTCAGTCTCAGCGGGCGGCCGCGCGGTTCCACCGGGCGTTATATCCATGACCGGCGGGAAACGCGGCCCTTCCATTTCGGCAATATCACGTTCGTGCCGGGCGGCGTGCCGATCATGGGCTGGGGGCCGGGCGGTTTGCAGCAGACGCTGTCCTGCCGCCTCGATTACGGCGCATTCGCCGATCTGGCCCTGTTCGAACAGGGGCTGTCCGAGGATCGGTTGCTGGCCTGCGGCGATATCCGCGCGCCGCAGATGGAAGAGATGATGCGCCGCCTTGCGCACGAATTGCGCTCGCCCGGCTTCGCGCGCGAAACGATGATCGATCTGCTGGTGCGTGCGGCGATCGTCGATGTGGTGCGCCATGTGCGGCAGGATGGCGAAGGGCGGCGGCACCATTCCGGGGGGCTTTCCCCCGTGCAGCTGCGGCGATTGACCGACTATATCGCCAGCTCGCTCGATCGCAGCCCGACGATTGCGGAACTGGCGCAGGTCTGCGGCATCAGCGCCGGGCACCTGATGCGCAGTTTCCGCCAGTCGACCGGCGAGACGATCCACGCCCATGTGCAACGAACCCGTATCGAACGCGCGCAGGCGCTGCTGGCGAAACCGGACCGCTCGATCAAGGAAATTGCCCACCTGCTCGGCTTTGCCACGCCCAGCAGCTTTGCCGTCGCATTCCGCAAGGCGCGTGGGCAAAGCCCCACCGGGTTCCGGCGGCAGGTCCTCAGGGGGTGATCTGCCCACCGCTCGAAGGGGATGCGGATATTTGCTATAGTGGCGGGACTCAGCGCCATGCCCACCGGTTTCGGCCTGCGGCCTGCGGCGGCGCGAAGCCCGCGTTTGCGCAGGAGATGCCCGTATGATCACATCCGTCCCTTCTGCGAACCTGCGTTTGAAGCGCGCATACGAACCGGCCGAACCGGGCGATGGCGTGCGGATTCTGGTCGACCGCCTGTGGCCGCGCGGCGTGAGCAAGGAGGAGGCCGCGCTCGACGACTGGATGAAGGATATCGCGCCGAGCACCGAACTGCGGCAATGGTTCGGCCACGATCCGGGGCGCTGGGCGGAATTCCAGCGCCGCTATCGGGCGGAACTGCGGCAACATGGCCCGGATCTCGACCGCATCCGCGATCTGGCCGCGACGCAGACGGTCACTCTCGTCTATGCCGCCCGTGACGAGGAGCATAACGACGCTGTCGTGCTGCGGGACGTATTGCTGGCATGAACGGGCGGTGGGCAGGATGATGCGGCGTTTCAAGTTCAGCCGGAACGGATGCGCCAGCCGCGCTATCCTGCCGGGATGAGCGAACCCCTTTTTTACGCATTCGCCCCGCCGGTCCGCGCACCAACATCGCTGCGCCGCGCGATCACCGCCGCTTATCGCAGGCCGGAAATGGAATGCGTGCTGCCGCTGCTGGAACAGGCGGCGCTGCCGGCGGATATGGCGGCTGCTGTGCGCGTCACTGCTCGCCGGCTTGTCACAGCGCTGCGGGCGAAGCGGGGCGGGAACGGTGTCGAAAGCCTGATGCAGGAATTCGCGCTGTCGAGCGAGGAAGGTGTGGCGTTGATGTGCCTTGCCGAAGCGCTGCTCCGCATTCCGGACACGGATACCCGCGATGCCCTGATCCGCGACAAGATCGCGCAGGGGGACTGGAAAGCGCACATCGGCGGCGGGCGATCGCTGTTCGTCCATGCTGCGACCTGGGGGCTGATCGTCACGGGCAGACTGCTCGACAGTGTCAACGACCGGGGGCTTTCCGCCGCCTTGAGCCGCCTGATCGCGCGCGCGGGCGAACCGGTGATCCGCGGCGCGGTCGATCTGGCGATGCGCACGATGGGAGAACGTTTCGTAGTCGGCGAAACCATCGATGAAGCGCTCGACCGGGCCCGTGCGATGGAGGCCAAAGGGTTCGCCTACAGCTACGACATGCTGGGCGAAGCGGCGGTGACGGCGGCGGACGCGGCGCGTTATTACCGGGACTATGAACGCGCGATCCATGCGATCGGCAAAGTCGCGGCGGGACGCGGGATTTACGCAGAGCCGGGCATTTCGATCAAGTTGTCCGCGCTGCATCCGCGCTATGCGCGCAGTCAGGCGGACCGGGTGATGGGTGAACTGCTGCCCCAAGTCGCCGCATTGGCCGCTCTTGCCCGATCATACGGCATCGGGTTCAACATCGATGCCGAGGAAGCGGACCGGTTGGAGCTTTCGCTCGACCTGTTCGAAAGCCTGGCCTCAGATTCCGGCCTTGCAGGATGGGATGGGCTCGGTTTCGTGGTGCAGGCTTATGGCAAGCGTTGCCCGTTCGTGATCGACTGGATCATCGATCTGGCGCGGCGGGCCGGGCGGCGGATCATGGTGCGGCTGGTCAAGGGCGCCTATTGGGATGCCGAAATCAAGCGCGCGCAGCTGGACGGGCTCGCGGATTTCCCGGTCTATACCCGCAAGGTGTATACCGATGTTGGCTATATCGCCTGCGCGCGGAAATTGCTGGCTGCGAACGATGCGGTGTTTCCGCAATTCGCAACGCATAATGCGCAGACATTGGCGAGTATCTATCACATGGCCGGCCCGGATTTCGCCATCGGGGATTATGAATTCCAGTGCCTCCATGGCATGGGGGAAGCCTTGTACGAGGAAGTGGTCGGCCCGGCGAAGCTGGCGCGGCCCTGCCGCATTTATGCACCGGTGGGCACGCATGAGAACCTGTTGGCCTATCTCGTGCGGCGCTTGCTTGAAAACGGGGCCAATTCATCCTTCATCCACCGCATCGGCGATCCGGACGTACCGGTGGCGGACCTGATTGCCGACCCTGTCGCATACGTGCGGGCAATGGTCATGCCGGGCAGCGGGCATGAGCGGATCGCTCTCCCGCCCCAACTCTTTCCCGACCGGCGCAATTCGGCCGGGCTGGACCTGACGGACGAAAGCGTGCTGGCCGGTCTGAGCGCCATTCTGGCCGAGAGCGCGAAGTCCGGCTGGCACGCGGAATCGCAGATTGCCGGTCTTGAAGTGCAGCGCCCTACACATGCCATCTGCAACCCGGCCGATCGCAACGATCGTGTCGGCACCGTGGCGTTTGCAGAAGCGGACGATGCCCGGCATGTGGCCCGCGTGGCAGCGGTGGCGGCGCAGGGTTGGCGCGCTGTTCCGGTGGAGGAGCGCGCCGCGATGCTGGAGCGGGCGGCCGATGCGATGCAGGCGCGGATGCCGGTGCTTCTGGGCCTGATCGTGCGTGAAGCGGGCAAATCTCTGCCCGATGCGATTGGCGAAGTGCGGGAAACGGTCGATTTCCTGCGCTATTATGCGGCGCAGGCCCGGGCGGGGCTGACCGGGGCGGACAGGCCGCTGGGGCCGGTGGTGTGCATCAGTCCATGGAATTTCCCGTTGTCGATCTTCACCGGGCAAGTTGCGGCGGCGCTGGTGGTGGGCAATCCGGTGCTGGCCAAACCGGCCGAGCAAACGCCGCTCGTTGCGGCCGAAGGCGTGCGTCTGCTGTATGAAGCCGGGGTGCCACGAGACGTGCTGCAACTGCTATGCGGGGAAGGCGCCATCGGTGCGGAACTGGTTGCGGCGGCGGATGTGGCGGGGGTGATCTTTACCGGATCGACCGAAGTCGCCCGGTCGATCCAGCGGCAGTTGGCCGGGCGTCTGTCACCTGCGGGCCTGCCGATCCCGCTGGTTGCCGAAACGGGCGGCCTGAATGCAATGATCGTCGACAGTTCGGCATTGGCGGAACAGGTCGTGGCCGATGTGGTCGCATCGGCGTTCAACAGCGCCGGGCAGCGGTGTTCCGCCCTCCGCATCCTGTGTCTGCAGGAGGATATCGCCGAACGCACGCTGGCGATGCTCAAAGGTGCGATGAAGGAACTGCGTGTGGGCCGTCCCGACCGGCTGGCGGTCGATGTCGGCCCGGTGATCGATGCCGAGGCGAAGGAGGCTATCGAGACCCATATCGCCGCCATGCGCGCGCGCGGATACCGGGTGACGCAACAGGAACTGCCGCCGGAAACACGCGCCGGGACATTCGTGCCGCCGACACTGATCGAACTGGATGCGGTGGGCGATCTGGAACGCGAAGTGTTCGGGCCGGTCCTCCATGTCGTGCGTTACCGGCGCGAGGCGCTCGATAGTGTCATCGCGGCGATCAATGCCAGCGGCTATGGCCTGACGTTTGGCCTGCACACCCGCATCGATGGAATCGCCACCCATGTCACGCAGCGGGTGAAAGCGGGCAATATCTACGTCAATCGCAACGTGATCGGGGCGGTCGTCGGCATGCAGCCGTTCGGTGGGCGCGGGCTTTCCGGCACCGGACCGAAAGCGGGTGGGCCGCTCTATCTGCGGCGGCTGGTGCAACCGTCCACCGATGTAGCCGTGCCGCCCATCGCGATGCCCGACCGGGCCGCGGATGATCTGGCCGCATGGCTCGACAGGGCGGGCGAACAGGCCATGGCGCAGGTCGTGCGGGCCATCGGCGCGGCATCCCCGCTCGGCATGCGGTGCGACCTGCCCGGTCCGGTGGGGGAACGCAATGTCTATAGCCTGCGACCGCGCGGTACTATCCTGCTGCGGCCCATCACCCGCCATGGCCTGTTCCACCAGTTGGCGGCAACGTTCGCCACCGGAAACGAGGCCTGTGTGGAGGCGGGCGAGAGTTTGCTGGCCACTGTCGCGGAACTGCCTGCCAGTGCGCGCCAGCGCCTCGTGGCGGGTGCACATGATGTTGCGGCAGTGCTGGCCGAAGGGGAAAGGCACGCGATCGTCGCCACGTTGCAGGATATCGCTGCCTGGCCCGGCGGGGTGATTCCCGTCTATGCGGCACCGCCCGCACGCATGTTGTCGCCCGCCGCCTATCCCTTGCACGGGCTGGTCGAGGAATTGGCGATCTCGACGAACACGACGGCCTCCGGCGGGAACGCCAGCCTGATTGCGATGGATTGATGGGGAGGCGGTCCCGGCCAAAATCCAGTTATGCTTGAGCGCCCTAGGCCCCTATAACGTGTGTGGAGAAGGAGCAGGGCAATGACCGAGTTCGATTTCGGCCTGGGCGAAACGGCGGATGCGATCCGCGAGACGACAGCCCGCTTTGCGCAGGACCGGATCGCCCCTCTGGCGGCAAGGATCGATGAGGAGGATTGGTTCCCGCGCGAGTTGTGGCCTGCCATGGGCGAATTGGGGCTGCATGGCATCACGGTGGAGGAAGAATTCGGCGGCCTCGGCCTCGGCTATCTCGAACATGTGATCGCGCAGGAGGAAATCGCCCGGGCTTCGGCCTCCATCGGCCTCTCCTACGGTGCGCATTCCAATCTGTGCGTCAACCAGATCCGCCGCTGGGGCACGCCGGAGCAGAAAATGCAGTATCTGCCGGGGCTGATCGCGGGCGCGCAGGTCGGCAGCTTGGCGATGTCCGAAACCGGGGCCGGATCGGACGTGGTCTCGATGAAATTGCGGGCGGACAAGGTTGCGGGCGGATACCGCCTCAACGGCACCAAATTCTGGATCACCAATGCGCCTTATGCCGATACGCTGGTGGTTTATGCCAAGACCGCGCCGGACGCCGGGGCAGAGGGCATTACCGCATTTCTGATTGAAAAGCGCTTCACCGGGTTTTCCATTGGTCAGAAGATCGCGAAGATGGGCATGCGCGGTTCGCCCACCGCGGAACTGGTGTTCGACGATTGTTTCGTGCCGGATGAAAACATTCTCGGTCCACTCGGCGGCGGCGTGAAAGTTCTGATGAGCGGGCTGGACTACGAACGCGTGGTGCTTTCCGGCATCCAGACGGGTATCATGCAGGCCTGTCTGGATGCCGTTTTGCCCTATGTGCGTGAGCGTAGGCAATTCGGCGCGGCTATCGGCACATTCCAGCTCATGCAGGCGAAAGTGGCGGATATGGCCGTCGCGCTCAATTCCGCCCGCGCCTATGTCTATGCCGTAGCCCGCGCCTGCGATGCGGGGAAAGTCACCCGCTCTGACGCGGCGGGCGCGATCCTTCTGGCCAGCGAAAACGCGGTGAAAGTCGCGCTGGAAGCGGTGCAGGCGCTGGGCGGGGCCGGTTACACGAAGGAATGGCCGGTCGAACGCTATCTGCGCGATGCCAAGCTGCTCGATATCGGGGCGGGAACCAACGAAATCCGCCGAATGCTGATCGGCCGCGAACTGATCGGGGCCTGAGTATGAGCGCGCCTGTCCTGTCCACCAATCTCAATCCTGACAGCCCCGAAGCGCAAGCCCGTGCCGCCCACAACCGCGCCTTGGCTGAGGAACTGCGTACACGTGTGGCCGCAGCGGGGCTGGGCGGCAACGAACGGGCGCGGGC
This sequence comes from Caenibius sp. WL, assembly GCF_019803445.1. NCBI lineage: Bacteria > Pseudomonadati > Pseudomonadota > Alphaproteobacteria > Sphingomonadales > Erythrobacteraceae > Caenibius > Caenibius sp. WL. The sequence continues at coordinate 946,921 of NZ_CP081844.1, forward strand.
AAGGCATGTGGCGCGCGGCAAACTGCTCCCCCGCGAACGGGTGGAGCGGTTGCTCGACCCCGGATCACCGTTTCTGGAGATCGGCCAGCTTGCCGCCAACGGAATGTACGATGGCGAAGTGCCGGGTGCCGGAATCATTACTGGCCTGGGCCAGGTTTCCGGCCGCCGCTGCATGATTTTCGCCAACGATGCCACGGTGAAAGGCGGCACCTATTTCCCGATGACGGTGAAGAAGCATCTGCGCGCGCAGGAAATCGCGCAGGAAAACCGCTTGCCCTGCATCTATCTCGTCGACAGCGGCGGGGCGAACCTGCCCAATCAGGCAGAAGTCTTTCCCGACCGCGATCATTTCGGCCGGTTCTTCTACAATCAGGCAAACATGTCGGCGCGCGGCATTCCGCAGATCGCCAGTGTCATGGGCAGTTGCACCGCAGGCGGCGCCTATGTGCCCGCGATGTCGGACGAGACGGTGATCGTGAAGGAACAGGGCACGATTTTCCTGGCCGGGCCGCCGCTGGTGCAGGCGGCGACCGGCGAAGTGATTTCGGCGGAGGATCTGGGCGGGGGCGATCTCCATGCGCGCAAGTCCGGCGTGGCCGATCATCTGGCCGATAACGACGAGCATGCGCTGACTCTCGTCCGCGATATCGTCAGCCATCTCGGCGCGCCGGGGGATGCGGGCATTGCCCGCCGCGAACCGCGCCCGCCCAAGTACGATCCGCAAGACCTCTACGCGATTATCCCAAAGGATGTTCGCGCGCCCTACGATGTGCACGAAGTCATCGCCCGGTTTGTCGATGGCAGCGAGTTCCACGAATTCAAGCCGCTTTACGGCAACACGCTGGTGTGCGGTTTCGCGCATATCTGGGGCATTCCCGTGGCGATACTGGCCAACAACGGGGTGCTGTTTTCGGAAAGCGCGCTGAAAGGGGGGCATTTTATCGAACTGGCGTGCCAGCGCCGGGCTCCGCTGCTGTTCCTGCAGAATATTTCCGGTTTCATGGTCGGCGGCAAATACGAAGCCGAAGGGATCGCCAAGCACGGGGCCAAGCTGGTGACGGCGGTGGCGACGGCAACTGTGCCCAAAGTCACTGTGATTATCGGTGGCTCGTTCGGCGCGGGCAATTACGGGATGAGTGGCCGGGCCTATCAGCCGCGTTTCCTGTTCACCTGGCCCAATGCGCGCATTTCGGTGATGGGGGGCGAACAGGCGGCAGCGGTCCTCGCCGCCGTCCACCGCGATGCCGCAACCTGGACGCCGGAAGAAGCGGAAAACTTCAAGGCGGACATCCGCCAGAAGTACGAGGATGAAGGCAATCCCTACTACGCCACCGCGCGGCTGTGGGATGATGGGGTGATCGATCCGGCCCAGACGCGCGATGTGCTGGGTCTGGCGCTGGAAGCCTGCCTTGAAACGCCGATTCCCGAACGCCCCGCGTTCGGCGTGTTCCGGATGTGATGGCGATGATCCGTTCGCTTCTCATTGCCAATCGCGGCGAAATCGCTTGCCGCATCATCCGCACCGCCCGGCGCATGGGCATTCGCACCATTGCCGTCTATTCCGATGCGGATGCCGATGCGCTCCATGTCCGTTCGGCCGATGAGGCGGCATATATCGGCGCGTCACCGGTAAGCGAATCCTATCTCGCGGGCGCAAAGATCCTTGCTGCGGCAAAACGGGCCGGGGCGGAAGCGGTCCATCCCGGTTATGGCTTTCTCTCGGAAAACGCGGGCTTCGCTCAGGCTGT